>JAFZFO010000055.1 GCA_017555845.1 Bacteroidaceae bacterium | reverse complement strand
TCGCCCTCTCAGGCCGTTCTTGACCACATTGGAAGAGCCACAATAAAAGCATTTTTTTTAGCATATCAATAATAATCTTCGCAAAGATATGTAAATCAAATAATTACAAAGGTTTTATCCTACTTTTTGTCCACCTTGCCGATTTTTTTCATAATATCCCTTTTAAAGTTATACAATCCCTTAAAATAAAAGGTGTGAACTATATATGTTTATCCTACATTCAGGTCTTCGCATTACCTTTGACATAGATAAACAATAGCCCACACCAAAAGGTATATCGTATCCTCCAAAAGGAATATAGATATAACAACTGGCATGGTGCTATTGCCATCATCTTCATGTCAATATCAAAGTTGCGAAGTTTGAATGTAGAAGATAATTTCAATAACACCTCAATATGTATGTCCTAACTAGGACGATACAAATATAGCAAATTAAACAGATATAGTATGCAACCTAAATCAAAATATTATCTTTGTTGAAACTTTTAATTTACTAGATTATGGAAAATCAAATTAGTGATGTAATAACAATATTATCAACCTTATTAACAGGTGGCATCTTGATCATCTTAATCGAAACCTTGCATTTAAACAATGTAATAGCCGATAGATTTTACAATAAGATAAAACCATTCGAAAGCCGTTTAATATCTTATATAAATTTTGTTAAGTTAATGGAAAGTAGTATCAGTTACGAAAAAGACGAATCAGGTTATACAGATACCTTAAAAGGACTTATCCATAAAATTGCAACAATAGACAACAATAAACCCATTTATCATTCATTTACAGCCTGTACTTTGGATGACCTATGCGAAAAAACGATTAACGGAGTTTGGTATTATTTATCAGAAAAATCACAATATGTAATGCCTTACATTTGTTTGCACAACGATTATCTTATTAGAAGTGAAGACATAAAAGAACAGTTGTACAATATATCACCCAAATATAAACAATATGAGCCATCACTCGAAACACTAATGAATGTATCAGGAGATTTTTACATCAATATATACCGCCCTATAAACAATGCTTTTTTCGAATATGAATACTGCCAAAAAATAATGAAAAGGGCAAATATCGTTAGCACCATTTATATTACTGCAATAACATTCTGCTTATTGTTTGTTCTTTTATTTGGAATCACAATAAACATTTATGTGAGTTATATTTTGGTTGTATGTTTTTCTTTATGTTTTCTTTGTCTTATTTACAAGTTTATCAAAATCTACAAAGACAGCATAGATAGATTGAAATAACACATATAATCTTTTAGATAATCATTCATTGGCAAATCTGTTGGCTTATTCCCTACTGTGGACCAATAACGCAACATTGATTGTTGGATATGTTGCCTATGCAATGCTGATTTAGGTTTGTTCTTGCTTGATACACTGATTTTACTTTTCGTTTCATCGCTCAGTTGGCGATATTTCCTTTTATATTTTTCCATACTTATGTTGTTTTTATGTAAATAGTACGGAAGTATGAAAAGTAAGTAAAGTAAAAGTTTATTTTTTTTGCCAACAAAGACAAAATCAATACACCAAACAGGTGTAAGGCTATTATGCCTACCTCCCGGGAACAAAAAAAGAGGAGGCTTACGGGGAAAAACCTTGAAATAAGGGCATAGGGAGGGGTACAAAAAAAGGATAGCCTCATAAATTACATAAGACTACCCTTTTTCTGAGGTGCTGAATTTTCTATTCTAATGATTGTTTTTATCTGTAAAAACATATCACTTCTTAATCATTCAAACATTACCTTCAATATCAACGGATTTATTTTGCAAAAAAGAAGTCGTTATAAATCAACACCTTACAGAAACGACTGATTTTGTTTGAAAATAAACTTACGCATAATAAGGTTTGTAAGTAGCAAACTTCCTAGAAGTAACATCAGCATCTGCAAATTTGATAAGACCTTGCTCCAAAGTATCAGAAATAATTCGAGATGCTTCTACAGATTTATTCTTATCAAGACCAAACCTTTCTCTTACTGATTGATTATTTATTGCTTTATCATCTTCATTCATTAAGCAAGCATGTTGATAGCAAGCTGCAATTTTCTCACCCTTAGTCATTTCTGATAAATTTTTCTTAGGATATAATGTAACTTTCGTACTATCATCGTTCTTGGAAATTTTAACAGGAGGAAGTTGCATCTTTTCAATAGCCTCAATCGCTCTATCTACACCACTACCTCGACGTTCACACATATTAAGTAAAAACATTGTTTCAGCCAATCTCTCATTTCTTGAATGAGGTGGCAAATCAATAAGTCTATTAACATCATTAAGGGGAACTCCTGGATTGGTAATAACTAACCTATTTGTAAAAATCTCAATACATATTGGAATTCCAGTAACCGAAAAATCTTGATGAACAATTGCATTAGCGACAAACTCTCGAACAGCCACTTTGGGGTATTTATAATCATACTCTCTTGTCACTTCAATATTCTCATCATCAACTACATTTTTCATTATAAAATCAATAAGTCCTGCAAATCCAATTGCATACCCCAATTGACCGTGTTGTTCAAATAATTGATTGCGATTATTTGTTCCCTGATATTTTCTTACTATAACTTCTCTACCTTTTAATTGTGGAAAATCTGAAAAGTTATTTGCAAACAAAAGAGCGCCCAAATTTGTAATTTCATAATGTTTGCCATTCCGTTCACAACAACCATATTCCAAAAGCTTATTTATTATAGAATCGGTAGAGGATGGTACATTCTTATCTAATAATTCAAAGAGTTTATTATAATTTAATAATGACAAGACATCAACAACTGTTAACTCGGTTTTTACGATTCTGTTTTCAAAAGATAACCCCTGCGATTCTGCAATATGATTATGTACCTGTTGTCTTGACATTTTTACTGTTTGCTTTGCAGAACGACAATATGACTCATACACATCTTTACCTCTTAAATGCACTGGTCTTTCTTTTTGTTCAGGTATATATACGAACAAAAGAGATTCTCCTTCAAATTCTAGAATTGTATGATCTATCGAAATGGCATACGAAAGATTATTCTTAGCGATATTTCCCAACTTGTGTATAATTTGGTCTATTTCTTCTTGTGTTGGAGAAAAAACTGTTCCATCATCATTAACGCCATACACCAATATGCCGCCGCCTTTATTATTTGCAAAAGCAGATATATGCTGAGCCAATCTTTCTGTTTTACAAGACAAGCCACTTTTCCAATCTAATTCATTCAATTCGGAAGGAATTGGATACAAACTTTCTTTAAGAATGTCTATTGCATTATCTTTCCAACTCATACAAAAGGATTTAATACTATAATACCAAGTACCAATATTTATTCAATCAATGCAAAAATAGCATTTTTTTTGTTTCTGAAAAAATATTAGCAACTTGCGTTAAGAGTATTATATATAGACTTCACAAACTATTCCAGCGATAGTTTTTTCTTGGTAATACTTTCCATCAAAGGATTAAGCCATTCAAAGTTGTCATCTATGAATTTCACTACCTTTTTGAAGTCCTCCCAAAGGTTCAATATTTCGATGTCTTGGCGTACCATAGCAAGCACTAATTACTGATTATCCAAGTAGTTGGTGCTTGTTGTTTTATATTTTTGTCTGCAAGACATTCTTTATTTTACCACCTTTTTAGTGGTACATTTACCACCCAAAAATAGACTCTTGCCATTGTAGTTAACAACCGTTCATCCTTAATATTCTTTTTAGGCCGAGTAGATTTTCATTGACGAACGGTGTTTTACACACTTTTTAACTTTTTGGGAGCAAGTTGCCACATTTTTAATCCATTTTTCATAAAAACGCAGCACAAGCGCGACATTTTTTCAATAAATCATGCAAAGCAATTAAAAAATGAACTATATTCGCGGTGTATTATTCCCCTTAAAGGGGAAGCCTGATTGAAAAAGAAGATAATATTATTAACTTAAACCCAATTTTATGAAGAAACTTTTACTCTTATTCATGTCTATGTTCGCAGTTTTGGGAACATCTATGGCACAGGACAAAGGCGACGAGAATGCCGCACTTGCACTGGAGTATTCAGACCCTGCAGATGGCAGTTCAAAATTCGGTGTGTATGACATCCGCCTTGTATTCAACAAGGACGTTGTGGCAACAGTGCCCGAGGGTGGCATCGAGGTAAAGAACAGCACCAGCGGCGAGGTGGTTAAGATTACACGCATCAGCGACAACGAGTGGCTTGACGCCAACACAGTCCTGTTCTTGTTTGAGCAGAAGAGCGTTGTTGACAAGGAAGGTAAAGAGGAGTTGCAGGACCAGTACATTACAAGCCCAGGCCAGTGGAGCTACACAATCCCTGCAGGCTGCATCAAGAGCACCGAAGGTGAGGAGTTTGCAGAGCAGACATTCACTTTCAACATCGCATCTTCTATGGAGATTGAGAGCGTCTCTCCAACAGAGGGCGTAACAACACTCGACAAGATTGAGATTACATTCCCAAAAGCAATTGCAAGTGTTGAAACAAGCAAACTGTCAATTCTTGACAACGATTGGACACCTGTTGCAAACTTCAAGAATGAAGTAACATACAGCGATGACCGCAAGACCGTTACATTGGAACTTGACGCGCCAATCACAACACCAGGTACATATAACCTTGACATACATCAAGGTGTATTCCAAAGCGAGGATGGTGCCTTGAACAATTACAAATATGTATACTTCCAGGTTATTGACCCAACTCCATCATTTGCAACAAACATCAACGACGGTGACAGGGTGAAGGAACTTGGCAACCTTGAAATCACATTCCAGAACGTTACAAACGTTGAAATCGTGAACAAGAACGGTATACAGGTATGGACTCCATCAGAGAGCCAGGTTACCGGTGAAGCAAACAAGGAGGGCAACAAGATTGTCGTTACATTCCCACAACAGTTCACAGAGGAGGGCACATACACATTCTACATCCCTGCAGGTACATTCACAATGGATGGTGTGGCAAACGAAGAGCGCGAAATCAACGTTACATTGTACACATTCACAATCACTCCATTGGAGGTTGTAAGCGTTACTCCTGTTGCAGGCCCTGTAAACCAGCTTGACAAGATTGTCGTTGAGTTCAACCAGTTCATCCAGCCTTCATACGATGAAGATTGGCAGATGATTTCACTCCAGGTAACTCTTAATGGTGACAAGCAGAACTACACCTTGACATACGCACCAAGCAGCTACAACTTGACCAACAAAATGGAGTACCTTGTAAACGCGGAATGGAGCGGTAATGATTACACATCAACCCCTATTACAGAGACTGGTACATACACTCTTGATTTGACAAGAATTGTTGTTGACTATGCAGGCGAGAGCTACATTGACGAGTGGGGCTACAGCAACATGAAATGGCACGGCAAGAACGGCTGCTGCCGTGGCACATACACATGGACAATTGCAGGCAGTGGTACACCAGATGTTCCTGCACAGGATATTGATTTGACAAAGGCTTACCGCGTGAAGGATGTCCTCAGTGGCAAATACCTCCACATCGGCAACTACGAGACACACCAAACTGGAGCGACAGGTGGTGTAAAGGTTGAGAACATGGAAGAGAGCGGAGACCAGATATTCAAAGTTGAGGATGCCGGCAACGGTAAATACTACCTCAAGTCATTGGAGGGCCACTATATCGTTTGCCGCCAGTGGAATGTTGACGGTTCTAAGGAGGAGAAGAGCGCTCTTGGCTTTGATTTCATTGACGAGACACAGTTCTACATCACAAACTCAAGAGGTTACTTCAAGGTTGAGGCTGTAAGCGGTGTTGAGTATCCATTCTGCGATGCAGGATTGGATAAGGCCGCAACTTGGGTACTTGAGGAGGCAACTGTCCCTGCTGGTATTGAGGAGATCACTGCAGGCGATGTTGAGAAGACTATCTACGACATCACAGGCCGTCGCGTAGAGAAGATCACAAACGCTGGTATCTATATTGTAAATGGCAAGAAAGTGCTTGTAAAGTGAGAGTAATGGTTGATAAGCTTGCTTAATCAAACATTACCGAATGTAAAGCACTTGCGCGAAGCGAAAGTTTTGGTAAAGTAATCACCAAAACTTCGATAACACTTGCAGCAATAGGTCACGCGTAGCGCTCCCTCTCCTCAGTCGGCAAGCCGACAGCTCCCCTCGGGCAGGAGAGCAGTTTATAAGTTGCGCCGTGCGGGTTGCGAGAAGCAAGTGTTGTCAGTGGTACTTGTAAAGTAATCTTTTATCACAAATAACAACAAATGGGCAGGGAGTAAATCCTTGCCCATTTAATTACCCAAGCAAAGCATTTCTTCGGGCAGACACACCCGTCTACACCTTCATAATTCCTGTCATACTGAGCATAGCGAAGTATCTTTGTTATTGTATTTTTGACGCCAAATGAATCACCTCGTCAATTGGTTTGAGATCTCTCCTCATTGCAATCGTCGAGATGACATTATACGGTAATTACCAATATAGACTAATGCTAGAACAACTCAAGCGACCCACCTTATAGTGAGTCGCTTGAATTGTAATAATGGGAATAGACCATTATTTGTAATCGGCCTGGTCAAAATAGTACAGATCGCCCGAGAGTATCTGTTCAACACGCATTACTACCTCATCAACATCCATATCGAGTGAAACAGCGCGTCCCTCTGGTTCAACAAGGATTATTCTCGGCGCTTTATCAACGCCCAAAAGCTTTGCTGCAGGCGAATCGGCACCTGCAAGGTCACAGGCATTCAACCAACCCTCGCAGTTCATACCATTGGCATTCACGGCAGCCTGCCATGCGGCAGCATCACTCTCCAGTGCTACGCTTATCATAACAAACTGGTCCTGATTCTCCTTTACAACCTCGTAGAGGTTCTTCATCTCGGCAAGCATGTCGGCCGATTTTGAGCAACCGTTTGCCCAGAAGTTGAGAACCACATATTTGCCGCGGAAATCGTGGAGTGTCTTTACCTCGCCGTTGCTCAAAGGCAATGTAATGTCGGGCAGTTCGTTACCAACCTTCAGATCGTTTGCAAGCACCTTGTTACGGAGCGAGAGATAGTATGGGTGGCTTTCCAACGAGAAGTGAATTGTCTTCAACATCTGGTCGGCATAGGCTGTGGTGAGCTTTGGCAACAAAGAGCGCTCTATGACAAGCGGAGTCATTGGAGATGCGTTGTTGTCAATGAGGTATCGCAAAGCCTGCGATTCGGTCTTCACAGTTTCTCTTGCCACTATTCTTTTGGCAGCGGCCTTACCCTCGGCACTTTCCATCCACTCCTTGCCATTGCGTGTCTCGAGCACAGCAAGCAGTGCTGCAACCTCATCAGCCCCTGCTGCGAATATGGCATTATATTCAGCGTATGCATCATTTGTCGGGGTGCCCGATACGGCACTCTCCCCAACCTGGGCAACAAAAGGAGTGTGTACAGTAACTTCGCCGGGCTCAACAAAGAGTTCGATACCTGCCTGACCAATGCCTGTTATATTATACATCAATACAGGCTCCTCCTTAGAGAGTTCATACTTGAAAGTATATTTGCCTTTTTTCACTTTGGCAGTTGCAACCTCAATGGTCTTGCCAAGTTCATTGGTGCGTGTCAGAGCAACCTTCTTTATTTTAGTTCCATCGGCAATATTACCGTTGATGACACAAGTTCCCTGCGCGCCGGCCACAACGCATACAAAAGCCGCTATAACTGTAGATAATATTCTGTGTAGCATAACCATTTCTCCTTATTCGTTTACACCGTCTACGATTTTCTTCAATCTCTTTACCATCTCCTCGCCACGCAACTCAAACGCCACGACATTGCCATCGGGGTCGATGAGCGCAGTGAAAGGAACACCCTTTACGCTGAACAGCTTGATACCCTCGCTGTTCCAACCCTTGAGTGCCGAGATGTGTACCCAATTCCTGTGTGTGAGCTCATTGTCGGCAATGCAGCCTGTCCAATCCTCATACTCATCATCAATAGAGTAGCTGAGCACCACAATATTATCGCTTTCGCCCGAGTATGCGAGTGCCTCCTTGAGATATGGGATCTCGCGGCGACATGGAGCACACCAGCTTGCCCAGAAATCAAGGAACACATATTTGCCACGGAAATCGGAGAGTGAGAGTTCTTTGCCCTCGGGAGTGCGGCCTGTGATATCGGGAGCCTGTGAGCCGACCTTGAGATTTGCCGACAGCACATCATTGACAAGCTCCTTGTACATTGCCAATGAGTGGAGTTCCTCGGGGACTGCATCAATGAAGTTCTGGATGACATCGGTAGTGAATGTCGGCATCATTGAATATTTGATTATATACAAGGCAACCGGCGAATCGATATTCTTGTATATGAAATCCATAATGGCCACCTTGAAGTGGATGTTGTTCACATAGAACACAGGCGATGTGTACTTTGCCTCGGCCTCGAGATTGCCCTTTACATTTGCCGGCATGTTCTCCTGTACCTCTTTCATGCGTGCCTTTGCCTCCTTGACACACTCGCTGTTGAGATCGATATAGGCCTGATACATGTCGTTACATGGTGTACCGCCTATTCGGGCACCTACAGGATATGCCGCATTGAACGGGCCGACGTTTATCACGCCCTCCTCAATGAACAGCTGTATTGTACCGTTGTCAAAACCTGTGATGTTGAAAAGGCCGAGCTCCTCGGGGACAACTCCCTCGAACACGAACTTGTTGTCGACAACAGGCACTGTGGCTGTAACAACCGCCTGACCGTCGACCATCTGTTCAAGACTTACCTCCTTGACAGCCTCATCACTGTAGCACAGATAAGGGCTGCTCATCTCGCCCTTGATGACAAAACGTTTCTCCTGGGCTGTAATAACCGTTGAAATGGCCAACAGGGCCAATATAAAAATCTTTCTCATAATTTCTTTTATTTAAGGTTCTCCTGCAAGAATATCTTCAGCTGCTCATCGCGAAGACCTGTTGCTATGATATTGTTGTTCTCATCGAGTATAAAAAGTGCGGGAACGCCCTTAACATTGTAAAGACGAGCCACTTCACACTCCCAGCCTTTGAGCGAAGATACATTGATCCAGCCAAGGCCATCCTTTTCAATGGCGAACTCCCAATCCTCCTTCTCCTCATCGAGCGAAACGCCAATGACCTCCAGTCCCTTATCGTGGAACTCCTCGTATATCTTTTTCAGCGCGGGGTTGTTAAGACGGCATGGACCGCACCAGCTTGCCCAGAAATCGATGATCTTTATCTTTCCCTTGACAGCGCTCATGGTTACAGGGTTGCCGTCAACATCACAAAGTGTGAAGTCCGGGGCTTTCGCGCCGTTGTCGGTCTTTGACAAGCGGTCTATGCGTTCCTTGATTATGCGGCCGAACTGGGTTGCCTTTGCACCCTCGCCCATAGAGGCATACATGCGGCGTGTCTCCTTGAAGCCCATATCGCGCATAACGATATTCGAATAGATGGTATAGGCCATAATCACGTTGTCGTTGGCATCAAGGAAGCTCTGTGTCATTGCACGCAGGTTCTCCTGCTCGCGCTGCAGCGTGTCATTCACAAGGCTTGCACTGCGGAACTTTCTACCGGCACGGTAAGCATCATAGCGCTCCTGCAAGCCTGTAACAACGGCGCGCAACGAGTCGGAACGTCGCATGTGGGCTGTATAGCTGTCATTCAGGAGACCACCTCTTATGTAATAGTCATCGCCATTGCTCAAGAAGGCATCATATTTGACACCGGGTTCAACGAACAGTGTGAAACCACCCGAGAAACCGCCTACGACAAGTTGTGTCAACATTGGCTCTGCAACATTGGTTTTCAGTTCAAACTTTCCTTTTTTTATCTTGCAGCTGCCAAGAGTATCGGATTTCTGCTCCGAAGTCTGTGCAAGCAGAAAGAGGGTGCCGCTCTTTATTCCGTCAACCTTTCCTTTTATGGTACTCTGTGCTACTGATGTCATGGCGCAGCAAAGCACAAGCAATGCAAACAATATATTCTTTTTCATATCCCTTGTTTTAATAAACCATTTCATAAGCATATTCATTCACGAATATGATGTCCTTGATTTCGCCCCAGAGGTTGCCCTCGTTGTCTCTGTCATAGAAAAGCGGAGTGAAATCATTATCAACATCGGCCGCAGTTGTGAACTTTATCTCGGCCACAGCGCCATTTGTGCCATTGGACATTACAATGTTCATGTGCAGGCCAAGGTCACTGCTGAATGCCGAACTATCCTCGGTGCGGAACTTGATCTTAGTCACTTCATATCCCTGTGGCGCCTCATACACAACGAACTTGTCTCCGTTCGACACATTATAACGGTAAACGGTGTTGCCCTGAGCAAAGAAGAGATTGGTAGTAGTGAACCATGAGTTGTAAGTAATGGTAGACATGTCGCTTGGTGTGAGCCCTGCGAGTTTCTTCTCGCCAACAACGGTGTAGGCCGAAAGGATCTCCTCCTCGCCATCGGCGCTGCGCGATCTCCTTACCTTGCTGCCATCGCCGATGTTCTGCATGAGCAGTTCATAGCGGTAGTAGTCACCGGTCTCCTCATCCTTGAAGATGAAATATGGGTTCTGCTGGCTGTAGTTGTCGCGGTAGTTGATGTATCCCATAACGGCAGTCATACCCTCGGGCGAGCGCTGCAGGCCCTGGAAACGAACATGTGCATCGAGCAAAGGATTCCTTGAGGTGTAGCTTGGCTTGATGGAGTTGCCCTCATCAATGGCAAAGCCACCATCCTCCTTTGCGGCATAGAGGAAACGGTTGTTCTTGGCATCCCACATGAGGAAACGGTTGTGTGTGATTGTCGCAGCAGTAATCTCGTAATCGGTCTGGTGCCCCACGTCGGCGGCATTCTCACAGCCATGACCGGGCTTGTAGAGCGCCTGCACGACATTACCGACATACACCTCGCCGTTCTCGGTAAGTACAACCTTGTAGAGTGTATAATTTGAAGGATCGCCGGTCTGCACAGTCTTGCGGTAAGTGAAGTTCTCGCTTTGGGGCTTGAAAATCTGCTGTGCAGTGAACTTCACATTCATTCCGTGAGGATCATAAGCCCTGCTCTCGCCATTGTTGCAGAAGACAGTCAAGGCCGAGGTCTCGCCAATGTTTGTCAAGTTGTCGGGGATATTGATATAGGTTGTGTAACCGAAACCTGTTGCGTTCTCATAGTGGTTGTTGTCCTTGGTCACAGCCTTGACATCGGTATATATCTTGGTTTCGTTACCAATGACCTCAATATTGCCTATCTTGCGGTTGCCCTCGCCGCCATGCATGACAAAAAGGCTGTTCTTGAACACCGGACGTGTCTTTATTGCAAAGCCCGAATAGTGCGACAGGTCAGTAGTCCTGTCATATATCTGCAGGAATATGTTGTACGACATTGCCTTGCCGACAGGGAGGTCGAACTCCAGATATCCTTTTGTGCGCACGGTATCCTGCACAGCCTCGCCGTTCTCATCGACATATGTCCTGAACCAATAGAAATCCAAATCCTCAAGGTCTTGGGCGAGAGTCTGCTCAACAACAGCATCAACGCGACGACGGGTGTCGCTCTCGTCCAAAGCCTGCTGCACCTCGATAATGTCGCCGCTTGCCGACCTCACCACCGATGGTGTGAAGGTAACAGCGGTTATCTCGTTCATTGAGTCAAGAGTGTAGTCGTAGTTGCCCAAATCCTCATAGCAGGCCGACAACAAAGGTACAAATAACAGAAATGATAATATCTTTTTCATAAATTATTCTCTTTCAATGGTGTTGATTCTATAGTTTCAGTCAAGAACAACGGTGGGGATATCAAAGCGTCTTGATGGCGGACGGCTGTCGTTCTTTGCCTTGATGATGCGGTAGCACTCCTTGAGACGCTCCTCGCCCGCAAGCTCTTTTGTTCCGAACAATGATTTATCCCAACCAAAGGAGCCACTCTCCTTATCATATACGAATGGCAGAATGGATTCTGTGATGAAGTAGTCGGCACCATCCTCGGCAAGCATTGTCATCAGCATGAACTTGTACTTGTCGTCACTGTATTCACCGAAATACATCTTGACAATGTCGCCGGTGCCAAGAGCATTGGGATCCTCCCACCAGAATGGAATTCTAACCTTATAGTTAGCCGTTTCATTCATCTTGACCCAACAGAGTTCCTTGTATTCTGAAATAGGGAGCCCCATCAAGGCATAGTTGTAATACTCATTGAGCATGTAAAGGACATCATCCTTGTGGAAGTTGTCGGCCTCGGCCTCCATCTTGTCCTTTGCTGCCTCACTTGCAAACAGCGCGGCAACATCCTTTGTGGTTGCACCACCAAGCATTGTAGTGAAGCGGCAGAACTTACCGGCCCTGAACATACCCAACACAGACTCATATTCACTCCAGAAATATGGTTTGCTGTATGCAGGATAATCAGTTTCCTTGAGAATAGGGAGCTCCACCTCAATAGCCTCAGCCGGTTCATTTGCAAGCAGTGCGTTCACTGCGCTCACGTTAAGGGCAACAATGGAATCAAAGATGTGCATCTCGGTGTTGCTGTCGAAAAGTTTCGCATAGAACTTGTTGTTGCCTGTATGGTTGGCAAGGAATATATGCTTCTCCTTGCTCCAATCGCCAAGATATGTATCCATGTGGCTGTACCACACTGCAGGCATAGAGTATGATTCTGTCACATACAGGTTGATCTCGCTCTTACCGTCGATGCCGGTACCGATATCGCCGCTACCATCGAGATAGATGCACACTGCGTACATCACATCCTCTACTGCGGGGCGCTTGACCTTTACCTCTATCTGTTTCTCATACTCCTTGTTGGCAAAGGTAACCTTACCTATAGTGACATCGGCAGGCTCATATCCCTCGACATCCTTTGTCTTTACCGAAAGGGTACGCTCCTCATCCATAAGATATCCCAACAGTTTCACTTTCAAGGTCACTGACACGGTGTCGGGGTCTCCCACGATGTAATCACTGAAATTGAGTGTCTGCTCGAACTCATTTGCATTGTTATAGTCGAAATATGCACCGTTCGAATCCTTGTCGAACAGATCGGGTTCACTGCCCTCACAGGCAGTCAACACAAACGACAGGGCGAACAGCCAAACTATATAAAGAATGCTCTTTTTCATATATCTGCTACTTTATCTTGCTATTAATCTTCATTCTCGCCGGTCCATCCGAACTCTACCTCTGCATCGGGCAATGGGAATATGAAATTCTCCTGGGCAAGTGTCACCTCGGGGCAATGAGCCAAAGTGCCTACAACACCATGCGCCTTGAGGAACCAGAAGTATTGTCCTTCGCCATAGAACTCCTTGCGGTACTCCTTGTTGAGCGCTGCGATGCACAACTCTTCCGTTTCGCACGATACATCCTTTGCCTTGGAAATTCCTCGCTTGTTGCGGACATTGTTGACGTACATGGCTGCCTCCTCGGCATATTCCGAAGCCTCGCAGGCAATGTAGTACATCTCGGGAAGACGGATAAGCGGGATTATGCCGTTGTCATTCTCTACATACTTCAACGATATGGCGCACTGCTGTTCGTTGTTGCGGTAGAATGCAGAGCCTTTGGCACGCATATCCTCGCTCTCGGAACCTACAGACTCGAATATCTGGTTCAATGTAGGTATGTTGAGGTAATACTTGGTGTTCATCTTCTCACCCACCGCGAAGTATTCGGACATATTATCCTCAAGCTCATACATGTTCAGGCCCAGAATAACCTCCTTTGAGAGTATAGGGTCATTGTCATTGCCGCTCTGCAATGTCAGGCCACACTCGTCAATGACCATAAGGGCATGCATGGCTGCACTGTCTTTCTCGCCGGCATAGCTGTACACGCGTGCCAACATTGCATTGATGGCATGGTAGTTGAAACGGAGGTTTCTCTTTGTGAGGTCACTGCCCAAGTCAAGCTCCTTTTCATAGCCCAGGCACTCCTTGGCAGCCTTGAGGTCCTTTATGATATTTGCCACGACATCCTTTGCAGGCAACAGCGGTTGCTTGGAGTGGTCGGCAACAGTGCGGTATGGCATACATTTCATCTCACGCGCATCGGGGTTTCCGGCATAGTTCACAGGTCCCCAACCACGCAACAGGTCAAAGTGCAGGAATGCACGCAGGGCGAGAGCCTCGCCGCGTATCATCTTGCGTACTGTTGAATCAAGCAGCACGACATCGCCATTGAGTTCCCACCATTTAAGGAGGTTGTTGGCATTGGCAATGGTGTTATACTGTGCACGCCAGATGTTTGCAAGCACACCCTTGGTATTATATGCACCGCTTGTCTCACGGTCATATATGTAGACGCTATTGCGGTCGGTAGTTCCTTCGGGAAGGCGGTCATACATCTGCACGAGCTGCTCTGTGAGTCCAAAGCTGAGGTTCTTGCCATAGGTATCTTCCTCGGTCATCAAAATATAAAGACCGGCAAGGGCACTCTGGAAACCGTTCTCGGTAGTAAACAGTTCCTTTGCCGGCAGATCGGTGTTTGGAGTCACATCCAACCATCCTGAGCACGAAGGGAAAGAGAACATGCTCACAAGACCGGCAACAATTATATAAATACTCTTTTTCATCATCTTCAATCTTTAATTATCTGAACATAATTGACAGCGACAGTGTGTATGAACGGGCAAACGGATAGTCGAGACCGCGCTCCATCTTTATTGATGAGATGCGGGCAAGGTCGTTTGTAGTGAAGTTCAACGCGAGAACATCAATGTTTGCACGACGCAGATATTTGAAGTCCTCACCGGTAAATCTGTAGCCGAGGTTCAAGGTCGCAAGCCTTATCTCATTGTCGTCCATAATGAAACGTGTGCTGGCAGGAGTATTGGCACCTGTTGGGCTGAAACCCACGTATGGTGTCACGTCGCCCGGTTTTTCCCAACGGTTCTGACCGGCACGGTAGTCAAGGTTGTATGCGACATTCTGGTTCTCTATCTTGTCAACAAGTGTCTGGTTGTATACGATTCCACCATATTTATATGTGAATCCGAGTGTACATGACATGTCTTTCCAGTTTATGCTTGAAGATACCGTACCGCTGATCTTTGGGTTCAAGTCGCCGACGGCAACCTTGTCGTTGGCATTCCAAACGAATGTCTTTGTACCGTCACGCTTCAGATAGACCTCCTTGCCTGTCACCGGATCCACGCCCAATGAACGTACCACATAAAGCGTTGTCGTTGACTCGCCCTCGCGGTACTGTGGCAATGGAGCATCTGCCGACGCCATCTGCTGCTCGTTGACTTTCTTCAGATAATCGGAGAGCTTACGGATCTTGTTCTTGTTGGCATTGGCGTTGGCACTGACAGTCCAGAAGAACTGTTTGCGCAGATTCTGCATTGCAACCACGTTCAATGTAACGTCAAAACCACGGTTCTGCAACTCTCCGGCATTCATGACCATTGTCGCAAATCCTGTTGATGGAGCAAGGTCATAGCTGGTAAGCAGCTCCTTCGTGATGTTGTTATAGTAGTTGAATGCGAGATTAACCCTGTTCTTCCAGAAACCGAGATCGAGCGACAGACTGGTGTTGTGTGTCTTTGCCCAGCCAAGGCCTGTATTGTTGAGACCACTCAAAAGAGCGCCAAGGACAGGGAATGAGCTATAGGGGCGCATGGTACCCGAGAAGGTGTAATACTCGATTGCATCGGACGGACTGAAATTCTGTTCGCCGGTAATACCGTAGCTTGCACGGAGTACAAGGTTCGAGAGATATCCCTGCAACCACTTCTCGTTGTGGACATTCCATCTACCACCCACGGACCAGAAAGGTACAAGGTCGTGGTTGGCATATCGTGATGATGCCTCGCCGCTGATATTGAAGTCGGCTGAATAACGGTTGTCATAGCTATATGAGAACTGTCCGATCAAACCTATCGAGCGCGAGATGTTCTCGCTACCGATGTTGCTCATGCTTGTCTCCATCTTGTTACCGAAGATGAAGTCATCCATATGTGCATCGGGGTAACCTGTAGCCGAGAGGTTGACATAGTTGTTCTTGTCCTCGTTCACGGTCCAGTTTCCAAAGACACTGAACAGATGATCATCGACCACGAGGTTGTAGTTGATACCTAAATTGCTTGACCATGATGACATCTCGCCGGTGCTCTTGAAGTAGCTTCCCTTGCGTGTGAGGTCATCCTCGAGCTCAAAGCTTGTATGGTCGGCAGGGAGGAATTTGTCTGTTCCCGCAAGACCTCGTGTATAAGAGAGCTGCTCGGTAATACGCAGGTTCTTGAGTATCATATACTCCAGACTAAGGCTGGTATTCATGCTAAGGCTGTTTGTGACATCCTTGATACCTACGGTTGCATCATACAACGGGTTTGTTATTACCTTGCTCTGTCCACTCACGGTGTTGTTGTCAAGAACCTTTATTGGCTGTCCGTTGGCATCAACAGGAATGTAGTATGGATTCAGTCTTGTATACTGTGAATATGAGCCATAAGGCGAGTTGCTGCTGTTGGACTCGGAAAGGCTCACATTGGCACGCATGGTAAACTTGTCCTTCAGATAGGTCATGTTGAAGTTCACACCCTTTGTGCCGTTGCTTGACTCCTTCATCACACCGGGCTGCATCGCGGCATTGATGTCAAGGCTATAACGGAACACATCGGTACCACCCGCCACGCTCAACGAGTGACGGTTCTGTATGGCTGTACGCAACGGTTTCGAGAGCCAATATGTATCCACTCCACCAAGCACATTACGTCTGTAGCTGTTGTACAGGTTCATCTGTGCGGCATTGGTGGGGTTATAAAGGCCTGCTCTCCACTCTGTATCGAGCTTTGTTGCAGCATCCATCATATTGTAATCGGTAAGATCCGGGGTCTGCACTGTCATTGTACCGTTGTATGAGACCGAGAGTGCACCGTCGGGCGCCACCTTTGTCTCAACCACCACAACGCCATTGGCTGCACGCGAACCGTATACCGATGTAGCCGCGGCATCCTTCAGGACAGTGATATTCTCCACACGCTCGGGGTCAAGGTCAAGGATGCGGCTCATGGGAACAATGAAACCGTCAAGCACGAACAACGGGGTGTTAGGACGGCTTGACACATTATCGAGCATAAGATCCATGCTGTTCGAAGACTTGGAGCCGAACGATTGGTCACCACGTATCTGGAAGTCGGGCTCGGCGTTAGGGTCCGAACCTGCAAGGTTGTTCTCGATAATCTTGAAACTTGGATCGAAGAACTGGATTCCCTTGAGAATATTTGTAGGGCTCATTCTTCTCAAATCGTCACCCTTCACCTCTACATAGTTTCCGGTAAAGCTGTCCTTGCTGCGGCGGCTGATACCGGTAACGACAACCTCAGCCATCTCGATGGACGGTTTCAACTCAATGAGCAGGTTGTTCTCATCCTTCAATATCTGCTTTGAGACAGTCTCGTAACCAACGAAAGAGATGCTGATGGACTCTTTCCTGTTCAATCGCAGGCTGAACTTGCCATCAATGTCGGTAACGCATCCTCTTGCGCCCTGGTCCTTGCCTGTACCGTCGGTTATCAACACAGTAGCTCCAATGAGCGACTCCTGTGTATCACGGTCGAACACCTGTCCCGACACAAACACCTCGTCACCTTTACCCTCGCTCCGGTTGTCGGGCTGAAGGACAATCTGATTCTCGCCCTCATAGCGTATTATGACGTCCTGGTCGCCAACGAGCTCGCCAAGCACCTTGTCGAGCGGTTTATTCTTGACTGCGAGGCTTATAGGCTTGCTGACATTCCAAAGCGATACCTCCTGCAATGTAATCTTTGCATTTGCAGCTTCGGCAACCATCTCAAGCACCTTGCCAAGAGGCTGGTTACTTACCCTCAATGTTACAGGCTTCTCCTTCCAGCTGGCTGCATCCTGTGCAACAGCAGTTGCCGCACTGCACAACAGCAGCACGACAAGAACGGATATCTTGCAGAAAAACTTAGGGTTGAAAATAGTTTTTCCCATAATGAACTTGACTATATGGTTTTACAATTATTGCATGAGCATGTCGATGATGCTCTTGTAGAATACGTTGCTGTTGTATTTTTCAACATAATCATTGTACAACACATCGGCTCTTTCTATCTCGCGGCCGTTCATGATGAAGTTGCGCAACAATGTGTAGAGTACAAAATCCCTCTGAGCGCCATCGTAGTATGCAGCAAGTTCCTTGTACATGTCTTCCATCATGGTTGGCATAGCATAGGCCTTTCCAGCCTCCTTCGCAGCCTTCTCGTTCATGAAGAAGCAGTAGCGCATAAGCAAACTCGCATATTCGGGGCAGTTCATTGACTCGGCATCACCTCTTACAACGTAACCGTCCATAATATTCCAATAGTCGCCGATCTCCTGCTCCTCGACAGCGAGACCGCGTACGCTTGCATACATTACAGGATACTCGATGAATGACATATAGACGTGATACTCAATCATTGCCATCACATAGTTCTTTGCCTCGGGGCTTGCCTGGCTCTTTTCGATGAGAGCCTTTGCCTTTTCGAGCAGAACGCGTGAATCATCGACGCGGCTCTTTGGCTTGATGTCGAGCGCGGCACAACCAAGAAGCTGCTCCTTGTAACGGAGACTGCGCTTGAGGTTCTCGATGCTCTTTACAAGACGGTTGTTGTTGACGGCGCGATCCGAACCGCTGTACTCAACCTTCACATTCTTGCCGTTGTATACGACATCCACATGCAGGCTATCGCCCGGTTGCAGCATCACACCTGTGTTTCCATTGATTGTCATCCACACAAGGTTCTCGCTGTCGAAGCTGTATACATGCACCTCGCCCGGGTTGGTATGGAACTCCTGAGCAATCAGCGGAGTCTGCATACAGTCAAAGTATATCATGCTTCTCTGATAGCCATCAATACGGGCGCTCAATGTAGTCTTTTGCTGCGCTGCAGCAGTAGTCAAAAGAGTAAAAACAGACACAAGCGCGAATAGCAGTCTTTTCTTCATAGTTATAGAGTTTTACAAATTTTTATATTAATATTATATTATTGTCGCAAAAATATCACAAAAGCACATAACTGCAAACATACAGTAAATAAAAAACGTTAAATTCTGTCGGCAAAAAGTTGATTGCAATATCTCATGCAGCACCTTTTCAACCTTTGGTTCTCTTTATTGCCGTTTGTGGTTGAATTTATTGTTAAAAGTATTATCTTCGCAAAAAATAAAATACACAATCCACTATGATAAAGAAATTCCTGCTCTGCGCGCTTGCGTGCATCACATTTACCACAGCCACCGCCGACGAGGGCATGTGGCTTCCAAGCCTCATCAAAGAGCGCGTAAAGGACATGCGCAAAAAGGGCTTCAAACTGAAAGCCGACGATGTATATTCCACAACCAAGCCATCACTCAAGGATGCTGTCATGCAGTTCGGCGGCGGTTGTACAGGCGAATTCGTATCGGCCGAAGGTCTTCTGCTTACAAACCACCATTGCGGATATGCATCGATACAGAAGCTCTCATCAGTGGAGCATGACTACCTGACCGACGGCTACTGGGCAAAATCGCGTGCCGAGGAGCTGCACGTTCCGGGACTCACAATAAGCATTCTCGAGAAGATGGAGGACGTGACCGACAGGATCGCTGCCGGCGATAGCCCTGCCGAAATCATAGCACAGGCGAAACAGGGCAAGGGATGCCGTGCAAGCATTGAATCGATGTACTACGGCAACCAGCACTATCTTTTTGTTTACCGCGTATACAACGACGTGCGCCTCGTGGGTGCACCACCATCATCAATAGGCAAATTCGGTGGCGACACCGACAACTGGATATGGCCACGCCACACCGGTGATTTCTCCATGTTCCGCGTCTATGCCGATGCCAACAACGAGCCTGCCGACTACTCTGTCGACAACGTACCTTACCGCCCCAAGCGTCACTTCCCAATCTCTACAAAGGGTGTGAATGAGGGCGACTTCACGATGATATACGGTTTCCCCGGCAACACACAGGAGTATGTGACAGCCGATGCTGTGGAGTACGTTGCCAATGAGTCAAATCCAATGAAGATTGCCCTTCGCACAATACGTCTTGACATCATCAGCGAGGCGCAGGGCAAGGATGTCGCAACACGCATTGCCTATGCCGCAAAGCACGCGAACATTGCAAACGCATGGAAGAAGTGGCAGGGCGAGAGTCTTGGACTCGAGCGCCTTAAAACTGCCGATAAAAAGGAGGATTATGAGAAGGCATTCGCAGCATGGGCTGCCGACAGGACACAGTATGCCACCCTCCTCGATTCAATGCACGCGGCATATGAGAAGACCATTCCGGGATATTTCGCACGTGAACTTTTCAACGAGACAATTGCCGGCATTGAAGTTTATAATTTTGCAGCATGGCTCTACTCAAAGCATGCAAAGGGCGACAAGCTCACAGCCGATGTCCAGGCCGTTGGCCGCAAATACTACCTCAACGACTACAGGGTTGAGATTGACAAGGCCATTGCCAAGCGCATGATTGCCGAGTTCATTGGCCGCATGCCTGCCGAGAACGTTCCACAGGAACTTACCGCGGCCATTGCTGCATGCGGCAGCGTGGAGCTGTTTGTCGAGGAGATATATGCAAACTCACAGCTTATAAAAAAACACCCCCTCACAACCGAGGAGGTACTTGCCGACCCGGTGGTGCAGCTTGCAGCATGGTTTGCTCCCTTGACAAAGAAGAACACAAGCTATGCTTACCGCAACCTGAGCAATGTACCTACAATTGAGAAGTGGTACAGAAAGTATATGCAGGCGCTCCGCGAGTGGGACAAGGAGCGTGCCTTCTACCCCGATGCGAACTTTACGCTGCGCGTGGCATATGGCACAATCTGCGGCTATGAGAACGTTGACGGCGAGTACCACACACACCTAACCACCCTCGACGGTATCATGGCAAAGGACAACCCCGAAATCTATGACTACAACATACCACAGGTTTTGCGCGACATCCATGCAGAAAAGGACTACGGCCGCTGGAGCATAGAGCACAACGGCAAGAAGACCATCCCTGTATGCTTCCTTGCCAACAACCACACATCGGGCGGTAATTCCGGTTCTCCTGTCATCAACGGCAAGGGCGAGCTTATCGGTATCAACTTCGACCGCACATGGCGTTCTACAATGAGCGACATCGAGTTCGACCCCACCATCTGCCGCAACATCTCGGTCGACATCCGCTATGTACTCTTTGTCATCGACCGTGTCGGTGGCGCAAGCTACCTTTTCGAGGAGATGGATTTGAGATAACACAAACAAGAACCATTGTATGGACTACCTCCACACCCTATTCATTGAACACTCGGCCCTGCAGGCCATAGTAGTGATCTCACTTATATCAGCCATAGGCCTTATGCTCGGGCGCATCCGCGTACTGGGCATTTCGCTTGGTATAACATTCGTATTCTTTACCGGTATCCTTGCCGGACACTTCGGGTTAACGATAGACAGCCAGATGCTGTTCTATGCCGAGACATTCGGTCTTGTACTGTTTGTCTACGCGCTTGGCTTGCAGGTTGGTCCCGGTTTCTTCAGTTCAATGCGCAGTGAGGGTGCCAAACTGTTGTTTCCCGCAATTGGCGTGCTGCTTACAGGCACATTGCTTGCCATAGCATTGAGTTTTGGTGCAAATGTCTCAATAGGCGACATGTCGGGCATTCTGTGTGGAGCCACTACCAACACCCCTGCACTTGCAGCAGCACAGCAGACACTCAGACAGTTGGGTGTGGAGAGCAGCGGAGCAGCATTGAGCTGTGCCCTTACCTACCCCCTTGGTGTTGTGGGTGTGATATTCGCCATGATATTCCTGCGTAAGGTTTTCGTAAAGCCGAGCGACCTTCCGCGCCCCGACAGCAAGCACAAGAAGAATGTATTCATTGCCAGCTACTGTGTTACAAACCCCGAAATTTTCGGCAAGACAATTTCCGAGATACATGACAAGCACAACCACTTTGTCATCTCCCGTATGTGGCACGACGGACATGTTCTCATCCCGATGTCCGACAGGGTTCTGCAGGAAAATGACATTCTGCTTGTAATCACAAAGCCCGAGGAGACAGAGAGCCTGCGACAGATATTCGGCAAACAGGAGGAGAAGGATTGGAACAACGGTAACATAGACTGGAACAAGATTGACAGCGAGCTGACATCGCAGCGCATCATTGTCACACGCCCTGAAATAAACGGTAAGAAGCTGTCATCACTGCGCCTGCGCAACAACTACGGCATAAACATCAGCCGCGTATACCGTGCCGAGGTACAGCTGCTCGCAACCCCCGACCTGGTGTTGCAGCTTGGCGACCGCCTTACTGTGGTGGGTGAGACTGCCGACATCAAGCGTGTGGAGAAGATTCTCGGCAACGCCGTAAAGAGCCTCAACGAGCCGAACCTTGTATCGGTGTTCATTGGAATGATTCTTGGCCTTATGGTAGGCTGTATTCCTTTGGCAATACCGGGCATCTCGGTTCCCGTAAAACTAGGACTCGCCGGAGGTCCCATCATCATTGGTATCCTCATAGGTACGTTCGGTCCACGCCTGCACATGATTACCTACACAACCCAAAGTGCGAACATGATGCTCAGAGCCATTGGACTAAACCTGTACCTCGCCTGCCTGGGACTTGATGCAGGAGCCCACTTCTTTGAGACCATCGTACGCCCCGAGGGTGCCTTATGGCTTATTCTTGGCCTACTCATAACATTCATCCCTGTAGTGCTCATCGGTATTTTTGCGTTAAGGGTAATGAAAATGGATTTCGGTTCAGTAACAGGCCTGCTGTGCGGTTCAATGGCCAATCCAATGGCATTGACATATGCCAATGAGACCATTGAAGGCGACAACCCGTCAGTGGCATACGCAACGGTATACCCGGTGTGCATGTTCCTCAGGGTCATAATCATTCAGTTGGTAGTAATGTTCCTTATCTGACACTGACATGGCGACTGTAAAAAGGACTGCCATAATGGGCGACCTGTTCATTGAGTTCGGCAGCAAGGATATTGAAATTTTCCGCATTGCCCCCGACGGCAGCGGTACCCTGAAACGGGTGGATGATGTACAAGGTACAATACGCCGCATTGCCGAAGAGACAGGCTTTGAACGCGACTACAACCTGAGCTACCGCCAATATGTGGCAAGGCTCATACAACATATAAACGGACTGGAAAACAATAAAAACTACAAATAACATGAAAAAAACCATTGCTCTCTTTGCATTACTGTTGTGCGCTGTAGGTATGAATGCGCAGAACGACTACATTAACGGTTTATCAATCTGGTTCGACCAGCCTACAACGCTGCAGGGACGTAGCATATGGTATGGTGGCCGCCCCGACCTCTGGGTAGGCAAGGGCAAACCCGAATGGGCGGGCGATGCCAACTATAATGCCGACAGGGAGTGGGAGTCACTCTCTTTGCCTATAGGTAACGGAAACATCGGTGCCAACATCCTTGGTTCTCTTGAGGCCGAGCGCATCACATTCAACGAGAAGACTCTGTGGCGCGGTGGTCCCAACACCGAAAAAGGTGCAGAATACTATTGGAACGTGAACAAGCAGTCGGCACACCTGCTCGATGACATCCGCCAGGCATTCCTTGACGGAGATGACGAGAAGGCGGCAAAGCTCACACGCGAGAACTTCAACAGTACAGCATCATATGAGTATTATGGCGAAAAGCCTTTCCGTTTCGGGAACTTTACCACAATGGGCGAGTTCTACATTGAGACAGGACACAACCTCATAGGTCTTGGCGACTACAAGCGTATCCTCTCTCTCGACTCGGCCGTAGCCGTTGTTCAGTACAAGAGAGACGGCGTTGACTTTGAGCGCAAATACTTTGTCTCACACCCCGCCAATGTCCTGGCAATGAAGTACAGTGCAAGCAAGCCTGGAATGCAGAACCTCACATTCAGCTATGCTCCAAACCCTGTATCAGAGGGTACAATGGAGAGCGACGGCATGGGTGGCCTTGTATGGAAAGCAAAGCTCGACAACAACGGCATGCAGTACACCATCCGCATCCAGGCCATTGCAAAGAACGGAAAAGTATCCGTTGAAAACGGCAAGATTATTGTTGAAAAGGCCGATGAAGTATGTTTCTACGTCACAGCCGACACTGATTACAAGATCAACTTCGACCCCGACTTCAACGACCCCAAGACATATGTTGGCGTGAACCCCGACGAGACAACCGACGGTTGGATGAAGAATGCAGTTGCCAAAGGTTACGAGAACCTTTTCAACGAGCACTACAACGATTACATCGCACTCTTCAACCGCGTTGAACTGAACCTCAACCCCAACGCACCTACAACATTTGAATTCCCTGCAGTAAGGAACCAGCCAACAAACAAGCGCCTCGACAGCTACCGTACCGGCAAGCCCGACTATGCGCTGGAACAGCTCTATTTCCAGTTCGGCCGTTACCTGCTCATCTCAAGCTCACGCCCAGGCAACCTGCCTGCAAACCTTCAGGGTATATGGCACAACAATGTCGACGGTCCTTGGCGTGTCGACTACCACAACAACATCAACCTGCAGATGAACTACTGGCCATCATGTGCAACCAACCTGTCAGAGTGTACATTGCCGCTCATAGATTTCATACGCACACTCACAAAGCCGGGCGAGGTTACAGCAAAGTCATACTTCGGCGCACGCGGATGGACAGCGAGCATCTCGGGCAACATCTTCGGTTTCACAGCACCGCTCATCAGCCAGGATATGTCATGGAACTTCAACCCCATGGCCGGCCCATGGCTTGCAACACACGTATGGGATTACTATGACTATACACGCGACAAGAAGTTCCTCAAGGAGATTGGTTACGATATCATAAAGAGCAGTGCTATATTCACTGTAGATTATCTTTGGAAGAAGGAGGACGGAACATATACCGCAGCACCTTCAACATCGCCCGAGCACGGCCCAATTGACCAGGGAGCGACATTCGTACACGCCGTTGTACGTGAGATTCTGCTCGATGCCATTGCCGCAGCCGAGGTTCTTGGCGTCGACAGCGAACTGCGCAAGGAGTGGAAGAACGTTCTCGCGAACCTTGTACCCTACACCATCGGCCGCTATGGACAGATCATGGAGTGGAGCAAGGATATTGACGACCCCAACGACCAGCACCGCCACGTGAACCATCTCTACGGTTTGCATCCCGGACACACCATCTCACCGGTAACTACTCCCGAACTTGCCGAGGCATCAAAGGTTGTACTTGTTCACCGCGGCGACGGCGCAACAGGCTGGAGCATGGGTTGGAAGCTCAACCAGTGGGCGCGCCTGCACGATGGAAACCACGCATACACCCTCTTTGGCAACCTGTTGAAGAACGGTACACTCAATAACCTTTGGGACACACACGCCCCATTCCAGATTGACGGAAACTTTGGAGGTACTGCCGGTATAACCGAGATGCTCATGCAGAGCCACATGGGCTTCATCCACCTGCTGCCTGCACTGCCCGACGCATGGGAAGAGGGTAACATCTCAGGCATCTGCGCACGTGGAGGCTTTGAGCTTGGAATCAACTGGAAAGAGGGCAAGCTCACCGAGGTTACAATATCATCGAACAACGGTGGCCGTTGCAACCTGCGCTATGCAGGCAGCACATTGTCATTCAACACCAAGAAGGGCGGCACATACAAGGTTGTCCTCAAGAACGGTAAACTGAAGAAGGCATAACGAAAGGAAATGGCAAGAAAAAGAGCACATAGCAGCCGATACACACTACTGAAGGTGGCAATATGCATTGCCATCCTCCTTTTGGCGTTGCTGTACCCAGGGAACTCCGGACAAAAGAGCGGAGACGGCAACGACATGCTTGACATGGAGCTTGCGATACCGCAGTTTACCAAATCCACAAAAAGCCAAGTGATTGAGCACATTGGATACACAGTGTCATACAACGAACAGCGCCGCAACGCCAATTGGGTAGCATACGAGCTCACAGGCCAGGAGGTAGATGGAACAGAGCCACGTGGCAGCAAGTTCATCCCCGACCCCGATGTGAAAGGCAGGCAGGCCGTTGATGACGATTACAGGAACAGCGGATGGGATAGAGGACATCTTGCACCGGCAGCCGACATGAAGTGGAGCGAGCAGGCAATGGATGAGAGTTTCTACCTGTCGAACGTGTCGCCACAGAACGGCAACCTCAACCGCGGTGTGTGGAAAAGCATAGAAGAGCTCACACGCGACAACGCACAGCGTTATGGTGAGATTCTTGTAGTTACAGGCCCTGTGTTCACAAACAAGAAAGGACTCGGCTACATAGGCGACAACAGGGTAATGATACCCAACGCATTCTACAAGGTGCTGCTTGCCTATGACAACGGCTACACCGCAATCGGTTTCTATTGCGAGAATGTCTCGGGCAAGAAAAAGCTACAGACATATGCAAAAAGCATCGATGAAATAGAGGAAATTACAGGAATCGACTTTTTCCATCTGTTATCCGATGAGATTGAAGACGATGTTGAAAGACGTTTCGACTGGAACGACTGGAAAACCGAAAACTGATTTAAAGAGAGAGACAAAGATATGTTCATAGTCATTGCAATGATGTTCAGCGGAATCGCATTCGGTTACCTGATGCGCCGATACCGCTTTACCCACATAAGCAAGGCGACAATATTCTTCATATGGGTATTGTTGTTCGTGCTCGGTGTGGAAGTTGGCGGCAACCCCAACATCATCAGGTCACTGCATACACTTGGCGTTGAGGCCATCTTCATTGCAGGCATGAGCATCCTGGGCAGCGCCATTGCAGCGATGCTGCTGTGGAAGAGCGTAAAGAAACACGAGGAAAAGGAGAGAAAGAATGAAAGGTAGTCTTATAATCATCGGGTTCTTCATCCTTGGCATCATCTGCGGAGTGACCGACCTCATCCCCGCAGAGGCACTGGAGGGCAATGTAAGCCTCTACGCGCTATGTGCGTTGATGTTCTGCGTGGGAGTGAGCATTGGCAACGACCCCGACAGCATCAGCAGTTTCAAGCAACTCCCAAGGCGACTTACGCTGCTTCCCATAGCAACCATCCTTGGTACATGGGCTGCGCTTGTCATCGTGAACCTGTTGCTCGATTTCCGCACCACACAACAATGCTATGCAGTGGGCTCGGGATTCGGATACTACTCGTTGTCAAGCATCTTCATAACCAAATACATGGGAGTGGAACTTGGCACACTCGCCCTGCTCACCAATGTCGCACGCGAACTGCTCACACTGCTTGCCGCACCGTTCCTTGTAAAATTCTTCGGGCCGCTGTCACTCATTTCGGCCGGCGGCGCAACCACTATGGACACCGTGCTTCCATCGGTGATACGCTACTCGGGCAAGCAATACGCAATCCTCTCAATCTATCAGGGATTCGTGGTCGACTTCTCCGTGCCCTTCATGGTAACGTTCTTCTGTACAATATGATACAAAAAAGTCATCCATAGATGACTTTTTTTGTTATGAACGAGATCAGAAACTTATTGCCATTGACAGGCCACCCGGCGAAGAACCGATACTCAGTGATGTGTTATACTTCTTCTCCAAACGGTTCAGGCGCGTCTTGTAGACACATAGTGTCGGAATTCCGGCAAGGACACAGAGTCCACCGGCAACAATCGATCCTGCACCAAGGAACAGCACAGCCTCTCCGGCAATGCAACCGGCCGTTGTTTCGGCATTCCATGCCCAGACAAAACCACCTATAAACATACCATAACCCACCGGCACGAGCGCGGCACCACCTATTGTGAGTCCAAGACCGGTCTTATAGCCTGCTCTGTATTTGAGATATTCAGCACTCCTGTCCACCCCGTCAATTGATGAGAAACAGGCTGCAGCATTGTACTTGTCGAGTTTGAAGCCATCGACAAATACGCGGCTGCCACGGATATCAATTGGTTCGTTCTCCACTCCCGGATTGGAATACTGTGCCATGGCACTCATTCCTATGAGCGTAAAGAGCAGTAAAAAAATGTGTCGTTTCATAGTTTTTGGTATTATAATTCATGCGGTTTGGCCAGGATGATATTATAACATTCACGCGGCCATATTATTTCAAAGCAGTGTCTTCTCTATTACTTCCTTGAGCTGCGGCTTGCCCATGGCGCCTTGCGAACGGTGCATTGTGCCGTCCTGTCCAATGAAGATGAGTGTAGGAATGGAACGTATACCGAATAGCATTGCCAGTTCCTCCTCTTCATCGACATTTACCTTGTAGATATCCACCTTACCGGCATACTCGCCGGAGAGTTCCTCAAGCACGGGTGCAAGCATCTTGCAAGGGCCGCACCACTCGGCATAGAAGTCTATCAACGCAGGCTTGTCGCCCAAAAACTCGAAATGTCCCGGATTGGACTTGTAATCGCCCACACGAGCCATAAACTGCTCGCTTGTCAAATGAATTGTTGCCATAATATTTTTTCTTTAGTTGTTGTTTGTAGGTGCGAATATAATATTTAAATGTTAAAACAAACATACTGTAACATTATTTAGCATTTTGGAAACACCTCTCCACATTCAAATAACAAAAAAAGAGGAGGTTGCGCCAAAAAGCGGTGGCTCTTTATTGATTGTTTGAAGAGTTTAAACTAAATTAGCACAATATTATTTAAAATAACTATTATGCAGCAATATACGCCAATTGAAAAGTGCATTCGCTTTCTGCGCCGATATAACAGATACATCAAGGTTACCGCAATTGCCATCATGGCCTTGGTCATTGCTATGTTGCCGACAGAGTGGTTCGGCATTGCAGCACTTACCCCCATACAGCAACGTATGATTGCAATCTTTGTGTGGGCGGCACTCATGTGGATCATTGAAGCCGTCCCGGCATGGACAACTTCATTGCTGATAATAGTAATCATGCTGCTTACGGTATCGGACAGTGGCATCACGCTGTTGACAAACGGCTACGACGCCAAGGAGCTTATGAGCTACAAGAGCATTATGGGATGTTTCGCCAACCCCACCGTGATGCTTTTCATGGGTGGTTTCATCCTCGCGCTCGTGGCATCAAAAAGCGGCATTGACATCAGTATGGCACGTGCAATGCTCAAACCTTTCGGTTCGAAGCCACGCGTAGTCCTGCTCGGTTTCATTCTTGTAACAGCCATATTCTCAATGTTCGTGAGCAACACTGCTACAGCGGCTATGATGCTTACCTTCATGGCACCTGTAATAAGACAGTTGCCGGCCACTGAAAAAGGTACAGCGGCCCTTGCACTTGCAATCCCCATCGGAGCCAACATAGGTGGCCTTGCAACCCCAATCGGCACCCCGCCCAATGGCATTGCCCTGCAGTATATCAACGATGTCGACGGCCTTAATCTTGGAGTAGACTTTGGAGAGTGGACGCTGGTAATGGCACCGCTCATGCTGATAATCCTCCTTATTTCGTGGGTGCTCTTGAGCTCGATGTTCCCATTCACTGCAAAGAAAGTGAACCTTACGATCATTGGTGGAGCAAAGAAGGGTTGGAGGACATATGTAATATATGCCACACTTGCAGTGACAATCTTGTTGTGGATGTTCGAGAAGTATACAGGTATCAACTCATACGTTGTAGCGCTCATCCCCATTGGTGTGTTCGCAATAACACGCATCATAAAGTCGAGCGACCTCAAGGATATCGACTGGGCCTGTCTGTGGATGGTTGCCGGTGGTTTTGCCCTTGGCGAGGGAATGTCAAAGACCGGCCTAGCCAAGACATTGGTCGATGCCATTCCTTTTGACAACTGGCCCGCAATGCTGGTGTTGCTTGGCGGCGGTATCATCTGCTGGCTGCTTTCACAGTTCATCTCTAACTCAGCTGCAACCGCATTGATGGTTCCAATCATGGTTGCCGTCGGCACAGGCATGAAGGATGCGTTGGGCGACTTTGGCGGTGTAGGCACACTGCTCGTAGGTGTTGCCATGGCTGCATCGTTTGCAATGTCATTGCCAATCAGCACGCCACCTAACGCAATTGCCTACTCCACCGGACTCATCAAGACAAAGCAGATGTTCATTACCGGAATGCTCATTGGTGTCATCTCACTTGTCATTGGCTACGTGCTCATCATTGCAGTGGGCAAGACCGGTTACTTTGGATAAATCAACACACATATAGAAAACATGAAAAAGAGACTACTTATCGCAGCACTGATATCAATGATTGTCGGCGGTGCAACAGCTCAAGAGAAATTCAGTTTCAAGTTCTACGGTTTTGTACGCAACTACGCTTGCTACGACACAAGAGAGAGCCTCACATCCAACAGCGAGCAGTTCTACTATATGCCAAAGGATGTGAAACTTGATGCAGACGGCAACGACATCAATGCACAGCCAAACATGATGCTGCTTAGCATCACAACACGTCTGGGACTCAACATCACAGGCCCCGAGTTCCTTGGCGCAAAGACATCGGCAAAGATCGAGTCGGACTTTGCAGGCTTTGGTACAAGCAACACCGTGCTCCGCATACGCCAGGCATACGCAAAGATGGACTGGGAGCACAACAAGCTGCTTGTGGGACAGGCATGGCACCCTATGATGGGCGACATGATGCCCGATGTATTCTCACTTGAGACCGGTGCACCGTTCACACCGTTCAGCCGCACACCACAGTTGCGATATGACTACGTGAACAAGGGCGTGACATTGACTGCCACAGCGCTCTATCAGTTCCAGTACACATCTTATGGCCCAGACGGTGCTTCATTCAACTACGCACGTAACGCAGTGGTTCCCGAGCTCTACTTCCAGGCAATGTACAAGAACGGCGGTTTCCAGGCAGGTGTGGGCGTCGACATGCTCACAATCAAGCCACGTCAGAGCTGCGCTGTAACAGAAACCACCAAGGAGACTTACTATATTCCTATTCTTGATGGCAACGGTGCACAAACTTTTGTACCCATAGAAATAAGCACCACAACTACAAAGACCTTCAAGTGCAACGAGGCTCCTGTAGTGAGCATCACTCCAACACTCTTCATGTCCTACAAGGCCGACCGTTGGGGTATCAAGGGCCGTGTGACATACGCACAGAATGCAGCTCACCTGAGCATGATAAGCGGCTACGGAGTAACAGCAATCAAGGAGAACGGCGAGCAGGAGTACGGCACAATCAACAGCCTTGGCGGTTGGATTGACGCAACATACAAGCAGCCTCTGAAGAAGGGCTACCTGCAGTTCTGTTGCTTTGCAGGTTACACAAAGAACCTCGGCTGCGAAAGCGACATCGTAGGCGACATCTATATGCGTGGCGAGAAGAATATGGACTATATGTGGCGCGTTGCACCAAGCATCCTCTACACCCACAACGCAATGCAGATTGGTGTGGAGTATAACCCGACCACAGTGGGCTACGGCAAACACGACGGCGACTACAAGATGTACAATCCACGTCCTGTTACCAACCACCGCATCTGCGCAATGTTGAAGTACAACTTCTAACCACACCATGAGTTGTCATTCCGAAGAAGCACAACAATGGATTGCAGTCTACATATTAAGATTCTTCACTACGTTCAGAATGACAGAATGACAAATAGCGCGAAAAACAAGGAAACAACAACTTAACCAATAGAATATGAATAAGAAAGTATTGACATTAGGCCTTATGCTTATGGCCGGCTTGGGCGCAAATGCCCAGGTGAGCCTTGTGAACCCTGTTCCACAGGAGGTCGCAACGGCTGCAGAGAATGCAATCTTCGATGCACCCGCAGCGTGGAGCATCAACGTTGCAAAAGCACACCAGAGCGGTTACATCTACGATGCTCTGATGACAGCATCGCCCGAAGTCGTTAAGAAAGCGGACTTCAAGGTAACATTGGGCGTACGTGGCGAAAGCCAGGTAAGCAAGTACAAGAAGAACATCCCTGCAAAGAGCGAGGGTTACTTCATGAAAGTAACAGAAAAGGAGGTTGTAATCGCCGGTAACGACGAGAAGGGTCTCTACTATGGCGTTCAGACACTGCTTGGCATGATGAACGAGGGCAAGCTCGAGGCATGCACCATTACCGACTGGCCCGACGTTCCTTTCCGTGGTACAGTAGAGGGTTTCTATGGCACACCATGGAGCCACGAGGCACGCAAGAGCCAGCTCGCATTCTACGGCCGCAACAAGATGAACGTATATATCTATGGCCCAAAGGATGATCCTTGGCACCGCGACAAGTGGCGCGAGGCATATCCCGAGGCCGAAGCTAACCGCATTGCCGAGCTCGTTAACGTGGCAAAGGCAAACGGCGTGAACTTCTATTGGGCTATCCACCCTGGTGTTGACATCAAGTGGAACGATGAGGACCGCGACTTCCTCATGGCAAAGCTCGAGATCATGTACCAGCTTGGTGTACGCTCATTCGCAGTGTTCTTCGATGATATCTGGGGCGAAGGTGCAAAGGCCGACAAACAGGCTGCGCTCTTGAACTACATCGATGACAACTTTGTACAGGTAAAGAAGGATGTTGCTCCACTCATCCTTTGCCCAACAGAGTACAACAAGGGCTGGGCTAACGAGCAGAAGGGCTACTTGCGCACACTCGGTGCGAACCTCAACAAGGGTATCGAGGTGATGTGGACTGGTAATTCAGTCGTTGCTTGTATTGACAAGCCAACCATGGAGTGGATCAACGAGCGCATCGAGCGCAAGGGTTACATCTGGTTGAACTTCCCTGTAAATGACTTTGTACGTGACCACATCCTCATGGGACCTGCATACGGCAACGGTCTTGACATTGCAACCGACGTTTCAGGTTTCGTAAGCAACCCAATGGAGTATGCCGAGACATCAAAGATCTCGCTTTACGGTATCGCTGACTACTGCTGGAACATGGAGGAGTATGACTACCAGAGCAACTGGGAAAAGAGCTTGAAGGACATTCTCCCAAGTAACCACGAGGCATTGCGCACATTCGCACTCTACAACAAGGACCTTGGTCCTAACGGTCACGGATTCCGCCGCGAAGAGGGCGATGAGCTCAAGGAGATTGTGGCAGCTGTTGAGAAGGGCGACTTCATGGGCGTTGCAATGCTCAACGTAGCATGCTGCGAGCTCGAGACAGCCTGCGACATCCTGCTCAATGACAACAGCAACCCACAGTTGTTGCACGAGCTCCGTCCATGGATTATCCAGGGTAAGAACCTCGCTGCGTATGGTAGAGCAGTATGCACAATGAAGATGTTCGCTTCAATGAAGGACAACAGCGCATCTACAAGCAAGCTCATCAACTTCGAGAACCTCTACAAGCAGGCACGCTCATTGCAGAAGCAGATGTTCGACCTTGAGAACAACAAGGCAATGCGTCACCCATACCAGATTGGTACAAAGATCGGTACAAAGGTAATGTTGCCAACATTGAACAAGTTGTTTGCACAGGCTACCGAAGAGTACAACGCAATACACGGCACCGACCTTGAGAAGAATGCCGAGTACAACCCATACAAGCTCACATCAACAGTGACACAGCTTGCACTGCTCCCAGTGAAGCTCAACGGCGACAGAGTGGAGATTGCATCGGCACTCGAGGTTATCAACTGGCAGGCAGGCGGTGAGCTCATGATTGAGAGCGAGACACCAATCACATTCCAGGGCATGGACTTCAACCTTGGTGTGAACAACGTTGCAAAGCACTTCCGTCTTGAACTGTTTGTCAACGGAGCATGGCGCGAGGTTGCCCTGTTGCACTACGGCGACACCGACCCTGTTATCCACACAGGCAACGAACTTGGCGGCATGACAGCAACCAAGCTGCGCATCACCAACAAGAGCGGCGAGGAGCAGAAGGTATACTTCAAGAGCTTTACCTTTATAAGAAGATAAAATCATTTATCGCAATCAAAATAGCCTGGTAACCATTGGTTGCCAGGCTATTTTTTATACACCAAATCTGTTATACAAAGATCGTATACTTGCTCACCTATCTGAATCTTCAAGGAATGCAGAGATATATGGTAGACATTCCGCATACAATGTCATTAACCATTGAATACCATAGTTTGAACAGCCATTCAAGTGAACGATCAAGGTTTTAAATTACAAGTGAGCAAGCGTGAGGGAAGATGTCTACACAAAGCGGATAAAAGCAATCCGAACGATGTTTAAGCCATCATTTGAGATAATATCGGGCGAAAAGGAGATTGCAACATTATTTATACCCAATGAAGCAGGCTCTCCACGCTATGCGATATTATGGCGGCAGCATTCTTTATTGGTGCACAACAATTGTTTTTTCCATTATTGCAGAAAGCATTTGCTTCACTTATTGCCACAAAAAACATCGGCCGAGGATTTCCTCGGCCGATGCAGAATCATATCGTTATGAAGTATTACTTGTTGAACTTCTTTACACCGTCCTGGATGTATACCTGACCAACAGGAGCAGCCTGTACGCGACGGCCGCTGAGGTCATAGATTGCACCATTCTTTACATTACTGGCAGCAACAGGAGCGATTGATGTCTCGGTTGTGAAATCAATCTCAACAACCTCATCCTTAGCGCATGGAATTGTTACAATACCGTGCTCGTCAACTGTTACGCCAACCTCCTTACCGTTAACGGTAATCTTGGCCTTTGCAATCTCCATAGCACCAACCTTGCAACGTACCTTGAGCTCTGCACCTGCATTGCTTGTGATAGTTGCCTTCTGGCACTTACCGTCAACCCAGTTGAAGTCTACAACAAAGTTACCCATAGCCTTCATACCTGTTACAGTACCCTGCTTCTTCCAAACTGCAGGCATTGCAGGGAGGATGTTGATGTAACCGTGTGCACTCTGCAAGAGCATCTCGGCCATACCTGAGCAAACACCGAAGTTACCGTCAATCTGGAATGGAGCGTGTGAGTCGAAGAGGTTGTAGTAGATACCACCCTGGTTCTGGTCTGTTCCGTATGTTGTTGAGTGCTTCAACGCGTTCTTGATGATGATGTGAGCGTGGTCACCGTCCTGTGCACGAGCCCAGAGGTTAACCTTCCAACCCATTGACCAACCTGTAGCAGCATCACCACGGTGCTTGAGGGCGTTCACTGCAGGTGTGAAGTACTCGCTCTCGGGAGTAATTTGATCCATTGGGAACAATGCCATCAAGTGTGAGATGTGACGGTGGCCTCTCTCACCTACTGAGTATGGAGAGTACTTCCACTCGCGGAGAAGGATATCGCCGGTCTTCACACCGTTGAAAGGATTACCCCAAGCACCGTCGTATGTCTCGGTGTGCAAGCCCTTGTCGGTCTTCTCGAGGTAGAGAGCGAGCTTGTCAAGGTCAGCCTGTGAAAGACCCAACTCGTTTGCACCAAGAATCTCAATTGCCTCGCTCAAGTTCTGGAAGAGGTAACTGATCATCTGCTGTGCGTGAGCTGTACCGTCCTCCTTCTCGTTACCGTGCTGCTCGGCACTGAACTCATCGGGAGCGACATATGTACCGTCCTTAACTCTGCGGTCCTGAATCAAACGGTGGAACCAGAACTCTGCGCAATCCCACATCACAGGGAATGCCTTCTTCAGGAACTCCTTGTCCTGTGTATAGCGCCAGTGCATCCACAAGTGGCTTGTGTACCATACGTTGGCAACGAGGTAGTTGCTACCCCATGTACTCATACTGTTGTAGAGTGAAGACTCTGTCAATACGCTCCAGCCATAGCCGCCGTTGTACTGCTGACCTACCTTCTTCCAGCCCTCGCTCTGTGCACCACGGATGATGAAGTTAACGAATGGCTTGTGAAGGTCACTGAGGTTAGTGATCTCTGTTGGCCAGTAGTTCATCTGAATATTGATGTTTGTGTGGATATCAGAGTTCCATGGCGAATCTGTACCACGGTCGTTCCAGATACCCTGGAGGGTGTTAGGAGCCGCGATAGGCTTGCGGTTTGAGCTGATAGCCAAGTAACGGCCATAGTGGAAATACAACTGCTCAAGGAACAGGTGGTCGTTCTGTGTGCTGTTCGCGTTAGAGTTGTTTGGATAATACTTGTCAACCAAAGCCTTTGTGTCAACTGTTGGAGTTGTAAGACCAAGGTCGAAGGTCATGCGCTTTGTAATTGCAGTGAAATCGGCAACGTGTGCAGCCTCAACAGCCTCAAAGCCCTTTGCCTGTGCAGCCTCAATCTCACCCTTCACGCGCTCGTTAACCTGAGCAGAAGACTCAGTTGTGAAGTAGTTGTTGAGAACCTCCATGTCGCCGTTGAAGTTTGTAGCGCCCTTGAGGTAGAATGTAACCTCTGTAGCGTTCTTCACAGTGATACCCTTGCCCGATGCAGTAACAGTTGCAGCATCATCGGCAACGACATGCAGACGTGCAGCGTAGTTTACAGCAGTCATTGCGCCTGTGAACTCGGCTGTGTTGCCGCTGTAAGTAACAGCACCTGCACCGATACCTGTACCAGGCTCCAACATGAATATAAGGTTGAGCTTGTCCTCGCCCTCTGTCTTGTACTGACCTGCGATTACCTGATCAGGAGCAGAGCTGAAGTACTTGCGCACCTGCTTTGTACCGTTTACGTTCTTGAACTCAACACCTGCGATACCCTCCTCGATGTCGAGGTAACGTACGTAGTCTGTAACACCCTCGTAAACAGCATTGTCGTTGTTTGCGATGAGCAATGAACCGAAGTTCATGAATGTACGGTTACCGCTACCGGCACCTACAGTGTTTGCAGGACCGCTCCAGAGAGTCTTCTCGTTGAACTGGAGTTCCTCAGTGCGTACACCGCCGAATACCATACAGCCGAGCTCACCGTTACCAAGTGGCAATGCGTACTCCATCCATGGGTAGCTTACGCCGGCAGCCTCAGCCGATGTTGTGTACCACAATGTATTTGGGTTCTTTGGAGAGTATGAAGCAACACCCTCAATCTCAGAGATCTCATGGATGTACTCATCGGGATAGTCGGCACAGTCAACCTCCTCGAGGTAGAACTGGCTACCCTGGTCGTTGTTTGTAGCTGAAGAACTGTTCCACAATGCAAGGTAGTTGCCACGCTTGTTCCAATAGTCACTGCTTGTACCGGACTTCTTGATGTAAGAAGGCTCAGTAGCGCTGAACTTGATTGTTCCGTCAAACTTTGTTGTGTATGATGTATTCTCGGGAGCAACCATTGTAGCGCGTGCGTTGGCCTCGCTACCAGTCATGCCAAGCACCTTTGAAAGACCTGTAGAATAGTTGTAGATCTTATAGGCAGAACCATCCTTCACAAACGCCCAGATACCCTGGTTGTCGCGTGGAGTGTTTGTATTTGTAAGCAACAGGTTGCCACCCTCTACATAGTCAGGATTCAAGCTCACATAACCGCCGTGGCCACCACGGATTGTATAGAACTTTGTATCGGCATCGAAGTAGCTTACATAAACTACAGAACCGCTGATGCTTGCCGAAGCGAGCTTGCCCTCAACAGGGTTAGCCTTGAGGTGGCTTCTCTTGAGCACAAATTCAACAGAGAATGTATCGCCGTTCTTGTACTCTGTTCCGTTGATTACAACACCGGCAGCAGCATCGTCTGTACCAAGGACAGACACTGAGAAATCAGAAGATGGAGCAACGCCCTCCTCAATGATGTAGCAGTTACCCGCGTCAGTAGTTGTCCAGCTGTTCACTACAATACCGGCGTCCATCTGGCCCTGCTCCTGAGAGTTCATACCGTTACCGCCAATCAAAAGCTTCCAAGGATAGTTGCCGCTTACCTTTGTCAAGGTAAGAACTGAAGAAGCCTTGGCCTCATAGCTACCGTTTGAGCTTACATACTTCTCGGCACCTACACTGTAGAGATAGTAGTTTGAGCCGTTCTTCTCGATACGGAACAACTGTGCTGGGTCTGAATTGTTTCTTGTCACTGTACCGACAGCCTTACCTGTGCTACCACAGATTTCGCCAGGCACCTTGTCGCTGTAGAACAAGAATGCACGTGCACTACGCAATGTGTAGACTTTGTCGTTACTCAATTGCGAGAGATCAGTTACTGTCTGAGCCTGTGCGGCAAAAGCCAAACACAAGAAAGAGACGAGCATAAAGAAGATCTTTTTCATAGAGTTTGTTTTAAATTGTTAGTATTAAGTTTAATTGATTAATCAACCAGGAAACAGCGCACACTTTGGAGCATACTATTTCAATGAACAAAAGTAAGACATACTCTTTACAAAAACAAATAAATATTTATATATTATAATATAATAGCAAAAACCGGCTTACCACAGTTGATAAACCGGTTTTTCTTGATATTCAGTCAGTATCTCACGCAAGTAGCGCTGTTGCCAGCTGTTCCATCGCCGGCAAGTCCCCGTCCTTCATACGTGAGCGTATAGTAACCACAGGCTCAATGATTTCCACATTCTTCATCCCTTCGAGCATGGCACGCATCACACGCCCTGCAGTGGGTGCCCATGAACCGTTCTCCATTATCGCCACCTTGCGGTTCTGGAAGTTCTTCAGTTTCAGGTGGTGCAGGAAATCGTGCATAGGAGGGAATACATCGGCATCGTATGATGCTGCACAGACTACCATGTGGCTGTAGCGGAAGGCATCCTCGACAGCCTCGGCCATATCGCAACGCGAGAGGTCGGTCACGACAACCTTCGGCGCACCCTTCTCGTGCAGAATTTCGGCAAGGCGTTTGGCAGCAACGGCAGTTCCGCCGTGGATTGAGGCATAGGCAACAAGCACGCCCTCGGTTTCGGGCTCATACTTGCTCCAGATATCGTAAAGCCCGATGTAATGTCCAAGATTTTCGGTCAATACAGGGCCATGCAGCGGACAGATGGTCTTGATATCAAGCGTTGCAGCCTTCTTGAGCAGTGCCTGCACCTGTGCACCATACTTGCCGCAGATGTTTATGAAATAGCGGCGTGCCTCGCAATCCCAAGCGCCCCCGTTACACAACGCGCCGAACTTGCCGAACGCATCGGCAGCAAAGAGCACCTTCTCGCTCTGCTCATAAGAGACCATAACCTCGGGCCAGTGCACCATGGGAGCGACAAAGAACTGCAGAGTGTGGCTGCCGAGCGAAAGGATATCGCCCTCCTTTACCGCAACGGTACGTCCCTCAAACTCAACATTCTCAAAGAACTGCGGCATCATCTGTATAGCCTTTGCCGTTGCAACAACCTTCGTCTGCGGATACTTGCCAAGCACCTCATGGATGAGCGCGGCATGGTCAGGTTCAAGATGCTGCACAACAAGGTAATCGGGCACGCGGCCGTCAAGTACAGCCTCAACGTTTGTCCACCACTCTGCGCCCTTGCGTGCATCGACAGTGTCCATTATTGCCACTTTTTCATCGAGAATCACATAAGAGTTGTACGACATGCCCTCGGGCACGACATACTGGCTCTCAAAGAGGTCGATATCAAGGTCATCGACCCCAACATATTTTATTGATGGTGTTATCTCCATTGTTACGGAATCATTACATATTACTTGTACACACCTGTCAGAACTGCACTACTGGTACATTCTCTACACCCTCCTGCGCCTCGAAATAGGGGCGCTTTTCAAAGCCGAACAGCCCTGCAAGTATGTTGCGTGGGAATGTACGTATTGAAGTATTGTAGCTTTTTGCCACTTCATTGAAGTTTCGGCGCTCAACACTTATGCGGTTCTCGGTACCCTCGAGCTGAGCCTGCAACTCAAGGAAATTGGTGTTTGCCTTGAGGTCGGGGTATGCCTCGGCAACGGCAAGCAAGCGGCCAAGTGCTGCACCCACCTCACTCTGACTCTTCTGGTACTCCTGCAACATTTCGGGAGTCATGCTCTCGGCATCCACAGTTACCTGTGTCGCACGTGCGCGGGCCGCGACTACCGCATCAAGAGTCTCCTTCTCGTGCGCAGCATAACCCTTGACAGTGTTCACAAGGTTGGGGATAAGATCGGCACGACGCTGATACTGGTTCTCGACATTGCTCCATGCTGTGTTCACAGCCTCATCGGCTTTCACAAGTCCATTATATCCTGTTATGCCCCAAAGAGCGACTGCTGCAATAACTACTAAAACAATAATTGTTGACTTTTTCATATTCCAAGTTTTTTATTTGTCCATATTTTTAAAAACGGCTACCGGCACCACCGCCACCAAAGCTTCCGCCGCCAAAACTGCCACCGAAGCCACCACCACGGCCAAAGCCACCGCCACCTATAATCACTCCGCCGCGCGGGCCACGACCATTATTGTTTATGGTATTGCTGTACTTTTTGAACCGGTGCCCGCAATGCTTGCAGACGTATGTGGTCTCCAGTATGGCATAACCATTCGCATCCCTTATGGTCTGCGAATCAGCGCGTTGTATATTGCGCTTGCCACACTTTGGACAGCGGTTAAAATACCACACGATAAAGGCAATCAACATGATACCGCCAGATACAAACGCCATAGCAAGTATCATGGCAAGAAGGTCATCTTCCTCGGCAGGCAGTTCCATTGTCCCATCCAGGGCTCCGCATACAGCACGCATTCCGGCCACCATTCCCGTATCCCAATCGCCACCGGCAAAATGTTCCACCATATATTGCTGCTGTATGCGTTTGCATATGGCATCGGGCATCACACCCTCGAGTCCATATCCCGTAGCGAACTGCACACAACGCTCACCGGTGGAAAGCAGTACCACAAGACCATTGTCACTCTCTTTCTGCCCCACTCCGTTCTCCTTTCCCAAACGATAGGCAAAGTCAAAACAGTCGCCACCATCGATGTTTCCAAGAACAGCTACAAGCACCTGGATGCCTGTACTCTCCTCAAGTGCATACAGCATGCTGTCGATTGCAGCGACAGAAGAGGCTGAGAGTATCCCGTCAGGATTGCTCACATAGCGGGTACGGTCGGCAAGATGCACCATCGGTACATCCTCAACCTTGTACACCTTTGCTTCTGCGGCAGAGATGAAGCAGAGCAATAGCATCAGCAAACCCAATAGTCCGTTTCTCATTTTCAAATGATTACATTGCATTCAATACAGCGCCGAAGCCGTTTACAATAGCCTCGCTGTCGGTTGAAATCTTCTTTATATCTACACTGCGCAACAGTTCCTCAAGCTCTGCAACGCGTGCCTCATTACCCGCAGCCGTTGCCTCGGCAAGCAATATCTTATACTTCTCGAACAACTGTATACCCTGCACAAGACGCTCCCAACGGATTGAACTTACGCTGAACGGATAGATGACATATGTGTCACCGGCAGGCCATGCAGTGAAGCGCGAATCCTCCTCGGGAGTTACAGTCCAGCTGTTGTATGCCCAGCGCAGATAACCGTCGAGGTCTTTTGCGAGAGCCTCAAGGGCAATGAAAGCAGCATCGGCAGGATCCGAGAATGTAAAGAGGTTTGGATACTCGGCACTGCAACAGGTATAGTAGGTAGACACCTTGCCCTGTGCACGGCGTGTAGCCAGGAGTTCTGGTGTATATGCGCCATATGCAAAGATATCGAGACAATAGTCGTATATGTCGGCTTCAATCTCGGGATGATAGTTACCGGCCATTGAAATCTTCATTCCCGGAGCATACTCCTTGATGACCTTGATGGCGGCCTGCATCTGCTGCAAGCTGCGCTCATCCATTGAGATGAAAGTCTTGTCGAACCATCCCTTCTCCTTCAAGTGAGCCGAGAAAGCGCTCAACATTCCGCCCCAGAACTGGGTATAAGCCTCCTCACCGGGAGCGCAGTTGATATACTTGTGCGAGTGGGTAGCCTGGTCGTAATAACGGAACGACAACTTCCAAGGAATCATTGAGAAGCAGGTAATTTCCTTGTCAATACCACATGACATCATAAACTCGACCCAACGGTCAAAGATTGTGAAGTCATACCACCATGTACCGTCGGCCTTCTTCACCCATGTTACCATGCTGCCGAAGGGGTCATATGTCTGTCCGTCCCAAGGGCGGTCAATGAGTGTTGCAGTGATAGCCTTCTGACCTGCCGAAGCAAGTTTCAACATATAAGGACGCAGTACCTCAAAATGCTCATTGCTCCACAACTCCACATTGTGTACGCGTGCAATGGCATATGGATTCTGCCAAAGGTCGAGGTGGAATGCCCACTCCTTTGGCGCAGGCAATATACGGTCAAGAACCTTAATCGAGTAGCTATATCTTGTTTTCTTGCCATTGCATACAAGTTCGACAGTTCCCTTGTAAGTTCCGGACTTCACATCCTGTGGAACCTGCACTGTCAGCCACAGGCCACGGCGTGTACCGGCATCAAGCATTGTGGGATTGGTTGCGGTTATGCGGTCGGCAACGGGCACCTCGCCATATGCGTCAACCTCGTGACGGCCACATCCTGTGAACTTGTCGGTGAGGACAGGCTGTACGAAGCCTCCCACCACATTTGCCGCAGGAATGACACTCTTGCCACATTTGAGATCGCTGAATCTATACTCTACGGCACACTCCTTCGCGCCGTTCTCCACAACAAGCTGCAGGTTCACGCGTTCGCCACGCCATGCAACAGCATTGTTCACAGCCTCGGTACCCACCGGGGTTGCACAATCCACAGGATAACGTACATCAATGCTGCCCCAACGGGCTTTCATCTGAGCCATTGCACCAAGGCTGAAAGCCATTGCAACGACAGCCAAAACAAGTCTTTTCATAATTATGGTTTTTATCAATTACAAGTTCCTTTAAAACTGAATCTCTTGCCGGCACGCGACTCTTTCAGGTCATCGGACATTCTGGCCTCGAGAACAAGTTCATTACCCTCAACAGCACCCGCAATCTCGGCAAAACGATACTCGGGCTGCGGCTCCTTCTCTTTGTTCATATAGGGGTCGACATCGGTTGCCGAAAAGGCAATGACGCCATTGGCCTTTATACAAGGCACGTCCTTCACTGTTATGTCAATGCGCAGAGGCATGGCCTTGGCAAACTTGACATTATCGAAGAACACATCAACTGTGGTGTCTGACGTCTCGGTTACCGATATACCTACCCTTTCGGTATAATCGCCGACAGTGAGGTTACCATAGTATACGCCATCAGTATCTTCGGGAAAGGTTGTTCCGTTATCCACGCACGAGACCAATGCCACCGACAAAAATAGTGATAATATTATCTTTTTCATTGTTACTACAGGTTTATATGAAATGAGACTCCAACATACAACGGCTTGCCTTGGGCAAAGAAATCGTTGCCGATTGAGCGGAAATAGAATGTATTGTATTTTTCATTCAGCAGGTTCTTGCCCCACAACGACGCACCCCAATGCCCCTTTTCCCACACAAGCGAAGCAGAAAAAAGGTTATAGAACGGTTGCGACAATGTATTCTCCTCGTTCCAATATATGCGACCAACGCCATTCCAACCCACATTCAGCACAAATATATTGGCAAAACTGCTTGGCACCGGGATGCGGTAGGCAATATTCGCCGACATTGTCTCGCGCGGAGCATAAGGCAGGAACTTGCCTGCGAGGTCGACATCGCCACGGTTGTATTCAAGGAACTTTGCATATGCATATCCAAAAGCGGCATCAATTGTCACCGGCCCCACGACATAACGTGCACCAAGTTCAACACCGGTGCTGAACGAGCGCCCGGCATTCGACATCATGCGTCCCGTTCCCATTCCCTGCGGGAAGACCGTAAGTTGCTGGTTGCGGCAATCGATATAGAACAGCGCTGCCGAGACATCAAGATCTCCACTTTCAAGCGGTAAGAGGTGCGTACCAAGTTCATAGGTCCAGTTCTCCTCGGGATGATACACCGTTGACGACGCATCCACATTCTGGTCATTGCCCACAAGCTCGCCCATCATCTTCTGCTGCAGAATATCGGAGAACAGTTGGGTATTGAAACCACCCGCCTTGAATCCCTTGCGCGCCGACGCGTAGACATTACCCCAACCGCCGCCATACGAGACCGAAAGGCTCGGCAACAGTTCAAGTGCATCCACCGCCCTACGACCCTTGAAGACAGCGTTGAGTTCATTGCTGTCACGTAAATCACGGTAGGTACTGTAGTGCACTGTCGCGCGGCTGTCGTAGCTCATTGATGAGTATTCATAGTCCACACGCAAGCCGGCCTTGACATCGAGACCGCCGAAAGATACCCCTCCCTGTAAAAATGCAGCCATGCCGAATGCAGGAATAACGAAATCATCGGCAATGACAAAATTATCCTCTTCGAACGACAACTCCCTGTCGCCCACAAGATGATAATAATACTCATCATTGGCGTTTTTCAATATCAGATTGTCAATTCCGTACTGCTTGAAATGCACCGGAGCTGACATATTGTTATGTTTAAAGAAACCGAAAAGACCACCCAGCAGATTGAATGCGCCCAAATCCTCGGCCTTAATGACAAACTCCTGTGTCAACGAGTGTTCTTTCTGGTACTGTCCCATAGAAAAATAGTCGAGTGGCAGAAAGTCGTTGTCGAGCTCCATACGGTCATCGACATATTGATAACCGGTAGTCGAAGAAACGGTCATGTTGTCGAAATAGCGCTTCACGACAAGACCATCTGAAATATTGAAGCGTTTGTACGAACACTCGTCATTGTACGCTACGGGCGCCAGTTCATCGGTAACAGGGTTGTAATGGCCATAAGCCCAACCGCCCTCGCTCACATAGCCTGCAGAAAAGGTATTGTCAACACTCCAGTTCTCGCCCGGCAACCACTGCGTACGCAATCGCAATGCAGCATTGTCGCCACCATCACAGTTCTTGCCAAGCTCATAGTTCCTGAAGTAGCCATCGCTGTGGTTGTACATCACACCAACAGACCACCCGAAGGACTCACTTGCCTTGGCATAGTGCGATGCCTTCAGGCGCACATTATTGGCTGTACCATACTCAAGCGTCAAGCGTTTTCCCTGAAAATCGAGCGGCGACATTGTATACAGATTTATTGCGCCACCCGAGGTATTGCGTCCAAAGAGCAATCCCTGCGCTCCACGCATCACCTGCACACGGTCAATGTCAAACAACTCAAAGTCATAGCTGTTCTTGTTCATCACAGGCACTCCATCAATGTTCATTCCAACCACAGGCTGGTCAATGCGCGAGCCGAAGCCACGCACATACATTGATGAGGTCATACGCGAACCATAGTCGGGCTGATAGAAATTGGGGGCAAGGGCAGAGAGTTCCTTTACCGATGTTATATGACGGTTCTCCAGATCGACACGTCGCAACGAGGTCGATGAATACTCGCCCGCATCGTCATCGGAAATCTTTACCGATGAGACAATGTCAATAGACGGCAACACCGAATCGACAGGTTCAATCGGTGAAAGCAACAGTGCGAGTATGGAGAATAAAAGATTCAACGTTGTTCAGTAATAGAACGCGAAGATAGCAAAAATAAAGGAAATACCCGCTTACAGAATGTTAAAAGGTAAAAGCCAAAGTTCGTCTTTAACCTTTTACCTTTAACCATTCACCTTTCACATCACTTGCTACCATTTCTTTTATAAGCGGCAACAGCACCTTGTCAACCACCTTGTCATTGAGGCGATGTTCGCCATTGAACCAACGGCAACGTTCCTCACCATAGAGTTCAGCCATCAAAGGATAGAAATGCACAACGGGATCCTTGTCTCCAAAAAGGCCCATGACAAGCTGTTTCTCATCTTCATTAATACCGTCGAACTGATGTTTCTCCATCTCCTTGAAGCGCTCGACAACAGCCTTATCTATACGGAATTCCGTTGCGCCATCCTTGCGCTTTGACATATATTTGTTGCGGCCCATCTTGCCGAAGAGCAGGGAACGTGACATCTCGAACGATGGGTTTACCACAATGCGTGGCACACCCCACAATTGCTGGGTATACATGCCTCCCATGGATGTACCTACCACAATCTCAGGATTCTCCTCCTTTACGATGGTGCGTAACAGCTCCAACGCCTCAAAAGGATCAACCGGCAGGTCGGGAGCAATGACACGCCACCCCGGAAGGCTGCGGCGCAGATTCATGACCGTACCCGAACTGCCCGACGATGCAAAGCCGTGGACATACATCATTTTACGCATACCATCCATAAGTTATAAAATATCTGTATTTTGTCATTTTGAACGAAGTGAACCAACGGTCGACGCCCGCAGGGGCTAAAGTCAAAAATCTCAAAGCCCGCGATACCGGGAATGACAGCAAGACTACAATTTATTCGAAATAAAGTGACAAGGTAATCATCTTGCTCGTAACCGCTTCTACCGACTCTGTGAATTTCATATAGTTGGCATCGAGCAAGTCGTTACGTTGCTTGTTCAGGACGCTCAACGGACTGAAAGAGAACTTCAATTCAGGAATCAACTTGAAGAACGGGAGATAGAAGTCGCAACCGGCACCCACCTCAATCATGAAATCGAATTTCTTGAGCAGGAGTTGCTGTTGTTTCTTCACGGTCAGGTTCCACATTGGACTGACACCGGTTACCACATAGGGGCGATAGTTGTTGAAACGTTCTGCCGCAAACTTCACATGCACCGGCACTGCAATATATGTCGTTTTCAACGACTGTTTTGATGTTTCGCCACTGTTCTGTTCACGGAAATAAACGGTATTCTGCCCAAAGTGCATTGTAGGTATTGCGCGCATGGAGAGATATGTATTCAACCTCAAATCGGCAAGTACGCCTACACTGAAACCCGGATTATAGTTTGCGATATCGGCATACCATGTCTCGCCATTCTCGGTTACAAAACCATTGTTCGCGAACTCCATATCCTGCGCATGGAAACCTATAAAAAAGCCATAGTGCAGACGACGGAAATCGATATACGGTTTGTTCTGCACCTTACGTTCCTGCGCCACCGCACACAGCGGCAACAACAGTAACAATATGTATGTTAAGACTCTTTTCATTTATGATATAACGCAAAAAAGCGCAAGTTATTGCAAACAGGAAAAAGTTTGTATACCTATCGCAGCTTTCACCTTTCCGTTTTCACTTTTCAGCTTGTTACGCGAATTCGCTGAGCTCAAGCCAGCGCATGGTCTTTTCATCAATGAGCGCTATTACATCCTGTATGCGCATTGACTTTGCGAGCAGCTCATCATTTCCAAGCGTGCCGCTACAGAGTTCCTGCTCAATTGCACTCTTCTCCTCCTCAAGTTCCATAATCTCCATCTCAAGGCTCTCATACTCCTTACGTTCCTTGAACGACAGCTTGCGTTTCGACTCGGCACGATATCCTTGCTTGGGAGCACTCTCCTTTGTTGCTTTTGCAGCGGCAGCCTTTGCTGCTGCAGCCCTCTCTTCCTCGCGCCAGTCACGCCAGTCGGTATAGTTGCCGGGGAAGTCCTTTATGTCGCCATTGCCGTTGAACACAAAGATGTGGTCAACCACCTTGTCCATGAAATAACGGTCATGGCTCACTACTATCACACACCCCTTGAAGTCACACAGATACTCCTCGAGCACCTGCAAGGTCTCAATGTCAAGGTCGTTGGTAGGCTCGTCAAGTACAAGGAAGTTAGGGTTTGCCATAAGCACGGTACACAGGTACAAGCGGCGTTTCTCGCCGCCACTGAGCTTGTAGACATAGCTATACTGCTTTTCGGGTGGAAAGAGGAAATGTTGCAGGAACTGCGATGCCGTAAGCATCTTGCCGGCAACGGGGATTACCTCGGCGATATCCTTCACAACATCAATGACCTTCATCTGTTCATTGAATGCAAGACCATCCTGACTATAATAACCCCACTTCACAGTCTCGCCCACCTCAATGATTCCATTGTCGGGAGCGACACGGCCAAGCAGCATCTTTATGAATGTGGACTTTCCGGTACCGTTATTGCCCACAATACCCAGTTTCTCGTACCTCGCAAAGGTGTAGAAAAAGTCCTTTGCAATAACCTTGTCGCCGAAAGCCTTTGACAAAGCCTTCATGACAAAAATCTTGTTACCGATGTACTGCGATTTTATCTCAAGCGACACCTTGCTGTCATCGCGCATGGCAGCTGCCTTCTCCTCAAGTTTATAGAACGCATCAATACGGTATTTCGCCTTGTGGGCACGCGCCTGTGGCTGACGACGCATCCAGTCGAGTTCCTTGCGGAGCAGGTTGCGCGCACGTGCCGTTTCGGCAGCCAGGTTCTGCAGGCGTTCCTCACGCTTTTGCAGGAAAAGGCTGTAGTTGCCCTTGTAGCGATAGACACGGTTATCGTCAATCTCAATTATCTCGTTGCAGACATTGTCAAGGAAATAGCGGTCGTGGGTTACCATGAGCAGACTGCCGGTAAGGCGTGAGAGATACTCCTCGAGCCACTCCACCATCTCCATATCAAGGTGGTTGGTAGGCTCATCAAGAATCATCAGCTGTGGTTCATCAATGAGCACCGACGCCAATGCCACACGTTTCTTTTGACCGCCTGAAAGTTCCTTTATCGGTTGGTTGAAACGCTCTATCTTCAGTTTCGATAGCACCTGCTTTGCGCGTGTCTCATAATCCCAAGCCTCAAGACGGTCCATCTCCTCCATCAAGCGGGGGAGCGCATCATGGTCGCCACGTTCAAGCGCATCCTCATAACGTGCTATGACACCGGCCTTTTCAATATTGCGTTGCAGACAGGCCTCGATGACAGTGAGATCACCGTTGAAATCGGGCTCCTGCTCAAGATAGCCTACCCTGACGCCACCGCGCAAAGTTATCTTTCCGTCATCAAGCGGTTCTTCGCCGGCTATTATCTTCAACAGCGTACTCTTGCCCTTTCCGTTGCGGGCAATGAGTCCGATGCGCTGACGCTCCTCCACGGTGAACGATATGTCATTGAACAGCACCAGGTCACCGAAACTCTTTGAAATATTCTCTATCTGCAGGTCTATAGCCATAATCTGAATTTTGCTTGCGAAGATACAAAAATAGGCGGTTATTGGCAAAAAGGAGGGGGATTTTGGTAAGTCGGTATCCTTTTGCCTGCTTATGTTGTTGCAAAATAGCAATTCGTATGCAGTTCCCTTCTTGTATATTAGCGGTGTCATTGAAATAACAAACAACAACTTGCTCTTATAAACGCTTTTTTATTATGTCTGATTTAATGTTGGTTGCACCCATTGCAAAATAATAGCAAATAAATTTGCTTTATTTCATTTACTTGCACTACATTTGTAATGCTCAGGCCCGTGTAGGTGGCAGGAGTGACATATTATAAAGAGCGTTTTGTTTTTATCCTGCGCTGAAATCTGGACAATTTCAACTTCCAAGGATAACGAGCAAGGTGCTCACGTCATTGTTATATGTACACCAGTGGTGGATATATATCTTTTGGCGTGGGCTGTTGTTTGTTACTTGGTAGTGGGCAGTCCAGAGCCTCAGCGTGGTAACTACAATAGTTCCCACGCTTTCTTTTTGTTGATATCTGTATTATGGGGGCTGATGCGGTAAAAAACGATAGTGTTATGGTTGATCCTAAAATTTTGGTTTCTGCTATTCAAGATTTTGAGAGAGGAGGTATTCAAAGCGATGACTTTCTGAAGAAGGCTCATCTTGTTTACAATGCTTGTGCAACTTTCCCGCCAACTTGTTTGGTCGAAAGTGAGCATCCATATTTGTTGGGATGCGTATTCGCTTACTTTGCTAAATATTATTCAAATAATATTGATTATTATACCAGTATTATAGAGAATGCTTTGTTTTGCTTCTGTAGAGTTATGAAGGAAAACTTGTCAGAGAGTGAGTCCCAATGCGCCTCAATACGTATGTTGCTTCTGATAGAAGATAATGAATGGGTGATGAAAGGAATTGTACACAAATTCTGTGAACAAAGATGTCAAGAATTATACGGGCAGCCTCTTGTATTTCATAGAATGCTTGCTCAGAGTATGGATGCATGGGCTTTTGAAATGGATGTGCTGAAGCTTCTTGCTTTTTATTGTATTGAGAGGAGTTCTTCAAAAGCTAAACATTCCTTTATTTCTTCATCGGACACATCGCGATATATGAAAATAGTAAAAAGTGGGAAATATGGTGTTGAATGGCCACTAGTCCAGGTCTCAATGGAGCAAGTGTACGAAATGTTTTCAGAGTTTGTTCGCGAAAGTGTTAACACGCCATTTGAGCGTCGCATTGCTCAATTATACCGTATTTTGTGATATGACTAACTTCTAAAAGATTATACAATGGGAAATGGTCTAGGAATTAAAAATGCTGTTGATTCTGTAATAGTTGCACTCAGGGAAAGTTCTGACTATACAGATACAAAAACGGTAGCATCCTTTATGATGTTGTTGCATGCGTTAATAGAATCTCCACGAGATATTGTTACGTTGAGAAATCCTTTGAAGTTGTCCATCGTTTTAACATCATTAGTAACTAGTGGTTTTGCTAAAAGGTATCCGCATTATTATAATTATAATACAGGCATGATTGCTTGTGCTGTGAGCTTTTATTGTTTTATGAAACAATTAAAAACTAATGTTAACGCTCAAAATCTGCCTACAATAATTGTCTTGTTACATGATGGAAGGGATTGTATGGCAAAGGTTGTTGAGGATTGCTTGTTGTCTTTCAAAAGCCCTTATAATCCTTTAGATCTGTTCTGTTTTGAAGACGTAGACTCAAAGAAGTACGCTGTGGTAAAAGGTATAGAATATATTATGCATAAAACATACAATGAATTTGGGTTATGGGATGCAAATTTGAATGTTTGGAAAAAAGAATTAGAATCGGAAGTTGATGCTTTGAAACGGATTGTTGGTAATGATGATTTTTTCAGTTATGCAATAAAGGTGTATGAACACTTAGACAAGAAATTTAATTCAAGTGAACCGTTCCTTTTTGAAGAGTAGAAATTTTTAATAAAGTGTAATATGATATCAGAATTAGATAAATGCACTCTTTTTAATTTGTTAAGGGAGAAGGGGGGACAAGTGGCAAATGGTAAAGTGCGTTCAACGTATTTCTCGGAAGAAATGGAACTTGTTGGATTTATACCATACACACACAACTATTTGCGTCAATCTGATTATGGGTTGAGTGTTAACTTGAACAGCTCTTTATATGTAGCTCCAAATCTTGTTCAATTCTCTAGGGATACACCGGTGTATCCTTTCTTTAAAAGAATTTCGAGTGCAAAGGATAAAAAATATAAACTTGAAAGAAATATTTTTGTCTATTCGGTTTTTGATGAGATACCAAGTTCTTTGCTTCAAAAGAAAAAGTGTAAGTATCCATATGATGGTGAACAGCTGAAAAATATTCTGCAAGATTCTAATAAGTTGGATGGATTGTTTAATTATGAGGAAGATATTTGCTATACCGGTAAAGAGGATGATTGTGAGTTCTCTTGTGGTATTGAAAATATGACAGCAATCTCTGATGACTTTCTTTGCCTATGTGCATATATAAATAAAGTTACAGGAACTATAAGTTATGTAGTATTCCATTCGAAAGAAGTAGTAAGGGTCTTCTCTGAGAACGATAATGAAAGATAAATTTTATTTTGAAAACATTACGAGTGTTTTCTGTTTTGGTAAACACAGAGGCGAGTCGTTGTGGAGTGTTATTCATAAGGATCAATCATATGTTTATTGGTGTATGAATAACATCTCTGAGTTTGTCGTTAGTGAAGAAACTTTGTCCCAGATTAGAGAGTTGTTCCCTGATTTTATTATTCCTCAGAACTTCTTACCGCATGTATTTGAATCTTCAGAGATGTGTGATGATTACTAAGATTATATTGAATATTTGTGTAAATATGAGAATATAACAGACAACATAGATTATTTAGTTGAGTATGTATATTTTACAATCATAAGGCTCTTTATCGAACTCAAGAAAATGAATTTCATAAAAACAAACTTTTTAACTGGAATAGTTCTTATATTGTTGCTTGCATCATGTGATGCAAACCACACTCAGAAATTCAATAGTATAAAAAAGAATGATATTGCCGGTTATGAGAATTTTATTTCAAAATATCCGTCAAGCATTCATGTCGAAACTGCTCGAAAATATATAAACGAGGAACTATGTAGGCAAAACGAGCCTCTATGGGAACATTGGTTCAGTAATAGACGGGATGATTACATATACTTCTTTGATCAACTCTCAAGGGAACATGACAAAGCCATAAACGACTTATTGTCGTTATTTTACGATGCTCCTGATTCTCTACGCAATAATCATCATTTGATCCAATGGAGGCTCAATAAGTTTTACCCGTTGCAGACTACCAAGGAAGATAAATACACAGAGTTTCTTAACCTAAAGCAGCAAGTTGATTCTCTCTTGTGTTTTGATGTAGAAACGGATGGTTACCAGATACGGCGCAAATCTGCCTTGGCACGTCTTATGAATGAATTCCTGCTTAATATGTACGAAAACAAACTTGTTGAATCGATAACAGAACCCAGTTTGTTGGCTTTGTTCGAGCAGGAATGTAAGAGTTGGTATTCATATTGTGAATCAACTTCAAATACTTTTGAGAAAATTGTTTTGGGAAAATTCCAATACAAATTAAAGGCTACTTTTTGGAACAACTATGATTTTGACATAATGAACCAGCGCTTGAAATCTCTTGTATTCCTTTATTGCAAAGATACATCAATTTGGAGCGATGATGTATGTGGATGGAATGATGTTGAGAATGGCTTCAACAATATACGTGAAAACATAAAGCCGGACAATAACCTTGAATATGATTTTACATATGACGAGAAGGTCAAGGCATTGGACGATGATAAAAAAACTTTCAAAGATTTTATCAATGTACATCGTCGTCTAATGACAAAGTTTAATATCGCAAGTGATGAAAGTCATTTGTTATATTTCAAGACACGGACATTGAACAGGTTTATGGATTATTACAACCATGATATCATAAATAAGTATGACTAATCCGCAAAATTGCCTTTGAGGTCTTTTATAAAAGTTTATGCGGGCTTGTGCAGTATAGCACAGCCCGCATACAAGCATTTTATTATCGGTAGTGTCCAAAATATTGTCTAAATGAGAAAACAAGATTCTGATGTATTTACTATATCTGAATTCTGTTTTCAAATATAAGTATAAATTGGTTCATAATCAAGCCCCAGTTGTGAATAGGTTGCGTCCACTTCTTCTCAATACATAGGAAATGTATTTTCCGATAAAAAGTCATTTTCTGATATACCTTCTGTTAAATTTTTATCATAACATCCTATAACACAATCACTTTCTAGTAACATATATCCAATATTGCCATCATTAGAATATGCAATAACTTTAAGGTGCTCAGGATCCATTTCTGTTAAAGAGCAAGATTCCCATTCAGAACTATTAGGCTCATACTCTGGCAAATAATAATACGCAACAGGAGATACTTCCACCCAATCATTACAATGTTCAAATTCTCCTTCAAAATATTTCCAAAGTTTTTCACCTTTTTCTAGTCTATGGATTTCAAACAATATATGATTATCTCCAGCACAAGCAAATACATATATTCCACTTATAGAAACGACATCGTTAGATTTTGCTTTTACCCATATCGGCTTAATGTCTTTTATTCTATCTATTTTAAATGTAAATAGTTGATCACGATATTGGTTGCAGTATGCTTGAACATATCTTTTTCCGTATTTGTCCGAATAATTTAAATCATATAGAACATATGGTAATAATTCTTCATCTTTACAATACTGAATCATTACACTATCTATATCTTTTTTTTCTATTAATTCTTTTACTTTTGTTTCTATCATAAATAATACAAACTTCTTATTTCGCCCGTGGAGATAATAAAATATGCGTTATATAAAAGTGAAAGGTCAAAGGTCAAAACTGAAAACAACAGTAAACCCTTAACCTTTCACATTTAACCACACTTCACGTGATTGAACCTACTATCGCTTTTGCGCAATCTACATACATTGCGCGCGTTCAACAGCAGTTTTCCGATTTCCGCTTTAACATGTCCCCTTATTTGCCTCGTGGAGCACCACCTGGGCGACCCTGAGGACCACCGGGACGGCCGCCGAAGCCCTGACGCATTCTGTTGCGCTGCTCCTGCTGGTAGTTCAGGTATTTCTCGTACTGCTCGGCATTGAGAATCTGCTTCATCTGCTCGTTACGCACCTGCTCACGCTGTTTCTGCAACTCCATCATTGCCTTCATCTGCTCCTCTGAAGGCTGCACGCGCTCGGGTCTCTTACCCTCGGCACGCATCTTCTCCATACGCTCACGACGTACATTCATGCTGTCCTGCATTGTAAGCGCATCGGCATAGTTGATGAGAAATACGGCCTGAAGCTGAATACTATCAAGCTGCAAAGCCTGGTGCAATGCCATTGTCTGACGCTGAGCCATCTCCTCGGGATTGAACTGACGTGGAGGCTGCTGACGGTGCTGTTGCTGGGCAAATGTCACTGTTGCGAACATTACTGCCACAACACAAAGTAAAATCTTTTTCATCTTATTGTCCTTTAATTAAATTTCTGAACTTTTGATACCATAACACCGGGAATGTAAAATAGACGGCTCTACAATTTAACATTATTTAACTATCACATTCTCTATTACGCCATCTACCATATGCAAGGTACGGTCGGTATACGATGCGAGAGCCTCATCGTGGGTCACAATCACAAAAGTCTGTCCGTAGCGGTCGCGAAGATCGAAAAAGAGTTTGTGCAGCTCTTCTTTATTCTTGCTGTCAAGACTGCCCGAAGGCTCATCGGCAAGCACCACATCGGGGTGGTTGATGAGCGCTCGCGCTACAGCAACACGCTGGTTCTCACCGCCAGACATCTCAGCGGGTTTATGGTGTGCACGCTCGGCAAGTCCCATAACCTGCAGCAACTGCATGGCCTCGGCTTCGGCCTCGGAGCGTTTGCGGCCCGCAATGAGCGCAGGGATTACAATATTTTCAAGCGCCGTGAATTCAGGCAACAGCTGATGGAACTGGAACACAAAGCCGATATGCCTGTTGCGGAAATCCGCCAAAGCCTTGCTGCTCAAACGGCCCAAATCCACACCATTGAAACGGATGGCACCGCCAGTGGGTGTGTCAAGCGTTCCGATGAGCTGCAGAAGGGTTGTCTTGCCGGCTCCACTTGAACCCACTATACTGATAACCTCACCCTTTTCAATGGTAAGATTCACGCCCTTCAACACCTGAAGATCGCCAAACTTCTTGGTCAGGTTTTCTATCTCAATCATATCTCCTTTATTACGTATTCTGCAATGTAGCAACCGAATGTTGCTGCAAAATAGCCAAGCGAACCGATGATGGGCTTGCCGCCCGCGGGGTTAGGGCGTATGGCATCGCGGCGAGGTTCCTCGGCACTGTACACTACCGGCAACTTGTGTTTTCCACGGGCGTCGCGCAACATGCGGCGCACATTCTTTGCGAGTGTACAATGTTCGGTTTTCCACAGCTCTCCACTGCGTATTGCAGCAAGGTCACACTTTGCACCTGCGCCCATGCTTGAAATGATTTTCAGGCCACGCTCCCAGCATGTACGGATGAGCGCACATTTGGGATCAAGGGTATCAATGGCATCTACAATAAAGTCAAACCGATGTTCATCGAGCAACTGCGCAACATTCTCGGGAGTAACGAACTGCTGTTTTACCACCAACTGCACATCAGGGTTTATTGCACGCAGACGTTGGGCAACTACATCGCACTTGGGTTGTCCCACAGTTGAAGCCAGTGCCGGCATCTGGCGGTTGATGTTGGTGACATCCACCACATCGGCATCGACAAGGGTAAAGGCACCCACTCCTGCACGGCAAAGCATCTCGGCCGCCCAAGAGCCTACACCGCCAAGTCCTACAACAAGCAGGTGGGCGTCTGCAAGAACACCCTGTTTCTCCTCTCCCAATAAAAGTTCACCACGCTGTAACCAATTTTCAGCCATAAAATTGCCAATTTTCGCTTTTCAAGTAGCGAAAATACAAAAAAATAGCATAGTGGGGAGTATATAATGTAAAATTTAAGTATTTTTGCAATCAACAAACAATTAACAAATTATGAAAATAGCAATTGTAGGTGTCAGTGGAGCGGTAGGACAGGAGTTCCTTCGCGTGCTCGACGAGAGAAATTTCCCTTTTGACGAGCTCGTGCTCTTTGGTTCGGCTCGCAGTGCAGGACAGGTTTACAACTATCGTGGTGTAGACTATGTAGTTAAGGAGCTCAAGCACAACGACGATTTCCAGGGCGTTGACTATGCCTTTGTATCGGCCGGCGGCAGTGTCTCAAAGGAGTTTGCCGAGACAATCACAAAGCACGGTACCGTGATGATTGACAACTCGAGCGCATTCCGCATGGACAGCGATGTACCCCTTGTTGTTCCCGAGGTAAACCCGACCGATGCCTACAACCGCCCACGCAATATCATTGCGAACCCCAACTGTACAACAATCCAGATGGTGGTTGCACTCAAGGCTATCGAGAACCTCTCACACATCAAGCGCGTTCACTCATCTACATATCAGGCAGCCAGCGGCGCCGGTGCGGCAGCCATGGCCGAGCTCTATGAGCAGTACCGCCAGGTACTCGCAGGCGAGGAGCCAACAGTAGAGAAATTCGCATATCAGCTTGCATTCAACGTAATTCCACAGATTGATGTGTTCGCCGACAACGGCTACACCAAGGAGGAGATGAAGATGTACAACGAGACACGCAAGATCATGCACAGCGATATTGAGGTTAGTGCACAGTGCGTTCGCGTTCCTGCCTTGCGTTCTCACTCACAGTCATTGTGGATTGAGACTGAGCGCCCATTGAGCGTTGAGGAGGTACGTTGCGCAATCACAGACGGCGAAGGCCTTATCCTCATGGACAGCCCCGAGGACAAGATCTATCCAATGCCTCTTTTCCTTGCAGGTCAGGATCCTGTATACGTTGGCCGCATCCGTAAGGATATCTCTAACCCCAACGGCATCCTGATGTGGATCGTAGGTGACCAGATCAAGAAGGGTGCAGCACTCAACGCAGTGCAGATTGCAGAGTACCTTATTGCACACCCACAGAAGTAATATTCAATTCGGATATATAAAATTAAAGGCTCGCCAATCGGCGAGCCTTTAATTTTGTTTACTGCGATTCTCTATACTTTCCTTCTTCTTTATCTTCAAGCATGCTCAGATAGGATTGGTACCGCGATGGGGCCAGTTCGCCACGCTCAAGAGCGGCAAGCACAGCACAACCCGGTTCGTGGGTGTGGGTGCAGTTGCCATATTTGCAGTCCTTGGATAGTTCAAAGAACTCTACAAAGTAGTGCGATATCTCCTCAACCTCCATATCGTATGTTCCGAAGCCCTTGACTCCCGGAGTATCTACAATGTAGCTGCCGGGCATGAACTCGAACATCTCGGTATATGTGGTGGTGTGCATACCGGTATCGTGAGTCTTTGAGATCTCGCCCACGCGTGCCGCAATCTCAGGCGCAACAGCATTCACAAGACTTGACTTGCCCACACCGGAATTACCGGCAAGCAACGACACCTTGCCCTGCATTGCAGCCTTCAACTGCTCGACTCCTGAACCACCCACTGCGCTTGTGTGCAGGCATTTGTAGCCTATACTCTCATAGAGGGCCGTGAGATATTCAAGCTCATCACGCTCGGCCTCGTTGTATAGGTCGACCTTGTTGAACACAAGTACTACCGGAACACGATAGGCCTCGGCTGCCGCCAGAAAGCGGTCGATAAAGGTTGTTGCCGTTACAGGATGGCTTATTGTCACTACAAGAAAGCACAGATCGAGGTTGGCCGCAAGGATATGCGACTGTTTGGAGAGGTTCGATGCCTTACGCACAATGTAGTTCTTGCGCTCAAGGATTTCTGTGATATATGCAGTGCCGTCACTGCGCACATCGAACTTGACAATGTCGCCCACCGCCACAGGATTGGTGCTGCGTATTCCCTTCAAACGGAAATTGCCCTTTACCCTGCAGTCAACAAGCGCTCCGGTGGCTGTACGCACCCCGTAGACACTGCCCGAACTCCTTACTACTGTACCTTGCTCTGCCATCAGCTGTTTACACAGTCATGATTTCCTTCTCCTTGGCTGCGAAAATCTCCTCGGCCTTCTTGATGTACTTATCGTGAATCTTCTGCAAGCTCTCCTCGCCGTCCTTTGCAACGTCCTCGGGAGTACCGTCCTTAACAGACTTCTTCATTACATCGATACCGTCGCGACGTGCGTTACGGATGCTGATCTTTGCAGTCTCAAGCTCGTGTGAGCACTGCTTTACCAAATCCTTACGGCGCTCGCCTGTCAATGGTGGGATGGCAATGATGATAACCTCACCGTTGTTTGCAGGCATGATACCAACAGGAGAGTCAATGATTGCCTTCTCGATTGGAGCAATCATGTTCTTGTCCCAAGGCTTGATGGCGATGGTACGCATATCGGGGGTAGTGATGGTTGCCACATTGCTCAATGGCATTTCGGCACCATATGAACTAACACGTACACAGTCGAGCAAGTGAACGTTTGCCTTGCCGGCACGAATGTGTGAATACTCCTCCTCGAGGTGCATGATTGTCATCTGCATCATCTCCTCGGCATCCCTTAAACAAGCTTTTACGTCTATCATAATTATAAGTGTTAATTGTTTTTCTAACAAAATTCTATGCGAATATAGCACAAACGAGCGGAAGTTTGTGCAAATGAGTGAAAAAAGTTTACTTAATTTGTGACAAATGCCTATATTAGCAGAGACGCAACCAACAAACAGACAATGCGGTGTGTTTAATCTTTAAAAAAGGAGGTAATTATGACTGAAGCCAACAAGGAAAAACTGGCTACCGTATTCACAGGAACAGCCTGGCAGGCCGAACTTATCAAGGGAATGCTTGACACCAATGACATCCCCTGCGCCATTATGGATGAGACTATAGGCGCCATTACATCCTCATATGCAGGATTCGGAAAAGGCGTGCTCGTCGTTGTGAACGAAGCCGACAAGGAGAAGGCACTTGAACTCATCAAGGACTCACAAGAAGGTTAAAGCCGCGAGTAAGCGAGCAAAAGCCAAGCTTGCTTGAGCTTTTAACGCGAGCAGAAGCGGGTTCAAGCACACGCAGTGTGGTTAAAGGCAAAAACGAGAAACGGACTTCTGACAGGAAACGCATGAACCTTTTGAATGGTGTACATTGCTCCATAATAGTAAATTCAACAGCAAGAAGAATAACCCTATAAACATAAAAAAGCAGCCCTGTTTGAGCTGCTTTTTTATTTTGATCTTTACAAGGTTATCAAGCCTTAATCTCTTTGATACGAGCCTTTTTACCTGTGAGGGCGCGCAAGTAGTAGAGCTTAGCACGACGAACACGACCACGCTTGTTGACAGTGATGCTGTCGATAGCTGGTGAGTTCAATGGGAAGATACGCTCAACACCTACAGTACCTGACATCTTACGTACTGTGAAACGCTTCTCGCAACCATGACCGCTGATGCGGATAACAACACCACGATACATCTGGATACGCTCTTTTGTTCCCTCGATGATCTTGTAAGCCACTGTGATAGTATCACCTGGGTGGAACTCCATCTCACGCTTTACATCAGTAGCAAATGCTTCTTTAGCAATTTTAATTAAATCCATTTTTTTGATTTGTTAAATTGTTCAATCATTCAAACGCAACATACCAAGTTACTCTTCCTTAGCAGCGATTACGCCGAAAGCGGGGACAAAGATAGAACATTTTTTGCATTTAAACAAATGTTGCTCATTATTTTGGCGTTTGTTTGCTATTATGCACCGCAAGAGCTACCTTTGGGAGAACTATTAAAGGTCAAAGGTTAAAACGGAAAACGGAAAACTATGAAGCATTCATATCTGGTAATCACACTGCTGGCGGCAGCTCTTTGCAGTTGCACTCAAAAGGAGCAGACCCTGCGCATAGAAGCCGGTAACATAAAGGTCACAGCCATTGAAAACAAGAGCGGCGCAGCCGAAGTTCGCGCCATTCTGGAACGCAACAAGGCCTACGTAGACAGCATAAAGAGCCCGGTGCTGGGCGAGGCGGCTGTGGCTTTGGAGAAGTATATCCCCGAGAGTCCATTGATGAATTTTGCAGCCGATGCGCTGATGGAGATGGCGCAGCTGCACAGCGAGCAGAAGATTGACATTGCCATAACCAACAAGGGAGGTCTCAGGAGCAACATCGCCGCAGGAACGGTTACATTCGGCGACGTGTACAACGTTTTCACATTCGAGAACAGGCTTGCACTGCTTACCCTCACCGGCGAGCAACTGACACTGCTCTGCAAGGAGATTGCCAAAGTGGGTGGAGAGGCCATCAGCGGAATGCGATTGGAGATTACCAAAGAAGGTAAACTTGTGGACGCGACCGTGAACGGGAAGGCCATTGAACCGCAGGCCACATACCGCATAGCCACGCTCGACTACCTGGCACAGGGAAATGACAACCTCACTACTCTTGCACAAGGCACAGACCTTGAGGTCACAAAGTTACTCCTGCGCGACCTGATGGTGGAGTACATAAAGAAAGAGACAGCAAACGGCAGAAAGATCAGTGCCGCATGTGACGGACGTATAACAGTCAAAGAGTGATACTATGAAAAAGATACTTTTCACATTAGCCATACTGTTGTGCTGTGGTGCAAATGCACAGAACCACATAACAATACTGCACACTAACGACACGCACAGTTGCATCGAACCCGAGAAGAACGGCAACGCCGGAGTGCTCAACCGTGCCCTGCTCATTGAGAGCATTGCCGACTCAGTAGGCAAGGAGAACATACTGCTGTTCGACTGTGGAGACTTTTCACAAGGCTCACTCTATTACAACAGTTTCAAGGGAAGCACCGAGATTGAATTGATGAATGCCATGGGCTACGATGCCGGAACAATAGGCAACCACGAGTTTGACTTTGGACTTGACAACCTGGCACGCCTGATAAAAATGGCGAAGTTCGATTTCGTATGCGCCAACTATGACTTTACAGGCACCGTATGCGAAGGTCTTGTAAAGCCATACACCATCATTGAACGTGGCGGCAAGAGGATTGGTGTATTCGGGCTCTCCCCCGACCCCAAAGGACTCGTTTCGCAGGAGAACTATGTGGGCGTGACATTCACATCGCCAGTTGAAGCAGCAAAGAGGTGCGTAGCCGAGTTGAAGGCAAAAGGTTGCGATGCAATCGTGTGCCTCTCACATCTGGGATGGAAAATAAAGAACGAATACAACGATGAGCGCGTTGCTGCAGAAACAGCGGGCATTGACATCATTCTTGGCGGTCACTCACATGACTATTTTGAAGAACCTCTGATATACAAGAACTTCGAAGGCAAGGACGTGGTGATGCAGCAGATGGACAAGAACGGACGACATTTGGGAATAGTAAACCTGATTTTTGAGTAATTGTTGCCGCCCGATTGTATTAAATAATGTAAACATTGGCATTAATTAATTTATTTAAATTATTTTCGCAGATAGTTTTTAAGAGTATTAACCTTTAACAAATACGAATATGAGAATTTTATCAACAATAGCTTTGGCTGTCCTTGCTTTTGCAGCAAGCGCTCAGAGCTACACTATCACAGGTAAGACCGACGAGGCTTCAAACGGCAAGACTGCATACCTCGTTGACCAGAACACAGCTGAGGTTTATGCCTCATTTGTAGTTGAGAACGGCACATTCAAGTTCGAGAAGGAGATTTCAGGCGAGAAGCTTCTTGAAGTAAACATTGACAAGAGCCGTCGCACAAAGGCTGTTGTATTGGCAGCAGCGGGAACAAACGCTGTTGTGGATTTCACAGCACGCCCTGCATCAGTTACCGACAATGGCGGTTACAACGACAAGTTGGCAGCAACCATCAGCACAATCGTTGAGGCAAGCAACGCAATCAACGCAAGGGCCGACCAGTTGATGAACGAGGGCAAATCACGCGAGGAGGTATATGCAGTAATCGGTGGCGACATCGAGGCTCTCAACAACCTCTACATCAAGGCTATCAACGAGAACAAGGACAACATCCTTGGTGCATACGTTGCAGCAATGACAGCACGTCAGTTCTACCCAACTCTCAAGGATATTGACGAGCTCATCGCAACTGTTAAATATGCAGGCGAGATGGCAGCCATCAAGACTTTGCGCGCGAACTATCTGAAAGCCGAAGCTACACAGGCAGGCAAAATGTTCACAGACTTTGAGGGCTTCACTGTTGACGGCAAGGCTTCAAAGCTTTCTGACTATGTAGGCAAGGGCAAGTATGTGCTCGTTGACTTCTGGGCAAGCTGGTGTGGTCCTTGCAAGGGCGAGATTCCTAACCTCATCGAGTTGCAGAACAAGTTCGGCGGCGAGAAGTTCACTGTTCTTGGCGTAAACGTTTGGGACGAGGAGGAGAAGTTCAAGGCCGCTCTCACCGAGGAGGGCATTACCTACCCACAGATCTACATCCCACGCGACAACAAGGACAATGCTACTGAGCTCTACGGTATCCAGGGCATTCCACAGATTATCCTCTTTGGCCCCGATGGCGTAATCATCCAGCGCGACCTCCGCGGCCAGGCAATGAAGGATCTGGTTGAAGAGAAGATGAAGTAAACCGGACCGGTAACAATATAACAAAAGCTCCGCAATGTGTACATTGCGGAGCTTTTGTTTACATATGCAGCATATCACTTGCCGATAGCTGCCATATAAATATAGTAACACACCACTGCAACTGCCACAATGATGGCACTCTTTACCAATACGTGAAGAATAGTTTTCATATTGCCAATATATAAAGAAGGGGCGCTTTTTCAAGTGCCCCTTAAAGTTGTCGAACGCAACAATTAACCCTCGTGGATAGCCTCAGAAGGACAAACACTTGCGCAGCTACCGCAGTCGATGCACAATTCAGGATTGATTGAATACTTCTCACCCTCAGAAATAGCACCCTGAGGACACTCGTCGATACATGTACCGCAAGCAACGCAGTCGTCTGAAATTACGTAAGCCATAGTTGTAATATTTAAAGTTTGTATTATCTGGATGCGAAGATAGTTCTTTTTGTGTATACCCGAACAGCGCTCCGCCTTTTTAACATATTTTTACAATTGCAATCGTTGATACTGCTACCACATTTTCATTGTTCGACAATATTCAGTACTTTTGCAACCACAAAACCATACATCATCAACAACCGCAAAGAGTATTTGTTCTATGGCCGAGAATAAGAAAATAGACAGTTTCCCATTTATGGCGGAAACATTCCTGACCGACGCAAAAGGCCGTCTGCGCCCCACGACACTATGCAACAACATGCTCAGTTGTGCAGGCCGTCACGTCGACGCACGTGGTATAGGCAGCACAACATCACTTGGTTGGGTTCTTGCGCGCCTTGCACTGCACATTGAGCACACACCGGCAAGAGGCGACAGATTCCGCATAGACACATGGATACGCAACCTTTACCATGGCTTCACAGACCGCTGCATAAGGGCTGTGGATGAAGATGGCAAGGAAATAGCATCAATGCTTACTACATTTGCGATGATTGACCTGAAGACACGCACAGCCGTTGACCTGAACGGCGATATAGGCATGCGTCTGAACGAGTGCATGTTGCCCGACGAGCCATTGGCTATAACACGCATTCCACCAATTAATCGCACTGCGGTAGAAGAGGTCACATTCAAGCGCCGACCACATTACAGTGACATCGACTGCAACGGACACATGAACAGCATACGCTATCTTGACCATGTCCTTGATGCACTGCCAATTGAATATATCGACAGCCACAACCTTACCGATTTTGTTGCGGCATACATGAAAGAGGGCGACCGCGATGAGGAACTCTCATTCGGCATAAAGGAGATTGCCCCCGACAATTACCTTGTACGCGTTACCAAAGAAAACGGCACACCGGCGGCAAACTTTGAACTGAAGTTCGCAACGATAGAATAACAAACAAAAAAAAGAACGGCCAAGCCGTTCTTTTTTGCTTATGCAAATTTATCTCCTATCTTCATCTTCGCATCATTCAGGAAGCGCCTCACGTCACCCTCATGCCCCTTGCGGCATATCATGAGTACATCGCCCGAGTCAATCACAAGCAGATCATCAACGCCCTCCATAACGGCAAGCTTGTTCTTGGGAAGCATCACGACATTGTTGTTGCAATCATACTTGAGGACACTGCTGTTCATGATGACATTTCCATAGCTATCCTTTGGCATAAAGCCATAAAGGGTATCCCAGGTACCTATATCGGCCCAACCGAAATCGCCCACGCTCACGTAGACATTGTCGGCACGTTCCATGACACTCAAATCAATGGATGCAGTGGGGAACGACGTATAGATTTCGTAAGCGCGCTTGCGGCGCTGCTTGCGGTCGGGAATTTCGCGGTAGACAGCATCCAGTTCATGCATTATTTCGGGCAGATGCTCAGAAAGGGTGTCTATGATGGTCTGCACGTTCCATATATATATGCCGGTATTCCAGTAGAATTCTCCGCTCTCCATGAATACCTTGGCAAATTCAAGTTCAGGTTTCTCGGTAAATGTACGTACCTTGCAGATGTCGCCACACACAGGCTCACCCTCTGCCTGAATATAGCCGTATCGGGTCTCGGGACAGGTTGGCTTTATACCCAACACAACAAGTTTGTTGTTCTCGGCAACGAAATCAAGGGCGCCGGCAATGAGAGACGCGAATTTCTCCTCGTTGAGTATAAGCTGGTCGCTCTGCGCAACCACGATGTTTGCCTTTGGGTTGAGCTGGCGTATATGACAGGCAAGATAGGCAATGCTGGGAGCCGTACCACGGTAAACAGGCTCGCAGACAATCTGCGACTCATTGATATCGGGCAACTGTTTCTTGACAATCGACTTGTAATCGACGTTCGTGGATATGATTATGTTTTCGGGAGGTACTATATGCGAATAGCGCTCATATGTCTGCTGCAACAATGTCTTGCCACAACCCAGAGGATCCTGAAACTGCTTTGGAAATGCCTTGCGGCTCATAGGCCACAGACGGGAACCGACACCACCGGCCATTATCACACAATAACTGTTCTTGTCCATATGCTCAACCTTTCCTTTTACATTCACAACGCGAGTATAACATTTTTATTGCACAATAAAAAGCCTTTTAGGTTTATTTGGCATAAAAAACATATACTCTACTCCACACGTCCCTTGCTGTAACTCACGACAACCACACCGCCGAAAACCATGACAGCCGCGAGCACCTTCTGCCACGTAAGCATCTCCATGCCTACGGTGATGCTGATTACAATGGCAATAATGGGTTGGACATAGCTGTACATGCTTACAAGGGTAGGCCTGATACGTTTCTGCCCCACCGGTATAAGGAAATATGTTATGAACGTAGCACAGAAGATGAGAAATGCAAGTTCGGCAATTTGTATTGCAGGAATTGAACCAAAATCCAAAGTTACAATCTCCACTGCAGAGAATGGGGCTGACACCACAAAAGCAAACAGGAATATCCATTTCATGAATGTGACAACCGAATATTTACCTATCAGCGGCTTGAATATTCCCAGATACAGAGAGAAACTCAATGAGTTAAGAATAAGCATCAATATTCCGAACAGAGAGGTCTCGGCAGTTCCGACAGCCGAACTACGGCTCACAATCAGATATATGATACCTGCGAAACTTATTGCCACGCCACCGGCCTTTTGCCACGTAATGGGCTCTTTGAGCGCTATGGCTGCAATTATCATAGTGTAAATTGGCGATATTGCGGACAACACCGAACAATCCATAGGCGTGATGTGCGGTATCCCTGCAAGGAACGTTACCTGACAGACAAAGAAACCCAACATCGATGCCGCAAATATCCTGACATAATCCTTTCTCTCGACCTTTTCCTTTGGAGTGAAAAGCGAAATAAGCCAGAAGAGAGCACCGGCACCAACCGACCTGAGAGTGAATATTGCCAAAGGAGAGATAAGCCTGCCCGCGGTAAGATCCTTGCACACAATGATATTGAAACCGAAAATAGCATAGGCCAGGAAACAGGCCAAATGCCCTACAACCGATTGTTTATTCATCCTGTTTCTTTGATTATAAGAAGCCGGGTCAAAAAATCTTTTGACCCGGCAACATTTATAGAAAGAATCTTAGAATTCTGCGTTGTTTGGAGTACGTGGGAAAGGAATCACGTCACGGATGTTCGACATACCTGTCACAAAGAGCAACAGACGCTCGAAACCAAGGCCGAAACCAGAGTGTGGACATGAACCGTAACGGCGTGTATCGAGATACCACCACATATCCTTCATTGGGATATTCATCTCCTCAATACGTGTAAGGAGCTTGTTGTAGTCAGCCTCACGCTCTGAACCACCGATAATCTCGCCAATCTTTGGGAAGAGAACGTCCATAGCGCGCACTGTCTTGCCATCCTCGTTCTGCTTCATATAGAATGCCTTGATATCCTTTGGATAGTCTGTGAGGATTACAGGACGCTTGAAGTGTGTCTCAACGAGATAACGCTCGTGCTCCGAAGCAAGGTCAACGCCCCAATATACAGGGAACTCGAACTTGTGGCCGGCAGCAACAGCATCCTCAAGGATCTTGATACCGTCGGTGTAGCTCAAGCGTACGAACTCGGTGTTCACGATTGAACGGAGACGCTCGATGAGTTCCTTGTCGAACATGTTGTTGAGGAATGTGATATCCTCCATACAGTTGTCGAGAGCCCACTGTACACAGTACTTGATGAACTCCTCGGCAAGCTCCATGTTGTCGAAGATGTCGTTGAAGGCAACCTCAGGCTCAATCATCCAGAACTCGGCGAGGTGACGTGGAGTATTTGAATTCTCGGCACGGAAAGTTGGACCAAAGGTGTAGATTGCACCAAGTGCTGTAGCTGCCAACTCACCCTCGAGCTGACCAGACACTGTAAGGCTTGCCTGCTTGCCGAAGAAATCGTTATCGTAAATGATGCTACCATTCTCGTCCTTCTTGAGATCGTAGAGGTTCATTGTTGTAACCTGGAACATCTGGCCTGCACCCTCACAGTCCGATGCTGTGATCAGTGGAGTGTGGAAGTAGTAGAAGCCCTTGTCATGGAAGAACTTGTGGATAGCATACGCCATGTTGTGGCGGATGCGGAACACTGCACCAAAAGTATTGGTACGTGGACGCAAGTGAGCCACTGTACGCATGAACTCCATTGTCTGGCCCTTCTTCTGCAATGGGTAGGTATTGTCGCAGGCACCGAGCAACTCAATCTCTGTTGCCTGGATCTCAACTGACTGACCACCGCCGATTGACTCTACGAGCATACCGTTCACGCTCAAGCAGGCACCTGTTGTGAACTGCTTCACGAACTCCTCGTCGAACTTGTCAATGTCAATAACAACCTGCACATTGTTGATGGTAGAACCGTCGTTAAGTGCCACAAAGGCAACCTGTTTGCTACTGCGGCGTGTTCTCACCCAGCCTCTTACGTTTACCTCAACACCGGCCTGACCGTTCTTGAGCAGGTCGGAAATTCTTGTTCGTTTTATCGGTTTCATTGTATATTTCTTATTTTTCTGTCTTTACTCGTATGCACCAAGGCGGAGCATGTTGATCTCTTTGTCGGTAAGATAACGCCAGTCGCCGCGGCGCAGGTTCTTCTTGGTAAGGCCGGCGAAAAGCACACGGTCGAGCTTGTTCACACGGTAACCGAGATGCTCGAGCATACGGCGCACGATACGGTTCTTGCCTGAGTGGATTTCGATACCGATCTGCGAGCGGTCGGCCTCGTTTACGTATGATACCTCGTCGGCATACACGCGACCATCCTCAAGTTCAATACCGTTTACAAGCAGGTCCATATCGGACATGGCGACGTTCTTGTCACATGTAACGTGATAGATCTTCTTCTTCATAAACTTTGGATGTGTGAGCTTTGCAGCCATGTCGCCATCGTTTGTAAGAAGGAGCACACCTGTTGTATTGCGGTCGAGACGGCCTACAGGATAGATTCTCTCCTTGCCGATACCACGCAAGCAGTCAAGTACGGTCTTGCGCTCCTGTGGATCATCGACTGTAGTCACACAATCCTTTGGCTTGTTCAAGAGGACATATACCTTGCGCTCAGGGTTGATGCGCTCGCTGTTGAAGCGTACATCATCGGTTGGAACAACCTTTACACCCAACTCTGTTACGATCTCGCCGTTAACGGTTATGAGACCTGCCTCGATGTAGCTGTCGGCCTCACGGCGTGAGCAGATACCTGCATTTGCAAGATATTTGTTCAAACGTACAGGTGCATTGGGATCGATAGTCGCGTCGCGGAATGCAGCGCGCTTCTTTGCACTGTACTTTGCGTTCGGATCGTATGCACCCTTACGGTTTCCTTTGTCGCCATACTTGGCAGGACGACGGTCCGACTGGTATTTGTTTGCATATGGTTTCTCGCTACCGCCATTGGCACCATTGCCGGCATTGTAACCGCCACGGTAACCACCCTTGCTGTAGCCACGGCCCATCTGCTGTACATCATTGCCATAACGTGGCTCTGAATCGGCATTACGGTTGGCTCTCTCACCGTCGAAACGGTTGTAGCTCTTTTCGTTACCATAGCGCTTGTACTGCTTGTAACTGCCGAAATCACCACCATTGCTGTCCTCGCGGTTTGTTCTCTTGTACTGAGGACGCTCTTCACTCTTGTTGAAACGTGAGCGACCACCCTTCAATCTGTTGTCGCCATCAAAGTTCGGATTGAACGATGCTCTGCCTCTGTTTCCACGAGGAGAAGAACCTTCCGAAAACTTGTCTTTATAGTTATTCATCTAAAAAATATTTTACGAACCTCACGGTCCAAATTATTCTTTGTTATCAAAAACCTGTATAGGTATGCGGAGTAATGGCACGGAGTTCCTCCTTCACGCTCTCCGAAACATCGAGACCATCAATGAACTGCAAGAGAGTGTTCTGGTTGATACCCTCGTTTGTACGTGTCAGGGCCTTGAGCGCCTCGTATGGGTTCGGATATGCCTCACGGCGAAGGATTGTCTGGATACCCTCGGCGCATACGCTCCAGCAGTTGTCAAGCTCGTCATAGATTGCGGTCTCGTTGAGCAACAGCTTGCGCAAACCTACGAGTGAGCTCTTGACAGCGATGAGCATGTGGCTCATTGGAACACCCACATTGCGGAGCACTGTAGAGTCAGTCAAGTCGCGCTGCAAGCGAGAGATAGGCAACTTCATTGACAGGTGGTCAAGAATGGCATTTGCAATACCAAGGTTACCCTCGCTGTTCTCGAAGTCGATTGGGTTGACCTTGTGAGGCATTGCGCTTGAGCCTACCTCTCCGGCCTTGATCTTCTGCTTGAAGAACTCGTTGGAGATATACTGCCAGAAGTCCTTGTCCATATCCATGATGATGATGTTGATGCGACGCATTGCATCGAACAAGGCTGCCAGGTTATCATAGTTTGAAATCTGGGTTGTATACTGCTCGCGCTGCAAGCCGAGGTTCTCGCTCACGAACTTGTTTGCGAAAGCCTTCCAGTCGATACCGGGATATGCTACACGATGTGCATTGAAATTACCTGTCGCACCACCGAACTTGGCAGAGATAGGACAACGCTTGAGCTCGGCAAGCTGGGCCTCAAGACGATAGACAAACACCATAACCTCCTTGCCAAGACGTGTTGGAGAAGCAGGCTGTCCGTGTGTACGTGCAAGCATTGGAATTTCGGCCCAAGCCTCGGCATAACTCTTGAGCTGTGCAATGAGCTCCTCAATCAATGGGTAGTACACATCGTTGAGTGCATCCATGATTGAACGTGGAACAGATGTATTGTTGATATCCTGTGATGTCAAGCCAAAGTGGATAAACTCCTTGCATGCATCAAGACCACCGATAGCATCGAACTGTTCCTTGATGAAATACTCGACAGCCTTTACATCGTGGTTTGTAACCTTCTCAATCTCCTTTACACGGTTCGCATTCTCCAATGTGAAGTTTGAATATATCTCGCGCAAGCGTGGGAAAAGAGCCTTGTCTACAGCAGCAAGCTGTGGGATTGGCAATTCGCACAAAGCGATGAAGTACTCAATTTCTACAAATACTCGATACTTGATGAGAGCAAACTCCGAAAAATAACCGGCCAAAGGCTCTGCCTTGCCCCTGTAACGTCCGTCAACAGGAGAAATGGCTGTCAAAATGTTCAATTCCATTATTTTTAGTATAAAATATTTTCAAAGTGCAAAAATAGCACTTTTTAGGCATAAACACCTAATATAGAGATAAAGTTTATTAAAAATAAACATTAATTAGAATGAAAGGAGAGCCGGCAGCTCGCAAAAGGGCAAAAAAATAACCTACGCACTGCGCAGGCCTTCAAATCGTGGACGTTGACGGATTCGAACCGCCGACCCTCTGCTTGTAAGGCAGATGCTCTAAACCAGCTGAGCTAAACGTCCGATAAGTTGTTTTGTGGACGTTGACGGATTCGAACCGCCGACCCTCTGCTTGTAAGGCAGATGCTCTAAACCAGCTGAGCTAAACGTCCAATAAGTCGCAACCGTTTCTCAATTGCGATGCAAAAGTACATCAAATATTTTCAACCACCAAACATTTTACCATTTATTTTTGCAAAAAGCGTATTTTTTACACAAAAAGCCCTCATCCGGGACCATTCCCATAGAATCAACGCCCATTTATTGCATGATACGGATAAAAAAAATAACAATAATATAGAAGTCGCCCCGACGGCCCCTGCCATACTGAGCAAAGCGAAGTATTCATACACTTTCGCACGATTCAGGATGACTGATTCGCGAAGAAAATGAATCGTAGGTCAACGATCATATTCTTGCATAAAAAATTGAGCAGGCACGAATGCCTGCTCAATCATTATATATTGCTCAATCAATAATTATTCAGCAACAGTGATAACCGCACGACGGTTCAAGAAGCGCTCCTTGTACTCCTCAGACTCACCGTAACCGATTACGCTCTCAACCTCAGCACCGTTCTCCTCGAGCACCTTAGCAACAGCCTCAGCACGAGCCTGTGACAACTTAACATTGTACTCGCTTGAACCAACTACGTCAGCAAAACCAACTACCTTAACCTTTGCACCAGCAGCCTTAGCAGCCTCAGCATAAGCCTTGATGTTCATAATCTCCTTCTTAGAAGAGATCTTAGAAGAACCGAACTCGAAGAATGTAGACTCAGAAACATTTACTGGCTTAACCTTTCTCAAAGCAGCGAGCTCGTCCTCGAGAGCCTTGTTTGCATCCTCAAGAGCCTTGATCTGGTTCTGCTTGTCCTTGTTAGCTGCCAAAGCGTCATCAAGCTGACCCTGGAGACCATCGATCATACCACCGTAGATACCCTGAAGAGCCTCAACGTCTGGGGCATTGTCCCAACCTACTCTACCGAGGTCAACAGTGATACCGGCTGTAGCTGTCCACAACATATCGTGACCCTGAGTACCTGAAATACTGCTGAAACCGTTGCGGAGGAAAGTACCTGCGAGTTCAAGGTTGATAGACAAACGCTTAGCAACACGGAAAGACTGGAGGATACCATAGTTAGCAGTGAGTGAACCTGTGAACGCCTCATCAAAAGACTCACCGTTCTCATCAAATGCATGACGGCCTGCCCAACCAACACCAACGTAAGGAATTACATTCCAAACACGATCAGCCTTGTAACCACCGATAAGGTTGCACAAGTTGAACATTGCGTCAAAGTGATAGTTCATGTAAGCAGAGTGATCCATCTCCTTGTAAGACTGGATGTTCAAGCCACGATAAGCAACTCTCCAACCGAAGCCAGGAGTATGCCACTTACCTACGTAAACATCAAGAGCTGGAGAAAGGTGGTTGAAGATATTCTCACCGTTCATGAAAACGCCGTTGTAAAGGTTTACACCACCGTTTACACCTACGAACCAGTTGCTACCGAAGCTGTTAGTAACTACCGAATGAGACTTGGTAGGAACTACGACCTCGCTAACTGTCTCCTGTGCTGTAGAGAACATTGCAAAACTAGCAAGAGCTAGTGAAATCATAAATTTTTTCATACTTAAAACTAATTAGATTTATATATTAATACCTATTTTTCACTTTACAGGAACTGCATATTATTAAACGCAGAACACATTGTAATGTTTTCAATGGCAATGCCTTTGAACCGTCCCGACAAAAGACAGTGACAGACTTTACCTATTTATTTGCAAAATTACATAAAATTTGCAATGAGAAGCAATTAGAAGAAGTATTTAGATTTTTGTTTAACCTTTTTTAACACTTACAAAGCAAAAGCAGACTCTTTTACCACTATTTGGTAAAATTACGGTCAATCTCGGCATCATTCATAATATGAATGACAGGTTTACCATCGGGCGTGTGCGACGGCATCGAAGTTCCGAAGAGGTCATTAACCAAAGCCACCATCTCCTCCTGAGACAATATCTGACCGGATACAATCGCCACATCCTTGGCCATGGCCGCAGCAATCCTGTCACTGACAGCTCCTTTGACATCGCCGGTCTGCTCCATTGCACCATGCAGGATGTCGGACAGCAGTTTTGTCGGCTGCAAACCCTCTATCCCGACAGGAATTCCATTCAACGCAAAGGTTCCACTACCCAACGAAGATATATCGAAGCCCAAAGAGACCAGTTCCTCAGAAATGGATTCAAGCACCATCGCCTCGTTTATTGTAAGTTCCACCCTCTCCGGGAAAAGCAGACCCTGCGACGCTCCATGCCTCTCATTCATCTGCTTACGATACTTCTCGAACAGCACCCTGATATGCGCCCTGCGCTGATGCACCCACATCAGTCCGGACTTTACAGGCACAAGTATATACTGTCCTTTATATTGGGACATCGGTACAAAATCAGATTCCACCACCTGAAGCGAATTGTCAGCCACGACGACAGGCTCATTTACCGTAAAATCGGGCTCATCCTCGAATGGCGACAAGTCGAGCGGCTTGGTTGTGGTATCAAATCCCGCATATAAAGCCTCCCAATTATCACTGGAATCGCGATACTCCGGCTTATACTTGCTGAATGGATTATAGGAAGGATTATATGACACCTTAGGAGCTGAAACCGGAGCGCCACCCGAAGGAGTGAAATCCATTACGGGAATCTCGGGCATTGCATCATCATCAAAGTCAAGACTGGGAGCCGCATTGAAACGTCCAAGCGACTCCTTGACTGTAGCCGAGATTATCTTCCACAAATTCGACTCGTCCTCAAACTTGATCTCAGTTTTTGTAGGATGAATGTTGACGTCAATGCGCGACGGGTCAACATCAAGACAGAGGAAAAACGGCACCTGTTCGCCCTGAGGTATTATTTCGCCATATGCCTCTGCTACAGCTTTGGCAAAATAGGGATTGCGCATATAACGGCCATTGACAAAGAAGTATTGCAAGGCTCCCTTTTTGCGTGCACTCTCGGGAGTGCCTACAAAACCCTTGATGTTTATAAGCGTGCTTTCGACAGCCACATCAATAAGGTGTGAATTTATCTTTTTTCCGAAAAGATTGACAATCCTTTGACGGAACGATGATGATGGCAGTGAAATCATCTCATTGCCATTATGCGAAAGGGAGAATTCAATATCGCAATTAATGAGTGCCACACGTTCAAACTCTGTTACAATATTGTTCAGTTCAGTCTGTACCGACTTCAGGAACTTCCTACGTGCCGGGATATTGAAGAACAGGTTCTTTACCTTGAAGTTACTGCCGACAGGAGCCGAGACTGGTTCCTGAGACTCAAGCTTTGAGCCACCCATGACAATACATGTACCCAACTCATCATCGGCACGGCGGGTAGTCAATTCAACCTGCGCTACGGCGACAATGGAGGCAAGAGCCTCGCCACGGAAACCCATAGTTGACAAAGCAAACAGGTCATCGGCACTCGCAATCTTTGATGTCGCATGCCTTTCGAAAGCAAGACGCGCATCGGTCTCGGACATGCCCTTGCCATTGTCAATGACCTGGACAAGAGTGCGTCCGCCATCGGTCACGACAACCTGCACTTTAGTAGCTCCGGCATCAATCGCATTCTCCACGAGCTCCTTCACAACCGATGCAGGACGCTGCACAACCTCACCGGCCGCAATCTGGTTTGCCACAGAATCGGGCAACAAATGTATTACATCCTTCATATATCAAATAAGCCCGTAAACTGTTTTCATTATATAATACAACACGAATGCACACACAAACAATGCTGCAACGGCAAAACGCGATGAAATTCGCGAAGCGCTGTTACGCTTGCGGTCGAGATGGGAATTCTCTCCGACAAAGGCACCCCTTATACGCTCCTCGTATGAAGACTCCTTGGGCGGGAGCATACCAAGATCGCGCTTGGCATTCTCAACAATCTTGTCGAGCTTTTCCTTGCGCTCATCTACGAATATATATTTATGATTGAACTTTTTAGGTTCACGCATCTTAAAACCTGCCATAAGCTTGTGCTATTTAAAACGGTCAAGAGTAGGCAAAGGAATCTTGCTCTTCTTTACGACCTTGAGTTCCTTATCGGATCCCTTGCCTCTCCAATTGAAAATATCCTCCTTTGACAATGGCCGCACATAATCGAACCACGCAAAGTTCTCGAGAAAACGTTTGTTTTCGGGGCGTTTGCTCATTGGATAGAAAACGCCTTTTGAATCTTTGGGTACTACCACCTTCTCGACCTTACGGTCCTTCATGTATACCATCAATCGGCCGGCTGTCGTAGTATTCATGCCAATATATGTGCTGTCACTGTCCAATGGATAGAAAACAACCTCAACGCTGCCTATTACCTGCATCTCGCGAAGTTCGCCATCGGTAAAATAGAACTCCATCTCCTTGCCACGGATCTGGTTATAGACAGTAGAGTCAAACCTCTCAACATAAAGTGACTGGTCTATGACATTTACCCATTCAATGGTAGAATCGTTCATATAGACCTTCACAACCTCGCCAAGCAACTGCAGTTTGCCATTCCAGAGAATTGGATCCTTGTACATTGTCATGCAGGTGTCACGGGAGTCAAAGACCAATGAGTCACACACTGCCTGCATGTTCTTTCCCCAAGCACGCACCCTGTGATAGGCCCTTACCATACGATAAAGAGAGTCAGTATCATTGTTGTATGTAACTGTCCATATCGTATCGGAATGTACAAAAAGCGAATCGCGCTGCGAGAAATCTACCGCCATGGCTCTGTCCGTGACATATGCAGAATCGGTCACCTCATCAATGAAAGCATATTCGCCAGTTAGCAGATTCCTGTTTATGGTATCGGTGTATATTATGTTACCGAACACCTCACTATACCCACGACCTGTATCATAGAATATGGAATCGGCTGTGACATTCCTGTTCGAATTGAACAGCACCGGCCTTTCAACCAATGTCGCAAGCCTTGTCGCCGTATTGAATGTTCCACTCTCCGAATACACCTCGGTACCGCCCGTATATATATTGGTAGGTCCCACAATGGTAGCCAACTTACTGTCCGTATTGTAATACAGTGTATCGGACAATAGCAGGAATTTTGAATTCTCCAACGTGACATCATCCATAAAGACCGCAGTCTTGGTAACTGTATTATAGTCGCCGTAATAGGATCTCAATGTGCCGGTCTCGTCATACAGGACACCATATTCAAAGAAATAGCCAAGATTCCTGTTACGGTCATAGTCGAGACTGTCAGTCTCAAGTACCACATTCTTATCAATGAGCTTAACATTGCTCCTCACACGGGCGATGTTCGTAACGCCATCAAAATCAAGATAATCTCCATAAAGGAACAGAGTGTCGCCCTGCTGCATCCTCACATTACCGAAAGCAAGGAATGAATTCTGTTTCTGGTAATAGTGTGCACTGTCGCAGAACATGTACATACTGTCACGACGGAAATTCACATTTCCGACAAGGATCCACGCATCGGGATCCACAGCTTCATCAAAGCGCGTAATGTCTGTGTGCAACAGATGGACATAGCTCTTTTTGGCCGGCTGCTGCGGGACCGAGTCCATCTTCAGTTCCTGCGGGAACGAAGACATCGACACCAATAACAACAATATTGACAGAAGAAGTCTTGACATCCAGATAGACTATTACTCTTCAAAGAAATTCCAGTCGGGATAGTGGAACTCACAATTACGGCTGTCCTTATTTATACGGACATAGGTATTGCGCTGTTTTTTCTTTATCCACTCCTTTATTCGTTCTTCGCTCAACTTTGCCTCATACATCTGGCGCAGCACCTCATAGTCCTCGCTAAATGTGGCCTGATGGGCATCGGTCCTTGACTTTACCTTAGCAATCGCGCATACAGTCTTTCCATTATCGAGCAACCAGGCAAAAGGCTGCGACAACTCACCGACCTCCAATGTCTCCACAACACGGGCAACATCCACGGGAAGTTCATCCATAGCAAAGTGTGACGACGCATTCATCTTGTTGAACATCAGACCGAAGTTGTTGCGGGTATCCTTGTCATCAGAATATACTGCTACCGCATCATCAAAGGTCATTTCGCCCTCTTTTATACCGGTAGCCAATGAATCAAGGCGTATGAGCATAGCCTTCAGGTTCTCATTCGAGAATGTAGGCTTTCTCAAGATATGGCGCACATTGACCTTGTCGCCGCGTTTCTCAATGAGCTGTATGATATGGAAACCATATTCAGTCTCCACAATCTTTGAGACCTTAGCAGGATCGGTCAAATTGAAGGCTACAGCAGAGAACTCTGGCTGCAACTGTCCACGACCCATGAAGCCCAACTCGCCACCACGACGTGCCGAACCCGGATCCTCGGAATACATCAGTGCCAATGTAGAGAAGCTTGTCTCACCGCTCATCACTCGCTCGGTGTACTCACGCAGTTCTTCCTTCACGCGGTCAATCTCCTCCTGATCTATCTCGGGTTGCATTGTTATTATCTGAACCTCAACCTGTTGCTGGATGAAAGGAACACTGTCCTTAGGCAACGACTCCAGATATCTTCTTACAAGCGAAGGAGAGACCTTGACATCGCCCACAATCTTCATCTTCATCCTGTCAGCCATATCCTTGTTGTAGAGCTGCTCACGGTACATCTCACGGATATCGGAAGAGGTCATATTGAAATATTCCTCCATCTTCTCCTTTGAGCCTATCTGCTGAACGACATACTCCATCTGTGCCTCGACCTGACGCATGACACTGCTTTCATCAACCTCGATACTGTCAATTGCCGCCTGATGAAGGAACAGCTGCTGCACAGCCAGATCCTCGCCAACGACACAATAAGGATCGCCCTCAAAGGTTCTGCCTTCACTTACCCAGAAGCGGATTGCCTCCTCTATATCAGATCGCAGAATGGATTTGTCGCCGACAACCCATTCCACTCTGTCAATGACATTATCCTGAGCAACAAGACTCTGCAATGGCAATACCACTGACATTACACAAAGCAGATTCTTTATAAAATTCAACTTAATATTCATATTGTATAGTTTATCACACAACGTTTTTACATCAATACAGGATTACGCGACCATTTTTCAAAGCGTCATCATACAAAGAACGTTTGGCCTGCTTGATGAAGTTCGCCTTCTTTGAATTGAGCAGCAGTTCCTTTATCTCGTTTGACACCATCTCTATAGGTTTGACATCATTACGTTTCAATATGGAATCGGCACAGACAAAATAGGTAAACTGACCCTCCTTGAACTCTATGGTGTTCTTGCCGAGCAGACGGTCCATCAACTGCTGCTCGGTCAAAGGCATCCTGTGCGCCAAGTCAACAAAAGGCATCCACTCCTCCATGAAGAACTGATAGTCATAGCCATTCTCGGAGCATAATTTTTCCAAAGCCTCCAGATCCTCCTGTCCTTTACGCAAGCACCAGTTGCGGACATCACGTGTCTTTGAAGCCTTGGCAGGAATTCTCACGTAGAATCCCTTTACGTAAGGTTCCGACAACTCAAAGAGTGCCTGTTCCCTCTCATAGAACTCCAACACCTCTGCGTCCGTTATCGTTGGCACAAGCTGTTGGGTTATCAACCTGTCCTGATAGAGATTCTGGATAAGGCTTGTACGGTAACTCTCAACCATCCTGTCTATTTCAGCAGTTGAGCCCACATTCTCCATAGCCTTCTGATGGAACAGGACATCGATTGCCCAACGCTCGACATAGTTCTGCATGAAAGCCGCGCTGTCCATGCCTGCACCATGTCTGGCATATACCATATCGGCTTCATCCTTGTAAAGATGGACATCGCCTACACTGGCAATTGCTGCCCTCTCTACATAAGACACCTCTTCCCGGCATGCAAAAAGCAAGGCCGGGAGAGCTAAAAGGCATATATGTTTCCAATATCGTTTTCCGGACATCAGCATCTTCTGTATTATTGTCATTCAAAAAAGCAAAACAGCCGTTTCACGTGACAAAGGTACAAAAACATATGGCTTAATCGTGATTATTAACTGTTTTTAGCACATCCTTGTCAATCTTGACCTTGAACTTCTTGCGCAATGACTTTACCCAATTCTCTTCAAGATACTTCTGGTAATCGGCTGTCACCAATCCCTTTACATCCTTGTATGTCTCAGGAGCCTCAATCACCTGACCGACAGTCTCAACGGCAACAAAGCCACGACGCAGTTTGCCACCCTCGCCCTGTCCGAAGACCATCTTGTCGACCCAGGCATTGTCACCGATTGCAAAAATGCCGACCTCGACACGTACCGTACGGGCTGAATCCTTCGGCAAGTTTGCCTCAATGGCCGATTTGTAATTCTCAAAATCCTGGCCGGCAAGCATCGCCTTTACATTGTCGAGATTTTCCTGACTGTTGGCCTGTATGACAGCGCCACGGAAACGAGGAGTCTCGAACTTATAATTCTTCTTGTTCTTCTTGAAATATTTCGCAAGTGCAGCCTCATCTTCAGCAACCTTGTTCCAGACCTCGCGTGTAGACACCTCAAAGAAGAGAAGCCCCTCATAGTATTCACGCATGAGATTGCCGAATTCAGGGTACTTGCTCTCAAGCAGACTGTCTTCCAAGGCAAGAGCCTCCTCGGGTGTGAGATTGCCGCCGAACTCACGGGCCAGGTCACGGCCGCGCTTGATGCGTGCTGCCTCACGGATATTCTGCTGCTCAAGCATATTCACAATAGCAGACTTGTACTCTCCAAAAGAGCCGAACGGGCGCGAAGATATACGCTTTACAATATGATAACCTGCCGGCGACTCAAAAGGTGCCGAATAGCTACCATCGGCAAGCGCATATGCCGCCTGTTCGAATTCAGGATACACCTGGCCGCGGACAATCTCGAATGAACGGATAGCCTGTGCAGGAATATTGAAATATCTTGCCACATCTTCAAATGTCTTGCCATCATTGAGCATTGCGTAAGCCGAGTCAATCCTTGCTTTTGCAAGTTTCACATCAGCCACCGCTCCCTGCTGCTTGGCAAGGAATACAATGTGCGCAACCTCGATGAAACCGTCACGACCAATGGTTGCCGAATCCTTTGCATATATCTTGTAAGCCTCATCATTTATGAAACAGGTGTCAACAAGATAATTCTCGGCCATCAACCTGCGGTCACGCTCAAACTCCTCTCTGAAAGATGAAAGAGTATCAAGTTTCAACGCCTCAGCCTCGGCCACCTTCAGCTTGAAGTCCACATACATTGGCAGGTACTCATCGACAGTCTGTCCCTCACCGGCAAGATTTGTATTGTTCTTGTTGAAGGCATACTCGAATTCAGAGCGTTTTACCTCCTTGCCATTAACACGCATTAGCACAGGGTCGGTTACCTGTGCCAATGCAGTTGTAGATGTCAGCAAAAAAAGTGCTGCTATGTTCTTTAATTTCATTCTGTCATTATTTATTCAGGACGACTGTAGTTTGGAGCCTCGCTTGTGATAGAGACATCGTGTGGATGACTCTCAAGCACACCGGCATTTGTAATGCGCACGAACTTAGCGTTGTGCAATGCCTCAATATCCTTTGCTCCACAATAGCCCATACCTGAACGCAAACCACCTACCAGCTGATAGATTACCTCGTAGAGTGTTCCCTTGTATGGTACACGGGCTGCAATACCCTCGGGTACGAGTTTCTTCTTGTCGGCTGTATCGGCCTGAAAATAACGGTCCTTTGAACCATTCTCCATAGCCTCCAAAGAACCCATACCGCGATATGATTTGAACTTACGGCCATTGAAGATGATTGTATCGCCAGGAGACTCCTCTGTTCCGGCAACAAGCGAACCGATCATTACACAGTAACCACCGGCAGCCAAAGCCTTGACAACATCACCCGAATAGCGCAGACCGCCATCGGCTATCAAAGGCACACCAGTACCCTCAAGAGCCTTCGCCACGTCATATACTGCTGACAACTGTGGCACACCAACACCGGCTACGACACGTGTTGTACAGATTGAACCGGGACCGATACCGACCTTCACGGCATCAGCACCTGCCTCTGCCAACATCTTGGCAGCCTCGCCTGTCGCAACGTTACCGACAACGATATCAATCTGTGGGAACAGAGCCTTAGCCTCTTTCAACTTCTGGACAACACCTGCTGAGTGACCATGAGCTGTATCGATAACGACAGCATCGACACCTGCATCAACAAGCGCCTTGATACGGTCCATGGCATCGCCTGTAACACCTACACCGGCAGCAACGCGCAAACGGCCTTTGCTGTCCTTGCAAGCCATTGGCTTATCCTTTGCCTTTGTGATATCCTTATATGTGATAAGACCTACCAGCTTGCCGTCATTGTCAACAACAGGCAACTTCTCGATCTTGTTCTCACGCAGGATCTTGGCAGCAGCCTCCATGTCAGTCTTCTGGTTTGTAACAACCAGCTTCTCTGCAGGAGTCATTACCTCGCAGATAGGACGCTCCATATCTGTCTCGAAACGGAGGTCGCGGTTAGTTACAATACCGACAAGTTTCTTGCAGTCATCAACTACAGGAATACCACCTACATGATATTCTGCCATGATGTCAAGAACATCCTTCACAGCCGAATTGGCCTGGATTGTAATAGGATCATAGATCATACCGTTCTCGGCACGCTTTACGATAGCAACCTGATGTGCCTGATCCTTGATTGACATGTTCTTGTGGATTACACCGATACCACCCTCGCGTGCAATGGCAATGGCCATCTTCGCCTCGGTAACGGTATCCATAGCTGCAGTCACAAAAGGTACGTTCAGCTCGATATTTCTTGAGAACTTGGTTTTCAAAGAAACCCCCTTAGGCAAAACCTCAGAGTATGCAGGAATAAGCAACACATCGTCATAGGTCAAGCCGTCCATCACAATCTTTTCTTTTATAAAATCATTCATATAGCTATATATATTTCTTATTCAAAATCAGTTTCCAACTTCAGAAATGAATTTCACTCGCACAAGGCGTATCTCCTCCTCGGTGTACTCACCACCCAACTCCTCAATTGCGACATCAATGGAATCGGTATCGGAAGTCTTGAAGTATTCATATATCTCATTCAGATTCTCCTCATCGAGTATCTCCTCAAGGAAATAGTCGATATTGAGTTTGGTACCGGAATATACGATAGACTCCACATCGTCGAGCAGTTCATCAAATTCCACGCCCTTGCTTATAGCCAGGTCATCGAGAGCCACCTTACGGTCAATGGCATTGATTATGGCAACCTTCAGTTTCGACTTGTTTGCCACAGTGCGGATGCGTATATCCTCGGGACGGTCAATCTCATTCTCCTCGCAGTGGCGCTTGATGAGGGCGCAGAACTCCTCGCCGTAACGCTTTGCCTTACCCTCGCCCACACCAGGGATGTTTTTCAACTCATCGATCGTAACTGGATATGTGGTAGCCATAGCCTCGAGCGATGGATCCTGGAATATCACATATGGAGGCAACTCAAGCTGCTTAGACAGCTTCTTGCGCAAGTTCTTGAGCATGGCAAACAGTTCAGGGTCTACCGCAAAGGTACTTGCTGTCTGTACTATAGTCTCCTCCTCTTCGAAATCCCTGTCCTCGACAATCTTGAACGATACGGGCTTCTTGAGGAATGCCTGTCCCTGCTTTGTAACCTTGAGCAAGCCATAATTCTCGACATCCTTATCAAGATAACCGGCAATCAGAGCCTGGCGTATGACTGCATTCCAGCGCTTTACATCCTCATCATCACCACAACCGAAACACTCCAGTTCATCATGATTATGCGAGATTATATCAGCGGTCTCCTTACCCAAAAGGACATCTATCACATAATCGGTCTTAAAATTCTCCTTCAACGCCAATACTGTCTCTATAACAGCCTCGAGCAACTCTTTTGCTTCCACCTGTTTCTTAGGAGAGAGGCAGTTGTCACAATTACCACAATTTTCCACGTCGTAACTCTCACCAAAATAATGCAACAATAATTTCCTGCGACAAACCGAAGACTCGGCATAAGCGGTAGTCTCATGCAACAGCTGACGGCCTATATACTGCTCGGCAAGCGGCTTGCCCTCGAGGAATTTCTCCAATTTCTGTAAATCCTTGTTGTTATAGAAGGCAATACACTGTCCCTCGCCACCATCACGGCCGGCACGGCCTGTTTCCTGATAATAGCCTTCGAGACTCTTGGGAATGTCATAATGGATGACATAGCGCACATCAGGCTTGTCTATACCCATACCAAAAGCGATGGTCGCAACAATGACATCAATCTTTTCCATTATGAAGTCGTCCTGTGTCTGCGACCTCATTGCCGAGTCCATACCGGCATGATAGGCCTTTGCCGAAATCTCATTGGTCTGCAGTATCTCGGCCAATTCCTCAACCTTCTTACGGCTCAAACAATATATGATACCCGACTTCCCCGGGTTTGCCTTAATAAACTTGATAATCTCCTTGTCCACGTCCTTTGTCTTTGAACGTACCTCGTAATAGAGATTAGGGCGGTTGAACGATGACTTGAAATCGGGAGCATCCTGTATTCCCAGATTCTTCTTTATGTCATCGCGCACCTTGGTTGTGGCAGTAGCAGTCAATGCAATGATAGGCGCTCTGCCAATTTCGTTCATGATAGGGCGTATGCGGCGGTATTCGGGGCGAAAATCGTGGCCCCATTCCGAGATACAGTGCGCCTCATCGATTGCATAGAACGAAATCTTTATGCTTTTAAGAAACTCCACATTATCCTCTTTTGTCAAGGATTCGGGAGCGACATACAATAGTTTTGTCTTACCGGAGAGCACATCCTCCTTTACCTCCTCGATTGCCTGCTTTGTAAGAGACGAGTTCAGGAAATGGGCAACACCGTCCTCTTCATTGAGATTACGTATTGCATCGACCTGATTCTTCATCAAAGCAATAAGCGGAGAGATCACAATAGCCGTTCCCTCCATAACAAGCGAAGGCAGCTGGTAACAAAGCGATTTGCCGCCACCGGTAGGCATCAGAACAAAGGCATCATTGCCTGCAAGCAAGTTCTTGATGACAGCTTCCTGATCACCCTTGAACTTGTCAAAACCGAAGTTCTCCTTGAGAGCCTCTGTCAAATTACACTTCTTTGCCATTATATAACATGCCTATTTGCAAACAAAGTTATAAATATATCAATTAAAAGCACAACTTTTTTCTAATATATTTTCATAAATGACGCAAAAAAAATCGGGAGACCAGAAACAAAACGGCAGGCTTTGTATATGAAGCCTGCCGTTTATCAAACTGCCATGCTGTCTTACACAGCACATTTTATTGTTGCGCTCTTCTCCACCTGCGCCTGGGCATATTCCTTGGTAATATTGCACTCCTTGACACCGTTTGATGGAATCTCGAACATCTTCTCCATCATGATTGTCTCTACAATAGAACGCAATCCACGAGCACCGAGCTTGTACTCGACCGCAGTATCAACGATATACTCAAGAGTCTCGGGCTCAAATGCAAGCTTTACGCCGTCCATCTCCATAAGCTTGACATACTGCTTTATGATAGAGTTCTTTGGCTCTGTGAGGATGTTGCGCAATGTGCCACGGTCAAGCGGACGCAACGAAGTGAGTATCGGGAGACGGCCGATAATCTCGGGGATAAGGCCGAATGAACGCAAATCCTGTGGCATAATGTACTGCATCATGTCACCCTTGTCAATATGCATCTTGTTCTGCACCGAGTTATAACCCACGACATGAGTATTCAGGCGCTGCGCAATCTTCTTCTCGATACCGTCAAAAGCACCACCGCAGATAAACAGGATATGCTTTGTATTCACAGCAATCATCTTCTGATCAGGGTGTTTGCGACCTCCCTGTGGCGGAACATTTACCACTGAGCCCTCAAGCAGCTTCAGCAATCCCTGCTGAACACCCTCGCCGCTGACATCGCGTGTGATAGAAGGATTGTCGCTCTTGCGGGCAATCTTGTCAATCTCATCAATGAACACAATACCACGTTCAGCCTCCTCCACATTATAGTCCGCTACCTGCAACAGACGGGTAAGTATACTTTCGATATCCTCGCCCACATAACCAGCCTCGGTCAACACAGTCGCATCGACAATAGTGAATGGGACTTTCAAGAGCTTGGCAATGGTGCGGGCAAGCAGAGTCTTGCCGGTTCCGGTACTGCCCACCATAATGATGTTGCTCTTCTCTATCTCCACCTCATCATCGGCGCCACGCTGCATGAGACGCTTGTAGTGATTGTAGACCGACACGGCAAGAGCACATTTGGCATCATCCTGACCAATGACATATTCATCGAGGAAAGCCTTTATCTCCTTTGGTTTCGGGAGTTCCTTCATATTGAAGTCACTCTTTGGCAACAGAGCCTCCTCACGCAGGATATTATGCGCCTGTTCAACACACTCGTTACAGATATAACCGGTCATTCCGGTCATGAGCAAAGCCACCTGCTCCTCTGTCCTGCCACAAAAGCTACAACGTTTTTTACCTTTCTCTGCCATTGACTGAATTATATTTTACGTGTAAGGACACGGTCAATCATACCATACTCCTGAGCCTCGGCTGCAGTCATCCAGTAATCGCGGTCACTATCGGTCCACACCTTGTCAAAAGGCTGTTTGCTGTGGTCAGAAATGATAGTATAGAGTTCCTTCTTCAATTTCTGGATCTCGCGTGCAGTAATTTCAATGTCGCTCGCCTGTCCCTGCACACCGCCAAGAGGCTGATGAATCATCACACGGCTGTGGGTCAACGCCGAACGCTTGCCCTCAGCACCTGCAACAAGCAATACCGCAGCCATGCTTGCAGCCATACCGGTACAGATTGTCGCAACATCACTTGAGATGAACTGCATTGTATCATAGATACCCAAACCCGCATACACCGAGCCGCCGGGCGAGTTGATGTAGATAGAGATATCCTTGCCGCTATCAACAGAATCGAGATACAACAGCTGCGCCTGCAAGGTGTTGGCTGTATAGTCATCGATCTGGGTGCCAAGGAAGATGATTCTGTCCATCATCAATCGTGAAAAGACATCCATCTGAGTGACATTCAACTGTCTCTCCTCGAGAATATATGGGTTCAGATACTGCGACTGCGCCTTTATCACATCATCAAGCACCATACTGTTCATACCAAGGTGCTTGGTAGCATATTTTTTAAAATCATCTCTCTCCATAACAACCTGTTTTTGAATTTTGTAATTATTAAAATAATCCGGCCTATCGGGCAAAGCCAATAGGCCGGATTATATACCCAATATTATATATTAAGCGTTTTCAGATACCTTTTTGTTGAAGTCCTCAACAGAAACCTTCTCCTCGTTCAAGGTAATGGCAGCCTTGATACCCTGGATGAGCTTCACGTCAACTGCACGGTTGATGAGAGCCTCGCGTGTCTTCTCCTGCTTGAGCATCTCCTTAGCGTAGTTCTCGAGCAAGTCCTCAGGAACATTTGCCATACCGTACTGAGCGAACTGGTCACGTGTAGCACCCTTTGCAACATTGAGAACGTCGTTATCATCGATCTTGATCTCGAACTTCTTTGCAAGTTGCTCCTTAACCAAGTGCCAACGGAGTTCTGTAAGGCTCTTCTGGAAATCCTCCTCGCTTACAACCTCGCCCTCAGCCTTGTTTGAATCCATGATACGACGGAGAATAGCCTCGTTGAACTCGAGCTTGCCAACCTTGTTCATGAGATAGTCGCGTACATCCATCAACAACTTGTAGTCGCTCTCAACCTCGAAACGAGCCTCGAACTGCTCAGCGATCTTTGCGCGGAACTCCTCCTCGCTCTTCACAGCATCCTTACCGAATGCAGCGTCGAATACGTTCTGGTTTACCTCGCTTGCAACGAAACGTGTAATCTCGCTGATTGCGAATGTAAACTCACCGTTGTGAGCAGCAACCTCGCTCTTCTCAACCTTGAGGAGTGATGCGAGCTCTGCCTCGTTGCCATCGAATGCAGTGAAAGGATTGAATGTAACTACATCGTTAACCTTTGAACCTGCGAAGAGAGCCTTCTGATCTTCATTCTTCATGTATGAAGGCATCATGACAGCCTCACGAACAACAACACCGTTCTCAACAGCCTCGGTCAATGTACCCTTGAGCATGTCGCCATTCTCATAAGACTCAACCTGCTTGTACTCACCGCAACGCTGTGCGAAAGCGTCTACCTGACCCTGTACCATCTCATCTGTTGGCTGGATCTTGTAGTATGCGAGAGCATCGTTCTTGTCAAGAACCGCGTCGAACTTTGGAGCGAGAGCAATCTCGAACTCAAAAGTGAAGTCCTTGTCATCAACCATGTTGATGTTTGCCTGCTGCTCCTCGATTGGAAGTGGCTCGCCAAGCATATCAATCTTGTTCTCTCTGATATATTCGAAGATCTTTGTCTGCAACAACTTGTTGATTTCCTCTGCCTTTACAGCTGTACCGTACTGCTTCTTGATCAAGCCCATAGGCACCATACCTGGACGGAAACCTGGGACATTTGCCTTCTGACGGAAATTCTTCAACTGCTTCTCAACCAAAGCCGCGTAATCGGCCTCCTGAATGTTTACCGAAAGGATTGCACTTGTAGCATCCTGATTTTTAAGTGTAAATTCCATTATATAAAAATTTTAATGATTTCTTCAATCCAAAAGATTTGTATTGCCGTGCACACAAAAGGGCGCACTACACACCTTAATTTAAGGCGCACAAAAATACAACAAGTTGAGCACAAAATCAAGCAAAAACCGATTTTGTTGACAACCTACACAAAACTAAGGGAGAAAAAAGCCCCTATTGATGCCGAATTGAAAAGCATTTCACAACATCAGAATTGGAATTCCCTTTTACGGAGCACAAAGTCACGGCCAAGATACTTCTCGCGCACAACTGGATTCTCGGCAAGGACCTCTGGAGTTCCCTCAAACAGCACACGGCCCTCGAACAGCAGATAAGCACGGTCCGTAATGCTCAAGGTCTCCTGTACATTGTGGTCTGTAATGAGAATACCGATATTCTTGTCCTTCAGTTTCCACACGATGTACTGGATATCCTCGACGGCAATAGGATCCACGCCGGCAAAAGGCTCATCGAGCATAATGAATTTGGGATCGATTGCCAGACAACGGGCAATCTCGGTACGACGGCGCTCACCGCCCGACAGGCGGTCGCCAAGATTCTTGCGCACCTTCTGCAAACGAAACTCCGATATCAGGCTCTCGAGTTTTTCTTTCTGATATTCAAGAGGTTTTCCCGTCATTTCAAGCACCGATGCGATATTATCCTCTACAGTCATCTTGCGGAACACGCTTGCCTCCTGAGCCAAATAGCCTATACCGGCACGTGCACGCTTGTAGACAGGGTATTTGGTAATCTCCTTGTCGTCAAGGAAGATTCGTCCGCCATTCGGTATGACCAGACCGGTTGTCATATAGAACGACGTTGTCTTTCCGGCACCGTTAGGGCCCAACAATCCAACAATTTCGCCCTGCTTGACATTGAACGACACATTGTTCACGACAGTACGCTTACCGTATCTTTTCACAAGATTCTCGGTTCGCAGAACTGTTGCCTCCTCAAAAATGCCTGTATTATCCTGTTCCATATATGGCTATGACGATTTACTATTGAACAAAGGTAATGCTTTTTTGCCGTTTCAACAAAAAAAGTGTCTTTTTATGGCACAATAGGCCCCAATGATAAAGTTTATGTCCCCTACCAATACAATAAAAGACAAAAAGTAGTACCTTTGTACAATCATTACCAACAAGAGAGACACAATGATACTTATAGAAGCAATAAAGACATTCGGCAGTTATCTTCTACTGATGAAGAGAGTGCTGACAAAACCCGAACGATGGCTGATGTTCTTCCGCCGCACACTACACGAAATATACCAATTGGGAGTCAACTCCATTCCCATCGTGCTCATCATTTCACTGTTCATCGGTGCGGCACTATGCATACAGATGAAGACAAACGTCGAGAGTCCATGGATGCCGAAATTCGTTACAGGATACGCAACCCGCGAAGTATTGCTGTTGGAGTTCTCATCAACCATCATGTGTCTTATTCTTGCCGGAAAGGTAGGTTCAAACATCACATCCGAGATTGGAGCCATGAGAGTGACACAGCAGATTGACGCCCTTGACATGATGGGAGTAAACTCGGCAAACTTCCTCATACTGCCCAAAGTGACCGGGCTCGTACTTACCATACCCATTCTCGTGATCTTCAGTATTGCTTCGGGTATTGGAGGTGCATTCCTCATCGGCAAGCTTACCGGCATCATGACATCCGAAGAACTTACCTTGGGACTGCAGCACGAATTCACAGTATGGTTTGTATGGTACAGCATCATCAAGAGTTTCTTCTTTGCCTTCATCATCACTTCAGTCGCTTCGTTCTACGGCTACACCGTAAAGGGAGGCTCAATTGAAGTTGGTAAGGCAAGTACAAACGCCGTTGTCAGCTGCAGCGCCCTCATACTCTTTTCGGACATAGTGTTAACCAATATTATGATGCAATGATAGAAGCAATCTCAATATACAAACAGTTTGAAGGCAAGACTGTACTCGAAGACATAAACGCCACATTCAACAACGGTGCAACCAATCTCATCATAGGACAGAGCGGTGCTGGAAAAACCGTGTTCCTAAAATGCATCGTCGGCCTGCTTGCACCCGACAAGGGCAAGATAATATATGACGGCCGATGCATAACGACCATGAAAGAGAAAGAGAAGATCACTATCAGACGCGAGATTGGCATGCTGTTCCAGAGCGCAGCCCTGTTTGACTCCATGAGCGTGCTGGAGAATGTAATGTTCCCGCTCGACATGTTCTCTTCAATGACATACAAAGAACGTCTGGCACGAGCGAGAGCCTGTCTTGACCGAGTAAACCTCATTGAGGCGCAGGACAAATTGCCCGAGGAGATTTCAGGTGGCATGCAGAAACGAGTGGCCATTGCACGTGCGATTGCCCTTGAGCCCAAATACCTGTTCTGCGACGAGCCGAACTCCGGCCTTGATCCACAGACATCATTGGTAATTGATGAGCTCATCCACGACATTACTAAAGAGTATGGGATAACGACAATCGTGAACACCCACGATATGAACTCGGTAATGAATATCGGCGACCACATCTTGTTCCTTTCCGGCGGCAAGCTTGCATGGGAAGGCGACAAGACCCAGATCCTGAACACAGAGAACGAGCAACTCAACGAGTTTCTCTTTTCAAGCGAGATCCTGCGTCAGGTCAAGGAGCAAGCGTTCAAGCACAAGTAAAGTACAAGGCATTATAACAACAGAATAGGCGGTCTGACAGACCGCCTATTCTTTATTTGCGTTTTCCCAAGGCAAGATTAAGACCTAACGTTACATGAGCGTTCATGTTGTCAATGGGAATATATTGCGGAGTCACTCTCGTAATCATATAGTCACTGCCCACAAACAGGTTGATTCCTGCAGGATGGAAATTGAGCACCCAACCCAATGTGGTTCCGTATGTTCCATATCCATAGTTCACGGACAGCTCAAACCATTTTACAGGAGAGAGATTGACGTATCCTCGCGCCTCGTACCATTTGCTGCAATCAAAAGGAGAGAAACACTGTCCATAGAGCACTCCCACTGAAAGAGGCCTGTAAAATGGCATATTATACTCAGCGCCCAGATACATGGTCGCATTGAGAGCTGTCTTCATCTCCTTTATTCCACCATAATTGAACTCAACCATCTTTGAGGCATCGTCAATCAACTGTTCCATCTCGGCAGTTACAACATTTTCAACATCATTGTAATCAACCTCGCCAAAGCCATCGAACTCAACCTTGGCATCGGTGCTTTGCCCGGTCATCATATACTTCCAGTTGATGTAACCAAGATCAATGACCGAAGCCGAAAGTGTCAGGCCGGGTACAAACTCATCCATATCGTATACGAAACCTAAATCAACTGCAAAGCCGTTGGAGGTACGGATATTCATCAGGTCATCAAGTTCAAGCGCAAGGTCTACACCGTTGACAACACCATTCTCATCCACCATGACCTCGGTTTCACAGAAGAGTGCCGCCTGCATCCGCGCGTGGCTCTCAATCATCCAATGCTGCTCGTTCATCTCCACATTCAACTTGTCAACAAAAAGATCGGCATGACCAATACCCACAAGATATTTTGCATTGACACCGAACCTGAACCCCTGGAACAGATTGTGAGAATATCCGACTGTGGCAGCAGCATAATTCATGGTATTTACATTGAGCCCCGAGAAGCTATAACTGTTCTCCTGGAAACCCTTCTTCGCAAACTCAAAGAAGCCCTTTGGCAAAGACACTGTTGCCGATGAGTGCAACGAGAGACCCAAAGAGAAATATCCGCCAAACAGACGGAAACCGGCAGCCATCAGCGTCTCATCCAGTTTGAATCCCAAACGGGTGTAATCGGGCATACCGCCGAGGAACTCATCTGTTCCAACAGAACCGCTCATGAATGTAGCAAGCTCATTCTCACCACGGGGATATAGGAAATTGGATATACCCACGTTTCCTTTCGTGCCAAGAGAGGTGTTACCCAACAGCAGCGAGAGATAGCCACGCTCGGCCTTCATCGCCGGATTAAGTTTGCTGTTGTACAGCATTCCGTCCATGAAATATGATGAAAGGGCAGTCTGCGCTACGCTTGTCTGTGTGCACACAATCACCAAGAATGCTGCAACAATATTTCTTATCTTCTTCATAGTCCTTACTTAAAAATCATTTAAATCCATCTCTATGTCACCCGCAATCTCAAACACAATATTTGAGACCTTTATACCTTGAGAACCCCTAAGGGCCGAAGTTCCTATCGTGTGGTTCGATGAAGCCTCCAGTGAGAATGCCAGCTGATCAAGCAACAAGATGTCGGCAATGTTGCCCTTTATGGCAAACACAAACTTTTGCAAGGACAGATTCTCAGTCAAAACTCCGGCACCGTCAACAATATCCTCTCCCGAACCAGCTTCAATCTTCAACTCATCAACCTCTATACCTTCTATCACATCACCATTCTCATCCAACGGCACGACCTTCAACAACAAGCCCAAAGGTATTGTGTTTACAATATCCATTTTTGCGCAAAGCGACACATTGGTAAACATTTTCAGAGTCTCATCGAATGTATTCTTCAAGTCGCGGACCGTATCACTATAGCACAAGTGAAGATCGTTGAACTTCAACGGAACAATTACAGAGCATGCCGCATCAATCTTTATTGGCTTGCTGATGTCAACGCGATGAGTGACATCTGTCTTTATTGTAGGCTCAACCTTCAGATTGACCGAATGAGGTATCTTTTTCAACAGATTTGCAAGATTAGGAATCTGGACATTATCATATCCGGTCTTGCTGATATTCGACGTGTCGGCAGTCAAGAACAATCTTGTCTCAACAGGAAGCAGTTCATCGGTATCTTCATTATACTCTGCAGGCTTGATGCTTACCTTAGCCTCCATCTCCGATTCCGCGATTACCTGTCCGTTTTCATCATTTCCAAAAACATGCAGAGCAATATCAAGCGGTACGCCAATTGGATTTGTAAGCACAAACTCCAGTTGAGGATCGGCCAATGTTATTGAATTACCCTCCTCCCTCAAGAATTCAAGTTCCTCGCCAAGAGTAATGTCCATCACTTCATCAACTCCCTCAATATCGGCACGATAGAGTCCGTGGAATGTCTTCACGGCAATCTCATCAATCTCAATGTTGACATTGAAGTATATATCATTGTTCAACACCTCGGAGTGGAACTGCATGCCACGAATGGAGGCATCGCCATCCACCACAATATCACTGTCGTATGTAATGTATGAATTACCATCAATTGAATCATTCGGCAACAATCCCTTGAAGTCAAACTCCTCATTCATGAAATCAAGACCGGAACACAGCAGTTTCAAGACAACAGGTTCAGAAGCGGAAGGATTATAGTTTCTCTTTATACTCAAGTGTCCGTCGCTTATATCAACCCCCTGTTCATTGTCATATGGTTTCAATTCAAGGAAAGAGGGCATGGCAATGTTCAGGTCGAAATCTATATCCGTATCCACTTTTTCCAACCCGACAACGTCCATGGTTACCGTTATCATCACATCTTTTTCGAAGCCAATGTGCTCGACACGGCCAATCTCACCCGGAATTTTCTCATTGATACTGAAATTAGTTTCTGCATCCATTGACGAATGGACAACCTCGGTGTAGACAACGGCATTCTTGATGATGAGATCAGACTCCAGCATTCTGAAATGAGCCTCCTTATCGCCATTGTTAAGTTTGTCCAGAGTCTCAATCATGGTCTCCATCTCGCATCCGGCAAGATAGAAGTATGAATATACTTCAGGATTCTCAAGGCTTACGAATCCTATCTCAACATTGACATCCAACATACATGTATCATCAACTACCGGTTTGTTCAATGTCAGTTTCTTGGGGGCAAGATTCCAATAGCCTTCGGTCAACACACTCAAATCATGTACATAGAATGCATGCTTCTCCTGGTCATAGACAACCTCTTTCCCTTTTCCGTTATATTCGGAATATTCGATAGAAAGATCCAATTGCTCCGGTATAGTAACCTTAAAGGCATAGCCATCCTTCAGTTTGAAGGCAGCAAGCCAATCCTGGTCCATGTTTGTTTCTAACCTGATGCGGCTTACAGTCTCGTCAAACTCAACATAATTGATTGTATCGATATGTTGCAGATTGTCAAAACTGCCGCCGAACTCCATCCTGGCAGGCTCAAAGGCAACCTCGATATCCTTTGTTTTTCCGGCAACCTCAAGGAGCGAAAACTGTGCTTCTACATCCACAGCAAAAGCAAAATCTTCAACCTTCATACTACCGGTCAACTCCATTTCGCCATTGACCTTATAGCCAATTTCGTATTCAACATACTGTTCCCAATCTATTCTTCCGTCCTTTATATACTCATCAATACCCTTGATTTCTGTAATATAAAAGCTGAACAGGCTCACATCGCTATCGGGCACAAAACCACCGAGGTACACATAATGGATATCGCCTTCATTGACAACTATATATTTACCGGCCTGCTCCGCAGCATCGTTCCTTGCCAAAATAAAGTTTTTTGGGAAATCAATCCTGAGGCTTATCTCCTTATCACAAGACTGCAGGAACTTAGGGTTGGTAACACGCACCGTTACAAGCGTACCTTTAGAATCCTTCTCAGAGCCAAGCCTGATGCTTCTTACAGTCTCTACCCTATAAGGCAACTTATAACCGGCGATGCAATCAATAACCTGTCTGTCCGTACCAACCACCAGCGGCTCCTGGAACTTATAAACATAGGAGGTTCCCGGTTCATTTCTCAACTGTCCCAGAATTTCCCCAAGCCCGGGAATGTCAATACTCTGGGTCAGGTGCGACTCCAGTTTGGGAAGGCTGTCATTCAAATCCCTTATGTAGATAGATGAGGGGGAGAATTTTGCAGGCATAATATCCCTTGCATCAACATGCATATTCTCAACATTAACCTTGTCAAAGTCAACCGACAGGTTGTATTCGATAGGGTCGATATTGAATGCTATCGGATCTATGCTCTCTTCGATGGAAAATGAGCTGTCCACAACAATGCTATAAACACCATCGGTGCCCTTTTCAAGCATCTCTATTCCATTGACATCAACGAGCGAATCAAGCACTACAGCCTTCAGACTTCCTACAGGCAACGCCACCACGTTACCCTCAATCTTCATATCCGTAGTGATTTTCTTGTTTGCAAGATCGTAGTTGCTGTCTATGCAGGATGTGATACAAAAAGAGACCACAAGCAGCAACACACTTAAAATTCTTTTATACATATGCATATATTTTAATGCTTAAACCGGTTCACTGGGAATCATTATAATACCCTGTATATTAATTATTTTCGCAAATATACAACAAATTATATAATTAACGAATTTTAACCACATCACTTGTATTTCTATTTATTGGATACAAAAATATCCCTTCCAGCATTGCTGAAAGGGATATTTATAATCATTTACGCTGCGCCTACTTCTGCCTAATGAAAATATTCAGGCTGATAGAAGTTGGCTTTCGCTGCGCTGCGCCTACTTCTGCCTAATGAAAATATTCAGGCTGATAGAAGTTGGCTTTCGCTACGCTGCGCCTACTTCTGCCTAATGAAAATATCAGGCTGATAGAAGTTGGCTTTCGCTACGCTGCGCCTACTTCTGCCTAATGAAAATATTCAGGCTGATAGAAGTTGGCTTTCGCTGCGCTGCGCCTACTTCTGCCTAATGAAAATATTCAGGCTGATAGAAGTTGGCTTTCGCTGCGCTGCGCCTACTTCTGCCTAATGAAAATATTCATTGGCACTCCGTGGAAGTTCCACTTGGCGCGGATTTTGTTCTCAAGGAAGCGCTTATATGGGTCTTTCACATACTGTGGCAGGTTTGCAAAGAAGAGGAACGATGGTACACGTGTCTCATGCAACTGCATACAGTACTTGATCTTGATGTATTTACCCTTGATTGATGGTGGCGGATAGGCCTCAATAAGCGGCAACATCTCCTCATTGAACTTGGCTGTAGAGATCTTTCTCTGCGAGTTCAGATAAACATCCTTGGCTGTCTCAAGAACCTTGAACACACGCTGCTTTGTAACTGCCGAGGTAAAGATGATAGGGAAGTCAACGAACGGAGCAAGACGCTCACGGATTGCATTCTCAAAGAACTTCTGCACCTTCTCACTCCTGTCCTCAACCAAGTCCCACTTGTTTACAACCACAACAAGGCCTTTCTGGTTGCGCTGGATTATTGAGAAGATATTCAAGTCCTGTGACTCGATACCACGTGTGGCATCAATCATAAGGATACACACGTCGCTGTTCTCAATGGCACGGATAGAACGCAACACCGAGTAGTACTCAATATCCTCGCTTACCTTACCCTTCTTGCGGATACCGGCAGTGTCAACAAGATAAAAGTCGAAACCGAACTTGGTGTAGCGTGTGAGGATTGAATCGCGTGTTGTACCTGCGATATTTGTCACAATATTGCGGTCCTCGCCCAAGAACACATTGATGATTGAGCTCTTGCCGGCGTTTGGACGACCTACAACAGCAAAGCGAGGGATATTCTCCTCGGGTGCCTCTTCGGCCTCCTTTGTAAACTTTGTCAATATCTCGTCGAGCAGGTCACCTGTTCCACTACCATTGGCAGCCGAGATGCAGTGCATATCACCCAAACCAAGGCTATAGAATTCGGCTGTGCCGTATTGCATTTCATATGTATCGACCTTGTTGGCAACCACAAGCACCGGTTTCTTTGCACGGCGCAACATCGATGCCATCTCCATGTCAAGGTCGGTAAGACCGTTCATGGCATCCACCACAAAGAGAATGACATCGGCCTCCTCAAGAGCAAGTGTTACCTGGTCGCAGATAGCCTCCTCGAACACGTCGTCCGAATTACGTACCCATCCACCGGTATCTACAAGCGAGAACTCCTTACCACACCAGAAGCAACGGCCATACTGGCGGTCGCGTGTTGTACCGGCCTCGTCCGATATAATCGCCTGCTTGGTCTCTGTCAAACGATTGAAAAGGGTTGACTTACCCACATTGGGGCGACCCACAATTGCTACTAAATTTCCCATAGCTTATTAATCTTTTTGGTCGTAACCGAAACGGCGCAACTGACGGTCGCTGTTACGCCAATCCTTGTCGACCCTTACATAAATTTCCAAAAATATTCTTTTCCCAAAGAATTTCTCAAGCTCGCGGCGGGCATCGGTTGCCACACGCTTGAGGGCAGCACCCTCGTGGCCGATGATGATACCCTTCTGCGAATCACGCTCGACATATATGAGCGCCTTGATGTAAATGCTGTTATCCTTCTCCTTGAAATGCTCTACTGCAGCCTCACACACATAAGGGATCTCCTTGTCGTAGTGAAGCAGAATCTTCTCGCGGATTATCTCTGTAACAAAGAAACGTGCAGGCTTGTCTGTAAGCGCATCCTTCTCAAAGTATGGAGGCGACTCGGGCAACAGTTCCATAACGCGCTTCATTACCACATCTACATTGAACTTTGCAATAGCCGATATCGGAAGAATCTCTGCCTCGGGAATCAGTTCGTGCCATAGCTCAACCTTCTTTACAAGCTCCTCCTGCGAAGCAAGGTCAATCTTGTTGATGAGCACAATGATGGGCACATCAAGTTTACGCACCTCATCAATGAAGTCACTGTTTTTCTCGGGAGTCTCCACCATGTCGGTCACATAGAGCAAGACATCGGCATCACGGAGCGCCGAACGCGAGAAACGCAACATCGCCTCCTGCAACTTGTAATTTGGCTTGAGCACTCCCGGAGTGTCCGAGAACACAACCTGTGCATCATCGGTATTCAATATACCCATGATACGATGTCTTGTTGTCTGAGCCTTGAATGTGGCAATCGAGATTCTCTCGCCCACCAACAGGTTCATCAATGTCGACTTGCCGACATTGGGATTACCTACGATATTTACAAAACCGGCTTTATGCATAATATTCAAGAAGCTGTTATAAATGATAAAAACGCACCTACAAAATGCCATAGGTGCGTTTTTGTCTTTGACAAAAAACTACCCGCGTCGGCAAAAGCCATCGGCGGTAGAATAATTATTTAGACAGCTTTCTCTACAGCAAGCTTGCCTCTGTAATAACCACACGCACCGCATACGGTGTGATAAACGTGCCACTCGCCACAGTTAGGGCATATAGCCAATGTAGGAGCTACTGCCTTGTCATGAGTTCTTCTCTTGGCAGTTCTTGTCTTTGATTGTCTTCTTTTAGGATGTGCCATTTTTAAAACGTTTTAAATATTTTTTTAATTATCTTCTTCTAATTGTATATCCTTCAAACCGGCCCAACGTGGGTCAATCTGCATCTCATCGCCCTCCTCGGTATCATTTGCATCAACCGAGTGCTTCTTCAGCTTACCGGCCATCTCGTGATTGCACTTACCCGGCGCATGCACACGCTTCATCGGCAACGCCAGAACAATGAACTCATACAGATACCACGCAATGTTCAAATCCCCTTCATGTTCAGGAACTATCACAATATCGCCTTCATCGGCATAGCTGTCACCAAGCTTCACTCGCAGTGTATTCTCGGTATCGACGTCAATAGCAAGGTCATCAAGGCAACGGTCACAAGGAACAATTACTGTTCCTGCAAGCGAAAAAGAGAAATCAAAAATCTCCCTGCCTTTGTTTACCACCACTTTGGCCTTGACAGCGCCCTTCTGAAACTCCTCGCCATCGATATCAGCAAAGAATGCATTATCGAGGTCGAACTCCAATTCAAGGGAGGCAACTCTCATTCCCTTGAGGTCTACATTATACTTGTCAAATCTTCCCATCGCTACTATAAAATCAACTCAATCAATAATATAACTCCTCAAAAGCAGTGCTTAACATCCACACTATCCGATTTTAGGACACAAAGATAGTAATAAAATTCTTTACAAACACCTAATTTGATAAAAAACTTTACTTTTTTAGCTCAATACGGAAGGTCGTCCCCTTTCCCGGGAGCGATTTCTTGATATATATGCGCCCTTTATGGAATTCTTCTACAATTCTCTTTGCCAAAGAAAGTCCCAATCCCCAACCGCGCGGCTTTGTAGTAAATCCTGGTTCAAAGATCATCTTCCAGCGCGATTTGGCTATTCCTTTGCCAGTATCGGCAACATCAACCAACACTTTGTCGCCATCATCGGTAACCACAACCGAAATCTCGCCACAGCCCTCCATAGCGTCTATTGCATTCTTGCAAAGATTCTCAAACACCCACTCCATCAAAGGCGCATTAAGATGTGCCGACAATTGAGCATCAGGGAACGAAAGCTTATACTGCACCTTTGCAGGACTGCGGCGTTTCATATACTCCACCGCCTTACCCACAACAGCTGCAACATCCTCCAGAACCGGTTCGGTCCTTGAACCTATCTTCGAGAAACGGTCGGCAACCATCTGCAAACGCTGTACATCGCGTTCCATTTCGGGCAACAATTCATCATCGGCATACTTCGCCTTAAGCACCTCTACCCACGCCATAAGCGACGATATTGGCGTTCCCAGCTGATGCGCAGTCTCTTTCGATAAACCTACCCACACACGATTCTGCTCGGCACGCTTTGAACTTAGAACAGCAACAAAGCATATGATGAAGAAAAGCACAACAACGCCAAGCTGAATATAGGGATAATAGGAGAGACGGGACAACAATTCCGATTGCGAATCAAGCAGCACAGACTGCGAATCAAGCAATATCGACTGCGATTCAAGCAACTCTGACTGTGAAGCCTGAATACCCGAAAGATGCGACAGCGCCAGCGACTCATTATAGCAAATACTCAAATAACCCTCATTGGGAGCCAGCTCCATACGGATGACATAACCTTTCTCCTTTGCACGTTCAACCACATCATATATAACAGAATCAGCATCACATGCTGCCGGAAATTCTATATTACGGAATAGAGAAACATCGCCGCTACCATCAAGCACTACAACAGGGATAGTATTGTTGCTTTCAAGCACAGAAATTGCAAGAGTAAGGTCGGTATTCCCGTCGGCGTTGTTTATACAGCGCATCGCCTCTACCCAAAGTTCCATTTTCTTGAACTCCTCCTTCTTACGTTCCTCAACAACTGTCTCAAGCTCCTTCACATGACTCTCCAAATCATTGACATGAGTCTCAAAGTCCTTGACATGAGCCTCAAGATCCTTGACATGGTCGCCCAGAGCCGTTACAAGCAAGTTTGATACGAGCAACGACACCACAAAAATAAGCAACGCAAAAATTATCAGGACGGACCGCAGATGACGGCTATTATTCATACTCATAGAAACAGTTTTTCAGTAATAACGCAAAGAAAACAATAATATTTTATTGTACCGCTTACCATAAGAAAATATTACAACAGCAAAAGGAAAAAGTTAAGAAAACACAACAGAAACGAAGAGATTTATCCGTTAAAGACGATACGCAATATAAGACACCCAAGGGCGGACACACCGGTCCGCCCCTACAAGTATTCCTCTTTGCCCTTTATGCCCTTTTAGGCCTTCATGTGTATATATACAAAAAAGAGAGTCCCGATTTCTTGGAACTCTCTCGAAAAAAGTGACGATGCCAACACAACCACACAATCCTTGCAGTACCATCGGCCCATGATTGATAAGGGGAATTAACAGCATTGGACAAAGATCCGTTATTACATAGATATCCTAATCACCCTAGTTACCCTAGTCACCGTTATAAACAAAAAAAGAGAGCCTTAGCATTAGCTAAAGCTCTCTTCATAAAAAGTGGCGATGACCTACTCTCCCACAAATCTTTGCAGTACCATCGGCGCTGTTGGGCTTAACTTCTCTGTTCGGGATGGGAAGAGGTGGATCCCCAACGCTATCAATCGCCTTAATAAGGGTTTGATACCTTGATATC
>JAFZFO010000008.1 GCA_017555845.1 Bacteroidaceae bacterium | reverse complement strand
CCACATCTACTCCACCGCTCAACTCAAGTGAGGCAAGCAGTTCCTCGTCAAGGATATATGTACACTCGTTGTTCAACTGGACTGCCACACCGTTATATTTGATTTCGCATCCCACAAGAAGCAGCATGGAAGCGGCTACAAGAAGAGAACAAAGTTTTTTCATATTCATGTGAATTATAAATCATTTTACAATGGTTACCATATATTCAGTTCAAATGGCAGGCGGGCCTGGATGTTGTCGCAGTTGCCGATGTTGCGGATAAACTTTACGCTGTTATAATAACCGCCCAAGTTTTCACGTACCATTGCCTCCATGTAATCCTCCTTGTTTGTATCCATCAGTTTCTCGACAATGCTCTTCTCCTCGGGATAAGACTTCACGCTATAATCCACAAGACCTGCCTTCTGCGCCGCAATTGCAACAGCCTTGTCAAGGTCGCCAAGTTCATCAACCAATCCAATCTCCTTGGCCTTGCTGCCGGTCCACACGCGACCCTCGGCAATCTTTGCTATATCCTCAACGGCAACGCCACGTCCGTCGGCACAGCGTTTCAGGAACAACGCATATCCATTGTTGATATAGTTCTGCAGGACAGCCTTCTCCTCGGGACGGAAAGAGCGTGACAAAGTACCGAAATCGGCCATCCGGTTAGTCTTCACAACATCAAAATCAAGACCGATCTTATCCTTCAACAGTTTCTCAACCATTGGGAACATACCGAAGATACCTATTGAGCCGGTAAGTGTTGTAGGGTTGGCAACGATGCAGTCTGCAGCGCACGATATATAGTAACCGCCCGATGCGGCATAATCACCCATAGAAACCACAACCGGTTTTGCAGCCTTCAGGAGTGTTACCTCACGCCATATCTGCTCCGAGCCGTAGGCACTGCCACCGGGAGAGTTCACACGTAGAACAACCGCCTTCACATCATCATCTTCACGCAATTCGCGCAGTTCCTTAATGACCTTCTTGGAGTTTATACCTTCCAATGAAGATGTAGAGCCATCAATTTCGCCGAACGCATAGTATACGGCAATCCTATCCTTATCAGAAACCTCCTTCAGTGTTTGGTCCAGTTTCTGCTTTTCTCTCATTGTCTCCAATGTAACAAGATTCAGATCATCATCATCGTCTACACCAGTCAGGCTCTTGAGATAGCTCAACACCCCGTCCTTGTAGAGCAATGTATCGGCCATACCGCACGCTACATACTCCTGCGCAGGGCAATAATCCATGAACTTGTCGGCATACTCATTGAGTTTCTCCTTTGGGATATTGCGTGAGGCAGCAACAGCTGTGAGCAGTTCATCCCAGGTAGAATCCAGCAATTCGGCAACCTGTTCGCGGTTCGCATCACTCATCTCGGTTGCGATGAACGGTTCTACTGCCGACTTGTAGGTGCCCACCTTGAATACCTGCATCTCGACGCCAACCTTCTCAAGCAGATCCTTGTAGAAGATGGGGCTTGATGCAAGACCATGCCATCCGATGCTTCCCTGCGGATTCACGATTACCTTATCGGCTACGGTTGCCAGGTAGTAGAGTCCCTGAGAATACTGGTCGCCATAGGCAACAATGAATTTACCACTCTCCTTGAAAGACTCGAGTTCACCACGTATCTCCTCAAGCGAAGCCGATGAAATACTTTCAACAACACCTGCCTGCAGATATATACCCTTTATATCCTTGTTTGCCTTTGCCTCCTTGATAGCCGCTATGATCTCATCGAGACCATAGCTCTTGAACTCATCAGTCATTATTGTTGCAAGAGGATTCTCCACAACACGCTCCTCAATTGTTCCATTGAAGTCGAGGAAGAGTACCGAATTCTTTTCAATGACACCACTTTCACCCGATGATGCTACGATACCGGCAATAAAACCTATCACCACAAATGGTAGAATGAACCCTGCTATTACCAAAGCCAAGATACATGCCAAAGTAGTTTTTAAGAAACCTTTCATAATCAGTCAATTTTAATCGTTATTTCATTCATTATGCAGCAACAGACATTCACTTGCCGTTGCCATGATATTCAACCCAAGCAATGTAGCCGCCATCGAGTTCCACAACATTGTACCCCATCATTGACAGCGTCTTGGCTGCATTCTTGCTACGGTTTCCGCTGCGGCAATACACGGCTACCGTATAAGCCTTGTCCAGCATTGTTGCAGCAGTCTCGCCAAAGTGGTCTGTCAGCACATCAATGTTGACACTGCCCGGGATATTGCCTGCTGCGAACTCGTCGGGAGTGCGCACATCTACAAGCTGAACACCGGGGTTGTCAATGGAGTCGGCAAACACACTCGCCGTAACCGACAATATTTTCCCCTCGCCATATGTCTCTTTGCTGAACTTCATGGTACACGACGCTGTGAGCAACATAAGAAGCATGCACGGCACCACTCTCCTTAATCCTGATATATCTCTTTTCATATCATATATTTATCGTCTTACATTCCACATCTTGTTTGTGGCATCGGCATTGAACAGGACATCAATGTTGGCACCGTCCTTCTCCTTAATTATCTCCCACGCACGCAACTGTATGAACTGGTCGGTTGTGAGCCCAAGTTCCTCCTGGTATGCCTTGTCGGCAATGGCACGCTGACGCTCGGCCGCCTCGCGGGCTACAAGCATCTCACGCCTCGACTCCTCGGTGCGCTTGGCCTGTGTTGCGGCTGCAGTTGCATCCATCTCGGCCTTCTGGCGCTCATTGGGGATGGCACGGCCAACCACCACATTCACCACATCGATTGGCAACTCTCCCTGCTTTGAACTCAACAGCGAGATATAGTTCTGGATATCGTTCTTTACAAAAAGATTGATGGAATCGAGCACTTCGCGGTTACTCATAAGGTCAAAAGGCCCGTACTTTGATATGTAGCCGCGCACAGTATTGCGGTAAACCTCCTTTATAACCGAATTGTACCAGTCCACACCATAATTTTTTATAAGCACAGGCGATTTGTTGTCTTTCACCTGCAGCTGAATCTGCGTGTTGAAATCGAGCAGTGTATTGTCGTTCGATGTTGCATCGTCAAGGTCCTCATCATAGGCACGAGGCAACATATTGACTATAACATAATCGGTAGAGAGCCAAGTATATTCAAGTCCGGTCTCAACGGGAGTCATATCAATACCTCCTGTACCGAATATCCAGGGCTTATGTACCTTTACACCCTCTTCACCGGCCTCGGGAGCAACGGTTGTACATCCCGACAGCAAAACAGAGGAGCAGAAAAAAGCTGCAATAAAAAAGTTCTTCATAGTATTACTGTTTATAAAAGTTCAACAAGTTCCTCTTTTGTGATTCCAAGCATCTGGGCCTTCGCCTTGAATTGTGGCAGTTCATTGGCAATGAACTCATTCTTTACGTTCTCTTTGATTCGTGCTACGGCGCCCTCCTTGACAAAATAACCAAGACCACGTTTGTTGTAGATAATCTCCTGCGACTCGAGCAGCTGATAGGAGCGTACAATGGTGTTGGGGTTCACACCCACCATCGCACCCATCTCGCGCACCGAGGGGATACGTTCCTCCTCGCGCCATTCCTCGCGCAGTATCTTCTCCTGCATAAGATCCACGTTCTGCAGATAAATGGGTTTATGTTCGCTATACTCCATAATTGACTCTCGTTAATAGTTTACCTTCTTGATTCTGAAATAGGTGATGGAGAGGAATGCCATTGACATAAGAATTGTCAAGCAACGGACTGTGGTCATTACATAACCGAACAGTTCCACGTCTGTTTTTCCATCAAGCCACTCAACCAAGCCTTTAAATGTATCCTCCCAGAATTCGGGCGTTGTCATATTTACAATGACGGCAGTCAATATCACAAATGCAAATGACATTGCAATATTGAAAAGAATGGTCTTGAGCACCTTATTCTTGCGGAAGATGGTATTGAACATTATTGAGTAGACAATAAGATTGACTAAATAGATAATGCTATCAAATACAGGATATATGTAGGGCTGCAGATATTCATCACCCACCAATTTAACAGTTGTAAACGGATTATAGAACTCCATATGCATGAATGCCCCTATACCCACTTTTGACAAGAGCCACAGCAACAGATCAGTAGCAGTGAGCACTGCATATGCAAGAATCGGTACTATGACAACACAAAGCACAATCATGGACAACAGTTTCTCGAGTGTGCTTGCAGGTATCATCGCATAGATGTAACCTTTTTTGCGGTCATTCATATCTTTGTAGACAATGAAAGGGCTCAATACTATTGCCAATATAAAAAGAGTTCCCACAAGCGCATCTCTACTATGGGGGCAAACGGCAGATTCAACAGTCAGTGAAAAAATCCACACTGCAGCAATTACGCTTGCAAAAATAAGGAGCGACTTGAAGAAATTGGGTATATAGTTCGTTGCCTCGTACTTAATAAGCCTACCCAAACGCTTAATATCAAAAATCTCGTTCATGACCGTTTACTTTTTTGAGTTGATGTAATTGAACAACAGTTCTATGTTTATGCGGCTCTCCTCGCCGTTCACGTTCTTGCGTATTGAACTGCAACCACCAAGGCCGGCCTCGACAAACAGGGCATCATCGGGCACGGCATTGCCTGTCTCAAAGAGATACTCATCCTGAATGTCGGCAACGCTCTTGTCGAGCAATACCGCACGTTTGTCAAGAATCATGATATGGTCGAGCAGGTTCTCAACATCCTTCACCTGGTGGGTAGAGATTATTATTGTACGGTTCTCGTCCATTGTCCTTGCCACCATCTTGCGGAACTCAAGCTTGCTTGGGATATCAAGGCCGTTTGTAGGCTCATCGAGCAGCAAATATTCAGTATTCATAGAAAGGGCAATGCAAAGGATGGCTCTCTTGCGCTGACCGAGCGAAAGGGTTGTGAACTTGCGGTTGATATCTATCTCAAAATCATTGAGCAGGCTACGCAGCTGCTGCTCATCGTAATTGGGATAGAACGCCGATATTCCGGCAGCATAGCTCTTTATTGACACTGCAGGGCCTTCGAAGTCCTCGGGGATATAGAACATCTTGGACAGGAAGCCCGGTTTGCGGTCAGCCGGGGAATAGCCGTCAATATCTATACTTCCCTCTTTTGCTGTAAGCAAGCCACAAAGAAGTTTGAAGAGCGTGCTCTTTCCCACTCCATTCGCACCAAGCAGACCATATACCCTACCCTGCTCAAAAGTAGTGGTTATGCTATCCAAGACCTTTTCACTTGAATAGGCGAATGACAAATCACGAATAGTTATCATAGTGTATTAGTTTATTAGTACACTGCAAATATAAAACACAATTTTACTACTTTCCAAGAAAAAATGCGAAAATTTTTAAAAAAAGTCATATCTTCGCACTGAAAGAACAAACACCTTTGACATAATATGAAAAAAACATTACTGGGGCTTTTAAGCCTTATTTTAGTATTCGCGTGCGCGCACGATGCAAACGTAATCTCAAGCCACAGTCTGTTGCCTGTTCCACAGGACATACAGACTGCCAAGGGATACTTCACTGTAGGCAATGGCACAAAGCTCTACATCAACACACCTGCCGATGACAAGGACGCCATTACCAATGCGTTTGCCGCATGGAACAACCTGTTGGAAGCCACAGAAAACAATGTAGCAACCAACTGCATTGCAATGGAAGTTTGCGACCAGGTGGAGAACGTGACATCACCCGAAGGTTACACAATGGAGGTAACCAAAGAGAAGATCAACGTAAAGGCAACATCTGCAGCCGGCCTTTTCTATGCAGCGCAGACACTGCAGCAGCTTGCCGACGGTGGCAGCACCATCCCTGCTTGCACAATAACCGACGAGCCACAGTTTGCCTATCGTGGACTCATGCTCGACGTCAGCCGCCACTTCTTTGGCAAGGAGTTCGTGAAGAAGCAGATTGATGCCATGGCACACTTCAAGATGAACCGCCTGCATCTGCACCTCACCGACGCCGCAGGTTGGCGCATAGAGATAAAGAAATATCCACGCCTCACCGAGTTTGCAGCATGGCGTTCACCCGCCATCTGGAAGGATTGGTGGTTCGGCGACCGCAAGTATGTAGAGGAAGGAAGCGAGGGAGCATATGGTGGCTACTACACACAGGAGGATATCAAGGAACTTGTTGCATACGCAGCCGAGCGCTACATAACCATCATCCCCGAGATTGAGATGCCCGCACACAGCGAGGAGACACTCACTGCATACCCCGAACTCTCATGTACACACGAGCCATACAAGCAGGCCGATTTCTGCGTGGGCAACGAAAAGACATTCGAGTTCCTCGAGAACGTGCTTGCCGAGGTCATTGAACTGTTCCCCAGCGAATACATACACATTGGTGGCGACGAGGCCGGCAAGGCATCATGGCCACACTGCCCATTGTGTCAAAAGCGCATGAAGGAAGAAGGACTCAAGGACGTGAACGAGTTGCAGAGCTACCTCATCCAGCGCATCGAGAAGTTCGTGAACAGCAAGGGACGACAGATTATCGGTTGGGACGAAATCCTCGACGGCGGACTTGCCCCCAATGCAACAGTAATGTCATGGCGCGGAACAGAAGGTGGCATTGCTGCCGTTGAGAGCGGCCACAAGGCCATCATGACACCGGGCGGCTACTGCTACCTCGACTCATATCAGGATGCACCGCACACACAGCCAATGGCGTTCGGTCCATACATGCCACTTGAGAAGGTATACTCATACGACCCACGTGCCGAGATTGACAGCGACAAGGCGCATCTCATTTATGGCGTACAGGGCAACCTTTGGGTTGAGTACATCCCAACTGAAGAACTCGTTGAGTACATGATTTACCCACGCATCCTTGCCATTGCCGAGATTGGTTGGAGCAACCCTGCCGACCGCGACTATGCAGCATTCAAGGAGCGCGCAATCAAAGCCACAAACGACCTGCGCAGCAAGGGCTACAACGCCTTTGACCTTGCCAACGAGTTCGGCCAGCGCAAGGAGGCACAGAACCCCGTCGAGCACCTTGCCATCGCAGGCAACATCACATATGCCGAGAGTGCACCATACAGCGACAGCTACAAGGCCGGTGGAGAAAAGGCTCTCATTGACGGAGTATGTGGCGGATGGACATACACCGACAAGAAGTGGCAGGGATTCATCAGAGACGGCGTTGATGTAACCATTGACCTTGGCGAAGAGAAAGAGATTAGCGAGGTTACCGCACAGTTCATGCAGATGTGTATCCCTGACGTGTGGTTCCCTGCCGAGGTAATCATCAGCACATCATGCGACGGTAGCGAATTCAACGAACTTGCACGCGTTGAGCACACAGTTGTAAGAGATGAAGAACTCTCTTACAAGGAGTATGGCTGGAAAGGCAACGCAAAGGCCCGCTATATCAACTACCGTGCGAAGTGCGGACCACAGCGCGGCTGGCTCTTCACAGATGAAATCATAGTAAAATAAAACTGAAATCTGAAAGGTTAAAGGTGAAAACTAAGTTTTCCGCTTTCACCTTTCCGCTTTCAGATTTCCCCTTTAACCACACTATGTGTGATTGAACCTGCTTTCAGATTAAAATATAAGCAACTAAGAAAACTTTAAACGAAAAAAACTTATGAAAACCAAACTTTTAAAATCCATTATTGCGCTGGCCGTGGCATTGCCAATGGGCCTTAGCGCACAAGTCGATGTAAACAGGGCTACATACCCCGACTACAGCGACAAGACAAACCCCGACTGGTCGTTGATGCCACAGCAAGGTGCCAGCAAGGCGCAGCGTGCCGATGGTGTGACAAAATCACAGCGCCCGGCATATGTGAACAATGCCAATGAGAAATTCTTCCCACCCGTATTCAACCAGGACGGCGGTTCGTGCGGTTCGGCATCACGTATCTGCTACATGTTCACATACGAGCTCAACGCATACCGCAACCTCGACGGTAAGATTTCCAAGAACTACTATCCATCACATTTCGTGTGGTTGCTCACAAACGGCAACTCGGGTAAGGACGAGTTCGTCACAAGCATCGGCGTGCCATCGGCAGCCACATATGGCGGACAGACATACTCATCACTCTTCGGCAGCCAGGACTGTTCGAACAACGACTTCGGTTGGATGCAGGGATATGACAAGTGGTTCGAAGCAATGAACAACCGCATGCTCCAACCCTCCAACTTCCCTGTGAATGTTGGAACCGAGGAGGGACGCGAAGCCGTGAAGAACTGGCTGTGGAACCACAGCGGCGATGAGAGCTTCCATGCCGGCGGTATCTGCGGAATCGGTGTTGCCAGCTCAGGCGGTAACTACGATGCAAAGATTCCAAGCACATCGGCCAACAGTTCTGCCGGTGTTGTAGGCAAGAAGTATGTAAAGGCCTGGGGTCCACAGGTTGACCACGCGCTTACAATCGTGGGTTACGACGACCGCATTGAGTTCGACCTCGACGGCAACGGCATTGCCGGAGAAACAGATAAGGACGAGGTCGGTGCATGGATCATCGTGAACTCATGGGGCAGCTGGTGGGGAAACAGCGGTTTCATCTACTGCCCATACGCATATGGCGGTGCATCGTTCAACACCGACGGCACATTCTCGCAGAACTGGTGGGCACCCGAGATCTACAAGGTAAGAAAGGACTACCGCCCATTGCGCACCATCAAGCTGGAGATGGAGTACTCACGCCGCAGTGAGATGAAACTGTCGGCAGGTATCTCGGCCGACATCAATGCCACAGCACCTGAAAAGACAATTGAGTTCGAGCACTTCAAATATGCCGGCGACGGTAACTACGGTAACAGCAACCCTGCTCCCGAGGTTCCAATGCTTGGCCGTTGGGCCGACGGCAAGCTGCACAGCGAGCCAATGGAGTTCGGTTATGACCTTACCGACCTTACAAACGGATATGACAGAAGCATGCCGCTCAAATACTTCTTCATCATTGAGACACGAAGCTGGGGTAAGGGTAGCGGCAAGATCCACAATGCCTCAATCATGGACTACGAATACAACCTCGACGGCCAGGAGACTCCGTTCGACATTGGCAACGGCATGGAGATAAAGAGCGCCGGCAACAAGACCATCATCTCGGTTGTAGTCTATGGCGAGGAGTACTATGCTCCACAGAACCTCTCACTCAATGGCAGAGAACTCTCATGGACAAGCCCAATACGTTCATGCCACAAAATCGATAAGTTCAGAATATACCACAACAATGAGCAGATTGCCGAGGTTGCCGGTACCGAATTAGCATACACCCTTCCCGAGGATGTTGAGATCGACGGTACATTCAGCGTTTCAACAATCTATGCCGACGGTACAGAGTCGCAGAAAGCGGCAGTACAGGCACCTGTGGCATATGATGAGGAGAACGTAGCCCTCAACCTGCAGAAATCGGGCTTCAGCATTCCAAAAGTCTTTGACCAGAAGTTCAACGAGATGACAATGGAGTTCTACATCAAGCCCAACTCTCTCAAGGATTGGAACCAGAGTGCCGGACCGGGATGGGGCAAATTCATGATGCACGCCAATGCCGACGGTTCATTTACCATCGGTTGGGATACAAACAACCGCACATCAACACCTGCCGGTACATTGAACGTTGGCAAATGGACACACGTTGCCTTTGTCGTGAGAGACAAATCAATGATTGTATACATCAACGGAACACGTAGCCGCTCATTCTCCGCATCATCATACAGCGGCGTTGGCGGTTGGGGTAACCTTGTATTCACAGCAAGTGGCGACAATAATGCATCCGATGCAAGCTATGACGAGATCCGCATCTGGAACAAGGTGCGTACCGTCAACGAGATAAAGAACAGCATGAACGCACAGTTCTCGGGAAGCACACTACCTGATGGACTCATTGCATACTACAAGGGCGATGTCTTTACTGAGAACGGCACTACAATGCTACGCGAGTATACAAGCGGAAACCACGCCCAGATCCTCAACAACAACTACAGCGTGGAGGCAAGCAGCAAGAGCATGGGCAAGACCAAGGCCACACTCAGCGCAAGCATCAACCCTGTTGAAGAGGAGATATATGCAGGCGTACCGGTGAAGTTGTCGGCAACATACAGCGATGCTGCAACTAAACTTACATGGAATGTCCCCGATGCAGGCATCAACAATGTTGCTATTGATGAACCTACAGCAACATTCACAACTGGCGGAGAAAAGAGCGTCACATTGACAGCAGAGGATGCAGACGGAAACACTGTTACAGAGACCATTACACTGACAGTGAATGAGGAGCCTGAGGCCGATGCGACATTCAAGGTAAGCAAAACACCTGTAATCCTTGGCGAGAAGGTATTCTTCATTGTCGATAAGCCACAGCTCGGTTACAAGTATGAGTGGTCTACCCCTGGTGCCGAAGTAGAGAATGCCGAGGGACTCCGCGTGAACACAGTATATGCCGAAGCCGGCACACACACCGTTGCATTGAAGGTAACATCGGCATCGGGTGCAAAAACCGCGACATCAAGCATTGACATTGAGGTTCTTGATTCCGAGCCCGAGGCTGAGTTTGAGGTAAGCCCGGCTGTGATCATGAAGGGCGAGACCACATACCTTACCGACAATTCGAAATACCACCCCAACGGATGGCAGTGGACTATTGAAAGCAGCAAGAAGAGATATATCATCAACGGACAGAACAGCAGCTTCACACCTGGCACATGCGGTGTATACAATGTGACACTCAAGGTCAACAACCTTGTGGGCACAAGCTCAACCACAAGAGAGCGTGCACTCATTGTATGCAATGCCGACAGCAAGAACGGCCTCAACTTCAGCGGCCGCGACAATGCCAAGGTTACAGCGCCGCTAAGCAGCGGACAGCGCAACGTACTCACCGTTGAGTGGTGGATGCGCCCCGATGAGCTCACAAGCAGCTGTCTGGGTATTGGCGAGGGCGAAACGACATTCTTCATCAAGACCGACAATAGCGGCAAGTTGGCTGTATCGGCAAACAACTATACAGGCAAGAGCGGTACAATTGTCATTGCCAAAGAGTGGCACCACTATGCAGTAATTCTAGACGAAGGCTTTGCCGACTTCTACCGTGATGGCGAATACGTATCAACAAGCTATGTATCAACCAACGCCTACATTCCATCACTCAGCAAGTTCACTATCGGTAACGACAATGCCAAGATGAACGGCCAGATTGATGAGTTGCGCGTGTGGACAAAGGTTGTCAAGGACGACGCTCTCAGGGCTGTATGCAACGCTCCATTGGAGAACCCCGCATCACAGGATGGTCTGTTGCTCTACTACGACTTCAACCAGAGCGGCGGCGACGTAATTGACCGTAGCGGCAATGGCTACGACGGTGTACGCAGCGGCTTTGGCCCCGACGGCGACGCATGGGGATTGTCAAGAGGAGTATTCTGCCTCAACACCGAGGCGGGCGGTCTCAGCGGCGATGTAACATCCAACTTCCTCACCAACTACCGCGCATCGTTCAGCTACAACGCAAGCAAGAAGGTCAACACATCGGTAAACAACCGCTTCTATGAGTTGAAGGACTGGACAATTGAGAACGCAGTGACATCGGGCACCACAACCACCGGTGCACACGTGGATACACAGAAGAGCTACTGTATGACATTTACCACAACATGGGACGGATTCGGCACATTGAGCGACCACAAGGTTTACCAGACAGTGACACTACCCAAGGGCGCATACACCTTCACTGCCAAGTACCACAGCACATGGGAGGGACAGTGCGGCGACAGCTATGTTGTAGCAGCCAAGGGAAAAGGCCTGCCAAACACAAGTAGTGTAAAGAACAGCCTTGCCTACACATCAATGCGCGAGAAAGGCTCTACAATGTCCAACAGCATCGAGTTCTTCCTCGCCGAGGAGACTGAGGTTTCACTTGGTTTGCTCGTGAACATCACAGGCAAGAACTGTATGGCAATAGAGAGTTTCGTGCTCGAGTGCGACAATACTGAATACCTTGAGGCCGACGGTGGTTTGACATCGGTTGAGCCGGTTATAGAGACTGTTGAACGCGAAAATGACAATGCAATCTATGACCTTCAGGGCCGCAGAATCATTGAGCCACAGAAGGGCAGCATCTACATCAAGAACGGCAAGAAGTTCCTTGTAAAGTAAAAAAAAGAGATACAATAATTCTTTAACACATACACTATGTACAAATTTGAACCAATATTGAAGTCGATGCTTTGGGGCGGAGACAAGATCATTCCTTACAAAGGAGTAGAGTCGGATGAGAAGCAGGTTGGCGAAAGCTGGGAGATTTCGGGTGTGAAGGGCAACGAGTCTGTTGTTGCCGAGGGCGCTGATGCCGGCATGAAGTTGCCCGAGCTCATTGCACGCGACAAGGAAGCATTGCTTGGCAAGAAGAACTTCGAGCGTTTCGGCATGGAGTTCCCATTGCTCATCAAGTTCATCGATGCACGTCAGGACCTCTCAATCCAGGTACACCCCGATGACGAGCTCGCATGGGAGCGCCATGAGTCAAAGGGCAAGACAGAGATGTGGTATGTTGTCGATGCCGACCCGGATTCACGCCTGCGTTCAGGTTTTGCAAAGCAGGTTACCCCCGAGGAGTATGAGCAGAGCATTGCCGACAACACCATTACCGACCTGTTGCAGGAGTATGACATCCACAAGGGCGATGTATTCTTCCTCCCTGCAGGCCGCATACACTCAATCGGTGCCGGCGCGTTCATTGCCGAGATTCAGCAGACATCGAACATCACATATCGTATATATGACTTCAACCGTTGCGACAGCACCGGCAAGCCACGCGAACTGCACACAGAGTTGAGCAAGGACGCTATTGACTACACCGTGTTGCCCGACTACCGCACATACTACGATGCACAGCCCGACAAGGCTACACAGTTGGTATCATGCAGCTACTTCACAACCGATATCTATCGCTTGACAAAGGAGTATGACATGCCACTTGCCGAGCTCGACTCGTTCGTGATTCTCATCTGCACAACAGGTAAGGGAACAATCACCGACAACAACGGTAATACAGTAAGCATCCACCAGGGCGAGAGCATTCTTGTACCGGCAACAACAACCGGACTGAAGATAACCCCCGAAGGAGAGATGGAACTCCTTGGAAGCTGGATTGCATAATAGCAAGGAAATAATCATTAAATGCGAATGGCGACCAATTGGTCGCCATTCGTTTTGTTTTAGACAGAGAAAGACTCTTACCTCCCTAATCGTTAATCGTTAAACGTTAATCGTTAATCGTTAAACGTTAAACGTTATACCCCGATATATTCTTTCGCCGCCATTGCACATCTCTCGCCGTCCACAGCTGCCGAAACAATGCCACCGGCATAGCCGGCACCTTCGCCACAGGGGAACAGGCCCTCAACGGTCACGTGCTGCAGTGTCTCGTTGTCGCGCACAATGCGCACTGGCGATGAAGTGCGTGTCTCTACACCAATCATTGTTGCCTCGCTTGTGAGGAAGCCGCGCGACATGCGACCGAACTGTTCAAAGCCGCGCTGCAGACGGGTTGAGACGAACTTTGGCAACCAGAAGTGCAGGGGCGAAGAAATGAGTCCCGGAGCATATGAACTGCGTGGCAGGTCGTAGCTGAGCTTGCCGCGTACAAAGTCGGTCATTCGCTGTGCGGGAGCTGTCTGCTTGCGGTTACCCATTACCCAGCAGAGACGTTCAAGGCGCTCCTGAAAATTCATCACGCGCAGGGGAGAATCATCAGCTACAGGGTCAATGCCGTCGCAGTCAATCTGCATCTCGGGCAACAGCACATCCTCGGGGTTAATTTGCACCACCATTCCCGAATTGCTCCACGCGCCACCACGGTGCGATGGCGACATTCCATTAACAAGCAACTCCTGCGCTGCCGAAGCCGATGGAATTACCACACCACCGGGGCACATGCAGAAGCTGTATACTCCACGGCCGTTCACCTGTGTGGTGAAGCTGTACTCCGCTGCAGGCAGATACTTTCCACGGCCCTTTGGCGAGTGGTACTGTATCTGGTCAATGAGCTCCGACGGATGCTCCAATCGCACTCCCACAGCAAAGCCCTTTGCCTCGAGTGCTATATTATTGCTGTTTAGCCAACGATAGACATCCTTTGCCGAGTGTCCTGTTGCAAGAATCACGGCATCGGCAAGCAGCTCGCCGTTGTTGGTGCGTATACCGCACACCTTGCCGCCGCTCAAAAGTATCTCTTCCATGCGTGTCTCAAAGCGCACCTCGCCACCGCACTCAATAATGCGGTTGCGGATATTCTCAATGACACGTGGCAACTTGTCTGTTCCAATGTGTGGATGAGCATCGGCAAGGATTGTGGGGCTTGCGCCGTGCTGACAGAAGATGTTCAGCACACCCTCAATGCTGCCGCGCTTTTTGCTGCGGGTATATAGCTTACCGTCGGAATATGCACCTGCGCCACCCTCGCCAAAACAGTAGTTCGACTCGGGGTTCACGGTGTGCGTGCGCGATATGTTTGCAAGGTCTACCTTACGTGTGCGCACATCCTTTCCGCGCTCCACAACAATGGGGCGCAGACCGTTCTCAATGAGTTTGAGCGCTGCAAAAAGACCCGCAGGACCCGCACCCACAACAATCACAGGGCGCTTGCCCTCGACATTGGGATATTCACGCGGCGTGTACTCATCGGCAGGAGGCATCTCGTTAACGAAAACCCTGACAGTGAGGTTTATATATATTGTACGTTGGCGTGCGTCAATACTGCGGCGCAACACGCGCACCGCGTTGATAGTGCGCTCGTCCATACCCTTCTCACGGGCAATATATCGTGCGAGCGACTGCTCGTTGGCCGCCTCATAGGGCTGCACCCTTATCTGAAATTCGTGTACCATAGTTTAAAATGTCAAAACTGAAAGGTTAAAGGTGAAAGCTGCGAGCAAGCGAGTGTGTGGAAGTTTACTTACACACAAAGCGAGCGAAAGCAGGTTCAAGCGCACGCAGTGCGGTTAAAGGTTAAAAGTGAAAGCCGAGGGTTAACTAAACCGAGGGTTCGACAACATCGGCAGCGATAGGTCGCAGGCAGCACGGATATAAGTCGTGCCCTGCGGGTCGCGAAAAGACGATGTTGTCAAAGGCCAAAACTCTCATCCTTTTTTATCCAAAAATCAATCTGAAGGCCTCTTCGACCTTTCCTACCGGCTGTACCTCGATGCCGAAGCGTGAGACATCAAGCCCCTTCATGTTGCTGCGCGGCACAATTATCTGCTTGAAGCCGAGCTTTGCAGCCTCGGCTATGCGCTGTTCAATGCGGTTCACAGGGCGTATCTCGCCCGACAAGCCAACCTCACCGGCCATGCATATTGTAGGTTCAATCTCAACATCCATATTGCTCGACAGGATGGCGCTTATTACCGAAAGGTCAATCGCGGGGTCATTCACTCGCAAGCCACCGGCAATGTTCAGGTAGACATCCTTCTGCGCCAGCTTGAAGCCCACGCGTTTTTCGAGCACAGCCAGCAACATGTTCATGCGGCGGCCATCGAAACCCGTTGCCGAGCGCTGTGGAGTGCCATAGGCAGCTGTGCTTACCAAAGCCTGTGCCTCAATGAGGAATGGGCTCACGCCCTCAATTGCCGATGCAATGGCCACACCGCTCATTCCCTTGTGGCGCTCACTCAACAGCAGCTCCGACGGGTTTGTAACCTGTCGCAAACCCTCGCGGCGCATCTCATATATTCCAAGCTCGGCAGTGCTGCCAAAGCGGTTCTTTATTGAGCGCAGAACGCGGTAGAGATAGTGCTGGTCGCCCTCGAACTGAATGACAACATCCACAATGTGTTCAAGGATCTTTGGACCGGCAATTGCACCGTCCTTTGTTATGTGACCAATGAGAATGACAGGGATGTTGTTCTCCTTGGCGAACTTCAGTAGCATACCCGTACACTCGCGCACCTGGGCCATGCTACCCGGCGAAGAGTCCACCGCCTCGCTGCACATTGTCTGTATCGAGTCAATGACAAGCAGCTCGGGCTGCACGTTCTTTATATGTACAAAGATGGTCTCAAGCGATGTCTCGCACACAATGTGGCAGTTGCCACGCTCGTGGGCAATGCGGTCGGCACGCAGCTTTATCTGCTGCACGCTCTCCTCGCCCGATACATAGAGCACCTTGCGGTCGGGCATTCCAAGGATTGTCTGCAACACAAGAGTCGATTTTCCAATACCCGGCTCACCACCCAACAGCACAAGCGAACCCGGCACAAGGCCACCGCCAAGCACACGGTTAAGCTCACCGTCACGCATATCCATACGTGGCAGCGCATCGGTTGCCACATCGTCAATGAGCATTGGGCGCACCTGTGGTTTCTCGCCTGTCGCAAGCGACACACGCGACGCAGGCGTGTTCCTCACCACCTTCTCAACAAAACTGTTCCACGCACCGCACGCAGGGCACTTGCCCGCCCATTTTGGCGATTCATAGCCACAGTCATTACACAGAAAAACCGATTTTTCCTTTGCCATGTTTTAATATCAAGCATTTAAATACTCCAAGTTTGTCATATTGAGCGAAGCGAAATATCTATTATGCAGAGATTCTTCACTACGTTCAGAATGACATATAAAGAGCAACTTTTACATTATCGGAAACCACACAAACACCGCAACATCCCACAACGCGTGCGAAATTATTATCGCCGCAAAGTATTTAGGGAACAAGCGGTATAGCAAACCCCACGCTGCGCCGGCCACAAGAGCCGCCATAATCAGCATGAAGTTGAATGAGCCTGCATGCACAATCGCATATATTAGCGTTGTAACCACAAAGCCCATGTTTGCGTTCCACTTCTTGGAGAGATTCTCCTGCACATATCCGCGCCAGAAAATCTCCTCGGCAGGCCCAATGAGGAACAGCATCAGCGCTGTGAGCAGCCACGGCGACTGTCCGTCCTTCATTCCATAAATGGTATCGACCTGCGGGCGGGCGAAGTCGAACATCAGTTGCGACAGCTTGTCGCCAATCCAGAACACGCCCCACAAGGCAACGGCAATTGCAATGCCCCAAAGAATGTTGGCAGGGTTAAGGTGCACCCTTTTCCACCACCCCGGCGCAAACAGCGTAGCACAGAGTGACAGCGTGCAGGCCGAACCAGTCATCATCCACCAGAAGTTTACATGCGGAGCAGTCCATGGACTGAACATCACAGTCCACAGCACTGCTGCAAGTATTATTGTAAAGACCAGACGGCGCATCATAAAGCCGCAGTCACAAAAAGAGATATCGACAACAAAAGGCTGAACATCAGCTGCAGCTGCGCAGTCTTCTCATCAACGCCCACAAGCGCCTTCATACCCTCTGTAGGCAACTTCACCATAGCACGGCAGTTGTCAATGGCAGGCTTCAAGGCAACCACAACAACCAATGCCCACCAAGGCATTGCGCCACAGATGGCAGCAACAAGAATGGCAACGAAAGGCAACACAAGCTCGGCAATGTAGAACACAACCGACGCACGCTTGCCAATGAGCATAGCAAAAGTCTTTATTCCCGCACGGGTATCCTGCTCAATGTCACGCGCATTGTTCACGTGCAGAATACCGACGGTAATAAGGCCTATGGGCAACATAAGCCACAACACCTCCATGTTCAGAGAGCCTGTAGCCACGAACGATGTACCAAGAATTGGCAACACCGAGTATGTGAGGAAAATATCCAAATCACCCAAAGCATGATACTTGAGCCAGGGATAGAGCAGAATGAGCGCACAGCCCGCAAGGCCAAAATAGAGCACCGGCAAGCCCGCGTAGTACATCAGGTTAACGCCAACCGCAACAGCAACAGAGAGCAGACAGGCCGCAAGCCACTTAATCTCGCCTGCCTGGAACTCACCGCTCACAATGGACATACCGCCAATGGCATCCTCGCGGTCAACACCACGCTTGTAGTCGAAATAATCACTCCAGGTATTGGCCGCAGCGTGGAATATCACAATGTTGAGCAACGCCCAAACACCCGCAATCCAATCAACCTTATAGTCACACCAGTTAAGATAAGCCAATGTCACCAACACCGGCATCGCCGACGCCGGGAAAGACCAAGGACGCGTAGCCAAAACCCACTCCTTGAAACTGTGTTTTTTCTTGTTTTCCATAAATTATTGTTCTGTAAATATTATACAAATATAGTGCAAGCGAGTGAAATGCCAAACTTGTTTGAGCATTTTACAACGAGCGCAGGGCAACATATTTCAGTTGACTATAGTTTGTTGCCAACTTGTGACATCTTCAGTTGGTTAGCGACACTAACCAACTGGAAAGATTGTCGAACCTAACAATTCCACCCCAAATGAAGTGATTATGCATCTATTCACTTCATATTTTGACGCGAATAGTCACAATTACACCCTATTGTGTATAAAAACAAGGCTCAAACAACGGAATTATACCCGATGGGGTATATAATAAAACACAAAAAAGCAGCTATCTTTTCAGATAACTGCTTCTCTTTCAAGTGGTGCCACCAGAAAATGAGTTTCTTTTCTAAATGGCTCTATATCTTTGCATTAAAGAAATGCTCCAAACGTAATCTCCCGCTATTGCTCCACCTCAGTTCGGAATCCCTGATTCTCTAAATATTGAATCAAGAATCCTCATGTTTTTTATACTTCATTGTGTACTTTTCAGATTGAACATCGATGTACATTTGATACTCTTTTAATCCTTTTTCTTTGGCGATATTACTAAGAATTTTCTTGTTTATGGCTGAAATATCCTTGCCGTAATATATTGCGACAGGGCGTATCTCTGTGCATAAATAAGGTAGGCCATATGAGTTCTGTTTATCTAGGAATAAACGCCACTCTTTTTCATATGCCCATTGTGGTGATTTATATAATGCCGCCTTATTGATAAACATTACATCGCTTAATTTTGAGAAAAGCCCCATATGCCTACCTGAAAAACAATCTACAAAGGACGTCCCGTCATATCTTTTATGGTCATAAATGATAGGATATAGATTGTGTACTATTCTGTCTCTACATGTTAATTTGTTTTCGCAATTATCACATTTGATTTGTCTGTTTCTCAGGTCGTATTCTAAAACAAAACCTTTGTGAGAGTTTGCATAATGTGACCACATTGTAACCGATTTAACAGTTTCGCTAAAACAGGCAATAAAAGTACTACGTCTTAAATAAGATTCTGCTTCACGGAACACATTTTCAATTTGATTAAAAAACTCGTCCTTACTCATTCCGAAGATTAGATTATTCTTTTCTATATCTTCGTCGGTT
>JAFZFO010000054.1 GCA_017555845.1 Bacteroidaceae bacterium | reverse complement strand
GACGGTTAAAAATTTATAAACATTTCTAACAGTCGTTATAGCAACAATCCTTACTTGTTTGTGTGTTTGTTCAATACAAAAGTAGGGGGCGAAAAAAAGTCATAAAAGACCTTTGGCATAAAAAAAATATCGGGCTACAAACCCGATATAAAAGTGTAAAAATATGTTAATAAAAAGATTGGTTTAAGGCTGTTTTTGTCTGTTGAATGGGGAAAGAAGTGGGGTAGATGCTTTGATTTGTGGCATAAATTTGCTATCTTTGTCTAACAAACTTGCAAACCAACAAACAAAGGTGCAAACCAAGTTGTCAACCAAGTTTCAGAAAGAGAAAAAAGTTTTGCTATTTGACAGAGTAAACTATTGACTATAAATGCTTTCCTGTTTGATGTAGTCTTTTGTGGAAATGCCCCAAGCGAGTCACAGCAGGAGAGGAAAGTGCAACGCTTTCCTCTCTTTGTTTTTTATACAATAACCGATATGATTACACGCTGTTATCTTGAAATAACCAACATCTGTAACCTTGACTGTCTTTTCTGCCCAAAGACGGCAAGGGAAAAACGTAGCCTGTCGCCGGCGGAGTTTGATGTGCTGACGGAGAAACTGCGTGGCAAAATCAAGTTCCTGTATTTTCATCTGATGGGCGAGCCGTTGCTGCATCGCCATTTGCCGGCTTTCATAACATCGGCGCGTGAAAAGGGTTTTGTTCCGGTGCTTACTACCAATGGTACATTGCTGTCACGTGCGCAGGCTGTGATGGATGCCCGTCCGTACAAGATGCAGGTATCGCTCCATTCGCATGAGGGTAACGGCAAGGAGAATCTTGGGCTGTATGTTGATGAGGTCATGCGTTTTGCCATAGAGGCTGCATCAAAAGGTGTGATAATGGTGTTGCGCCTGTGGAATCAGGGCGGATATGAGAAGGAGAATGAGCGTCTGCTGGATATGGTGGCGGAGTATGTTCCGCGTCCATGGACATCGTGCCAGAGCGGATGGAAACTCACGGAGAATATTTTCATTGAGTATGGCCGCATGTTCGAGTGGCCCGAGGATGGAAAGCCTGAAAATGGAGCAGAGGATGCTTTCTGCTATGCCTTGCGTAACCAGATTGGTGTGCTTGTGGATGGTACGGTGGTGCCTTGCTGTCTTGACAGTGCCGGAGCGCTGGCTCTTGGCAATCTCTTTGAGCAGAGCCTTGATGAGGTGCTTGCCTCGCCGCGTGCAAAGGCTATATATGATGGCTTTACAAAGCATCAGGCTGTGGAGCCGCTATGCCGCCGCTGCGGATATGCAGCGCTGATAAAGTGAAATCTGAAATCTGAAAGGTGAAAGGTGAAGGGTGAAAGGTGAAAGGGAAAAGGTGAAGGGTGAAAGGTGAAAGGGAAAAGGTGAAAGGTGAGAACTGAAAGCCGAGTTTTCCTGTTTTCCGTTTTAACCACACTTCGTGTGCTTGAACCTCGGTTGCACTCGTTGCGTGTGTGAGCAAGCTCCCGTTTTCCGTTTTCCGTTTTAACCACACTTCGTGTGCTTGAACCTCGGTTGCACTCGTTGCGTGTGTGAGCAAGCTCACACACACACACACGTTTTCCGTTTTAACCACACTTCGCGTGCTTGAACCTCGGTTGCACTCGTTGCGTGTGTGAGCAAGCTCCCACACACTCGTTTACACGAGTTTTCCCCTTTAACCTTTATAAGAGTCGTGTTATTGCATCCTGGTATTTGCGTGAGATGGGGATGCTTTCGAAATTATCCTGTTTCAAATCGGCGACAATTGTTCCTGTGTTGTCCCTGTGTACAATCTTTATGTATGCCGGGTTGATGAAGTATGACCTGTGGCAACGTACAAGCCCGCGCTTTGAGAGTGTCTCCTCAAGTGCCTTCATTGATGATCGCAGAATGAACTTCTTTGTTCTGTTCTGGTCCTGGTAGTGTATCTGTACATAGTTGTCCTCCGATTTTATGAAGATAACGGCCTCGGGGGCTATGACAAGGCGTAGTTTCTTGTATTCATCGTGGAAACGGATGAGTGAACTGTCGTCGGTTGTGACTTTCTCTTCGTTGTTCTTTGCATATAGTTCGTACGCGAGCCATATGATGCTGTAGGGGTATATGGCTGTTGTAGTTATAAGCAGTATGAATGTGCCGGCGATCTCAAAATATGAAACTGGTTCCTTGAGCATGAGGGTGGCGTAGAGCGATGAGAAGAGTGCGGCAATGACCATCTCGGCAAAGCACCATACGGTATATATTGAACGCGAGATGTTCTTGTATTTGCCTATAAGGTATAGCCATCCGCGTGTGATGGATATTGATACCAGGGTTATGCAGAATATGATTGTTGCGTTGAATGCGAAATTGGCATGCTCCATGTCAAGCAGTTCGTGGATTCCGAGCGGCTTGTAGAATGTCATGAATATGAGGATGAACACCGGGACTACCAATGAGTGGATGATGGTGCATACTCCACTCAGCATCAAGTTCTTTTTCATTGTTTTCTGTACCATTGTTTGCAGGGGCAAAGATAGTGATTATTTGTCAAACTTCCCTAAAATATAGGGATTTATCCCTGAAAACGTTGTTTTTATCCCAAAACGCTCGTACCTGTAACATTTATTATGGGGCTTGGCGCGGCTGTTGTAATTTTGCCGCAGAATTTTCAAAACAACTGATTATGGAACTGAAAAAGATAACAGCATTGGGCGATTCCCTGACACGTGGTGTGGTGCTCAACGAGAAGAACAGATACTCTATACTGGATAACAGCTTCATTGATATAATAAGTGAGACACTCGGTCTGGAGATTACGAATTACGGTAAATTCGGCTGTACAATTGATTTCGGTCAGCAGATGATTGACCGTCATGCCGATGAGATATCGGGGTCGGACTATACTCTCCTTGAATTCGGCGGTAACGACTGTGACTTCAATTGGGGTAAGATTGCCGACAGTCCGGCCGATGAACACTTGCCAAAGACAATCCTTGATGCCTTCAAGGAGAAATTCGGCAAGCTTATTGAGAGAGTGCGCGCGTTGGGCTCAAAGCCGGTAATCATCTCCCTGCCCCCAATAGATTCCGAGTATTACTTCTCTTTTATAAGCCGTTTCATGAACGGAGAGCAGCGCGAGAATGTGTTCAACTGGTTAGGCGGCGATATAAATGTGATCAGCCGTTGGCATGAGATGTATAACAGGGCGCTCTTTGAGATCTCGAGATTGATGCATGCACCTATAATCGACATCACGACACCTTTTGACAAATACCAAGGCGCTATGAGAAAACTTTATTGTGCCGATGGTATACATCCTAACGCCGAGGGACACAGGCTGATAGCTGCTTCCATTGCCGGAAATAGTGATATTTTGGCCTAAAGGAACAAATAATTGTCATAAATCGCTGTTTGTGCGTGATTTTTGCTTATCTTGACATCTCAAACACAAAATAATTACATTTTATGAATCAGGTCTACAGACGATTGAAGAAAATGAGGGAAAAGTATATAGATACTTTGGCAAAGTTGTATGACTACGCGACTGCCGTGTACTCTAAAAAGACATATACGCAGTGGTACGATAGCAAGGAGGGCTCGTACACTTATGCCTCGTTCAAGAGCGAGTGTGATGCTCTCTCAAAGGTGCTGACCCAATATGGTATAGGTGCGGGTGACAAGGTTGCAATCCTCTCTACAAACATGCCGAACTGGTCGGTTGCTTTCTTTGCAACCGTTGTATTTGGCCGCATATCAATTCCCATACTGCCCGACAGCTCGGAGAATGAGGTAACGAACATCATAAACCACTCCGAGAGCAAGGTGCTTTTTGTGGCAAAGAAGATGCTTGGAAAGGTTTCGAAGGTGGTTATGGACAAGATGACTCTTGTGATTGAACTCGATACCCTGGAGATTATAAAGGCCGATGAGGAGAAATTTACATGTGACGGTCGCACGGCGGTTCCTACCCCCGATGAGATTGCTACAATCATATATACTTCGGGTACAACGGGAAGTGCAAAGGGTGTGGTGCTGAGCCACCGTAACCTTGCGTCGAACGTGATTACATGCTACCGTTCATGCAAGAGAACCGAGAAGGACCGTTGGCTTTCAATATTGCCGATGGCTCATACGTTGGAGATGACATTGGGTATGCTCTATCCTATGTACACTGGTTCTACTGTGTACTATCTGCCAAAGCCACCGGCTGCGCCACTGTTGTTGAAGGCGATGAAGATTGTGAGGCCAACAACAATGCTCACTGTACCTATGATCATTGAAAAGGTATACAAGGGCAGTGTGTTGCCTACTATAAAGAAGAGCCGCACGCTCACATGGATGAACAAGCATGCCTATGGCCTGATGTGCCGCATAATAGGTATGAAACTGAAAAAGACATTCGGTGGACGCATAAGTTTCTACGGTATTGGTGGTGCAAAGCTTGATCCCGAGGTCGAGAAGTTCCTGTTGACTGCCCGTTTCCCATATGCAATCGGATATGGCCTGACCGAGACTTCGCCATTGCTTGGATATGCAATGTCTGGGTGGAGAGCGGTTGGCTCATTCGGATATCCTGTATATAATGTAAAACTTAAACTACACAATGTTGACCCCGAGACCGGCGAGGGCGAGATTGTTGCAAAGGGCCCGAACGTGATGCTTGGCTATTACAAGGATCCTGTGCGTACAAGGAGCGTGTTTACCGAGGATGGCTGGTTCCGCACAAGTGACATTGCCATACAGGATGAGAAGGGACGTTTCTATATCAAGGGCCGCAACAGCAATATGATTCTTGGTCCTTCGGGCGAGAATATCTACCCCGAGGAGATTGAGAATGTACTGAATAATGTTGAGGGTGTGAGCGAGTCTATCGTTGTGGAGCGCAATGGCCGTCTTGTGGCGCTTGTTGCTCCTGCCGAGGGTTTCATTGAGTGGAACAAGGAGAGCGAGGACAAATTCTATGAGAAACTTGACCATTGGAAGGCGAAGATTCTGAGCATTACCAACAAGAATGTGAACAAGTCGTCACAGGTAAGTTCGGTAGAGGTCATGAAGGAGCCTTTTGAAAAGACTGCGACACAGAAGATCAGACGTTTCAAGTACAAGGATTCAGCACCTACAGTTGAAGAGGGGAAGAAGAAATAATTGAGAAAATACCCTTTTGAAAAAACAATCGGGTGGTTTGAGGTGTTATATGTATATAAGTCACCTGCGGCATTTCAGTACAAGTGCCGCAGGTGACTTGTTATTGTCCATAATGGACGTTGGAAATTTTATAAACACCTTTAAACGGAATGGTATGAAAAAACGTTATTCTGCACCTGTGGCCGAGAGTTTCAGCATTGAGACATATATTATTGCAGCTTCTACCGGCAGCGCAGGAGCAAAGACGGTTCACGATGTGAATGATGGTATTGAGTCCGGTTCCTGGGATGATATCTGGGAGTGATAAAAAATCGAGGCGCACAATTGCTTGTGCGCCTCGATTTTTATGTATGCTGTGTATTACTTGCCAACAACAGGTGATATACGGAGCTTGTAGCTCATCTCCTCGTTTGGTACACGATACTCAGGCATTGTGTCTACATCGTATCCACATGATGCGTTACCTACACCGCGCATCCAAGCGTCGAGATGGAGCACTGTGTATGGGCGCTTTGTCATCTCCCAGTAATGACCGGCTCTCATAAGGTCCTCATCGGTGTAGGGGAGTGCCGAGAAGCTTACATTGTCCTCAGTCTCAATCTTTACACCGAAACCGAAATCATCGGTAAAGGTTACCTCGCGCAAGCCCTCGCGGCTACCGCTGCTCTGTGGCTTTACGTAACGGTCGGCCATCTCGCCGGTTGTCTTTGATGTGTAGCGGCCTACAACAACGCCGTCCTTGCGGTCGACAGTGTTCTCCCATGGGCCGTAAGCGTAGTAGTTTACGTTGCTCAAAGCCTGGTCGAGAGCACATACAACACCTGCACGGCGCAGGTTGCCACTCTTTGGAATGAACTTGGCGTCAACATCTACAATACCCTGTGGGTAGATGGTGTAGTTGATCTCGGTGTCGCAGATTGAGCCCTTGCGTACTGTCTTTACAACAGTGTTGCCGTTCTCCTCGACAACCTTGATCTCGCCATTTGCCTCAAGGCCGTTTGCAGTCTGTGCCTGTGGCTTGCCTGCGTCAGGTCCGTAGTAGTCGTAACCCTGACGGTCGTTCTCAATCCAACGGTGGTTGCTGTAGATGAAGCCCTGTCCGTCAGCAATGATGTTCTTGCCGCCGAATGCGAGTGCTGTGAGCTGCGCTGTCTCGGCATCAAATGTCAACTGTACCTTGTCGTTGCCGATAACAGTCTCGTGCAATGATGATGTCGCTGCAAGAGGAGCACCCTTTGACTCAATGGCTGCAAGAGGAGCACGCTCGGCAAGTGTGAACTGTGCCAAAGCAACCTCGTGGCCTGCAGGAGCAAATGTCTGTTCCTTGCGGTAAACGACATGTACGTTGATGAGCAACTCATCGCCCTTCTTGAATGCCTTGTTGATATTGGCCTTCTTTACAGTGAGCCATACCTTACCGGTCTGTCCGCTCTCGGTATATGGAACGGCTGAACGGCCTGTGTATACAATCTTTCCGTTCTTTACGATGTCGTATACAACGTCGAACTCATTGAGGTTTGTGAAGTTGTACTTGTTCTTCAATGCGATGGTTACGATACCGCCGTCGAACTCGGTAACAACCTCTGGCATTGTGATGTCAATGAACTGGTGTGCAGCCTTGACTTCCTTGAGTTTTGCACTCTCCTCGCGTGTTGGAGGGATAATACCGTTTGAGCAGAAGTTGCCCTGATGTGGGCCAGGATAGTCATAACCGGTGTGGATCTCATAGATACCTTCTTTCATCTTCTGTGGGTCATAGATAGCCTGGTCAACCCAATCCCAGATGCAACCACCGACGCATGAGTTGGATGCCTCAATCTTCTGCCAGTACTCCTTGAGGTTACCGATGGCGTTACCCATTGCGTGCGCATACTCGCAGATGAACATTGGCTTGTCAAGGTCATTGGTGTATTTGTCCATCCATGCCTGGCCTGGATACATCTTAGAATAGAAGTCGCTGAAACGTCCGCCACCGTAGTCGCCGCTTGAGCGTGTTCCCTCGTAGTGTACCGGGCGGCTGTCAAGGCGTTTTGCCTCATCGTAGCAAGGACCGAAGTTGCTGCCGTTGCCGGCCTCGTTACCCAAGCTCCACATTACAACGCAGGCGTGGTTGCGGTCGCGCAATACCATGCGGTTGATGCGGTCAACAAATGCAGGAATCCATGATGTGCGGTCCGAAATGCTCTGGTTTGCATGGTTCTCCAGGTCGGCCTCGTCGCAGCAGTAGAGACCATAGTAGTCATACATGGCGTACATCTTTGCTGCATTAGGATAGTGACTTGTACGTACGGTGTTGATGTTGTTCTGCTTCATGAGCATGATGTCCTGCAACATTGACTCTGTTGTAACGGCACGGCCGTAAACAGGGTGTGTGTCGTGACGGTTGACACCCTTGAAGAATACTCTCTCGCCATTGATGTATACAAGTGAGTTCTTGATTACGATGTCGCGGAAACCATACTTTGTTGAGAATGCCATCTCTTCCTTGTCATCCTCATCGTACTGGATAATGCGTACGGTGTAGAGGTTTGGCTTCTCGGCGCTCCACAGCTTGAGGTTGAATACCTCGAGCTTGATGTTGCCGCTTGGAGATGCAATCTTGGCTGCTGTGTTCACAACTGTTGACTCCTCGGCAACCAATGTTCCGCTTGGGTCATATACTTGAGCCTTGATGGTCTTGAGACCTGGGAGGAAGTCGCGGTTGTCAATCTCGAAGTTGATGTTCATCTCGGCACTGAAGTGGTCGGCCGAAATCTTGCTTGTGATGTAGTGGTCACGTACGGCTGTCAAAGGTACGTTGTAGAGGTATACATCGCGGAAGATACCGCTCATGCGGAACATGTCCTGACACTCGAGGTATGAACCGTCGCTCCAACGGAATACCTGGACTGCAAGCTTGTTCTCGCCCTTCTTCAAGTAGTTGGTCACGTCAAACTCTGCAACATTGTTCGCACCCTGTGTGTAACCTACATATTCGCCGTTTACCCAAACGAAAGCAGCTGAGTAGATACCACCGAAGTGGATGAATGTGCGGCGGCCGTCCCAATCCTCGGGAACCTCAAATGTGCGGATATATGAACCTACAGGGTTGATGCCGTAGTTGCTGCCGTTGTCATTGAAGCCTGGACGTGCCTTGATGAATGGAGGTGTGTTGGCGTGTGGATACTCTACGTTGTTGTAGATTGGCTTGTCATATCCATACATCTCCCAGTTTGATGGTACAGGAAGGTTGTCCCAACCGCTTGCATCGAAGCCCTCCTCGAAGAAGTCGAGTGGACGCTCTGATGGCTCGCTGACGAGGTTGAACTTCCATGTGCCGTTGAGGCTGAGGTAACGGTTGTTGACTGGCTCGGTCCAAGGTGTTGCGTAGTACTCCTTGTCGGCAAGCATCTTTTTCACATTGTCATATGGCATGTATGTTGCAACGCCACGCTCCTTGTTCTCGCCGAACATGGCCTCGTCCTCCCAGTGTGGGGCGTTTACTTTTGGCTTCTCGACCTGTGCGATTGTGAACCACGCTGCTGAATCGGTTGGGTTCTTCTCAACGAGCATCATGCGGCCCTCCTTGAGTGCATACATTGTGCCCTCTTTGCCGGCTGATGTGATGAGGTATACGCCGTTCTGCTTTGCAACAGGCTCAAAGTGGAACTTTGCGTTGTTCCACTCGCCGGCCTTTGCAGGCCACTGGAGCAGGTAGTCGATGCTGGCGTTGTTGCCGCCATCATCAAAATGGATGCCGTAGTATGAATTCTCGATTGCAAAAGTCAGGAGGTCGATGGTCTTGATGTTCCAGTACTGGCCTCTGTTGCCGCTAACTGTGTCCTCGCTTACGATTCGTGCATTGTTCTCGGCAGAGTCGCCATTACCAAGCACCTGGCCTGGCTTTGTAACAGGGCAGATCTGGTATGTGAGGTCATCATCGAAACCGGCGAGCTCTGAAGCCTGGATCTTGAACTTTGCTGCACGCATGTTCTCGGCTCTCTCTCTCTTGATTACAACGAGTGTACCGTTCTTGCCTTTTGCTACTGCAAGTGTTGGGCTGTTTGCGGGAATGAGCAAGCCATTCTCGAACTTCCACAACTGTGCCTCGTCCGAACCGTTGTTCTCGCCAACCTCAACGATGTTGCCGTTAACGCGCAATGCGTTGTTGGTAACGGGGTTGATGATGCGCCAACTGCCCGACAATTCCGAAATCTTCCAGTAAATGGTGGGGTCTTCCTTGTCATAGTCGATGAGACCGGCCATTTCGCCCATTTTTTCGGCAACGAGATTCTCTTTTTCTCCTGCACCGTAGATGTGGTACAGTTTGCCTTTTTCAAAAGTCTCCTGTGCATTGCTGCTGAATGCGCATAACAGCGCTACAGCGATCAATACAAAGCATTTTTTCAATTGGTTGATTGACATAGTGTTGTGTTTTATGGTTATTATGATATTTTTTCGTTCCATTGCACAAACTGCGCAATTACAAAGATATAAAGATATTTGTTAAAATGAGTTTTTCGGGCAGAAAAGTTTTGATATTTTGTGCGTTATAAACAGCAATCGTGGAACCTTGCGGCTCCACGATTGCGGGTATTCTATTTTTTCTTGTACATGTAGTAGTCTTCCTGCTGTGAGAATTCTATATTCTCTTTTTTGTGCAGAATCATCAATGCTGTATCCGGCCAGTAAATATTATTGTCATCGAGTATAAAACGCATTACAGTATAATTAAATAATTCAAAAGTGATGTCATTCAATTTATTGTCATTCCATGCCCGGTCCCACTTTCCTACAAAAGGCGACAACTCCTCTTCGCCGTCTTTCTGTGGGGTGGTGGAGAAAACTTGCAGGGATGCTGCTAAAACAATAAGTAAAACAAATGCTTTTTCATGACTCTAAAAATGTGGCGAAAAATACAAATCGCTTCCAACTGATTCCGCGATTTTGTTCAGACGGTTCATCCAACCTGCGTAAAAAACATGTTGATTGGAGTCATCTTTGACTTGCTTGCGGTAATGGTATTGCCTGTTCTTTAAAATTTCATCTATCAACCACTTGGCGTCGCTGTTGTGTATGGCTTCGAGGCTCTTTTTCCCAATCTGACCGTCAACTTTCAGCGATGCACCTTGAGTGTTGAGTATATGCTGTACTCTTTTGGCTGCAGTATGGTGGTATGTGTTGATCATATAGTCAAAGATTGTATAGGCGACATTCTTGTCCCTAATGTAGCCAAGATTATATCTATCCCACATTGCCTTGTACATTTTTTTTGCATCGTCGACAGAAAGGTCCTTTATTGGAACGCTCTTGCCCCCGGGAAGGGCATATTTGAACTCTTCCATAAAAGGCTTGGTTATACCCCAATTGGTCTCTCCGCCACGGTCGTTCTTGTTGTTTGCATAACCGCCTTCGTGCCCAAGGTTCTTGTCAATAATGGAATCGAACTTTCTTTTGTTGATGTAGTCGAACTCCTCTTTGCTGCACTCACTTTGCCATGGGCCAAAGTTGAAATCATTTTTGTTTTTGTCAAATGCTTCTTTCATAAACTTTTTTGCCATCAAAAATAAAGCCGTTTATGAGAGAGAAGGTAGTTGAAATAATAAAAATACACAGGTTACAACCTTGGGCTGCAACCTGTGTGATATACTATGTGAAATGTTCTTACTTGTTGAAACGCTCGCGCAGGGTCTTGATCATGTCCTGTGTCATTGAGTCGAGGTCGTAGCTTGGCTTCCAATCCCACTCGTTGCGTGCGCAACTGTCATCCATCTTGTTTGGCCAAGAGTCGGCAATGGCCTGACGTACCGGGTCGAACTCATAGTGCATCTTGAAGTCGGGGATGTACTTCTGGATTGACGCTTTGATGATCTCTGGGTCAAAACTCATAGATGCAACGTTGAAGGCGTTGCGGTGGATGAGGCGTGATGGGTCGGCATTCATGATGTCAACGGCTGCCTTCAAGGCATCGGGCATGTACATCATGTCCATGAATGTGCCTGCCTGGATGGGACATGCGAAATCCTCGCCCTTGACTGCTGCATAGTAGATTTCCACAGCGTAGTCGGTTGTTCCACCACCGGGGAGTGTCACGTTAGAGATTAGGCCGGGGAAACGTACCGCGCGTGTGTCAACGCCATATTTTGTATAGTAGTAGTCGCTGAGCAACTCTGTTGCAACCTTGGTTACGCCATACATTGTCTTTGGGCGCTGTATTGTGTCCTGTGGGGTGTTGTCGCGTGGTGTGTTGGGGCCGAACGAACCGATTGAACTTGGTGTGAAGACGGCGCACTTCTTTTCGCGTGCAATCTCAAGGATGTTGATGAGACCGTTCATCTGGATGTCCCATGCCAAGAGGGGCTTTGACTCGGCAACGGCCGACAACAATGCCGCAAGGTTATATATGGTGTCGATCTTGTATTTGTCTACAATCTCGGCAAGCTGTTGTGCGTTCTTTACATTTGCCTCTGCTGCCGGGCCGCTTTCAAGCAGTATGCCTTTGGGCTCTGCGCCGGGGATGTAGCCGGCAACGATGTTGCCGTCGGGAATCATATTACGCAATTTCATTGTGAGCTCCGAACCGATCTGGCCGGTTGAGCCGATGATAAGTACGTTTTTCATAAGGCAGTATGTTTTGTTTTACTATTTCTTGTTTTGGTGTGCAAACAAAGTTACAGCAATTTTCACAATAGCTACAAATTTTTTAATGTAAAAAGTTACAAAAACTTTTAAAGCAATCCGAACAGGTTGAACATCAGGAAGCCTATGTAGTTACCCACTGCATATCCCAAAAGTCCGTTGGCAATACCTGTCATGATCACGTCCTTGTTCTTCATTGTTGCGGCAATCATAGGCACACACAAAGGGGAGTTGATGAGGGTGTCCGATGTTATGACGGCATCGTCGGCATCAACGCGGAACAGTCTTGCAAAAAGGATGGTCAGGAACAGTGAGCCGAATATGATCACGGCCTGATAGATGAGTATGTAGAGGCTCTGGCTCCAGTTGATCTTGCTCAGGTCGGCCATTGTTGCCATTACAAGGCAGAATACATAGATGATGTACATGCCGGCATCGTAGCTCTTGTCCCATGTGCGTACCTCTTTCCAGCTTGTGAGCAGGAGTGACAGGGTGGTGATTGAGAGGATGAGGGCAACCATGGATATCTCGCCATCCTTGCCTAAAAGCTTGCCAATGTATACCGATATGCCCATGACAACGATTGAGCCAAGCAGCACCTTGCCAAGCTGTATGAGGCTTTTCTTCTTGCCGAACTCCTTGTATGGGTTCTCCTCGGTGTACTCCTCGACCTTTACATTCTGTTCCTTGCGGCCTCGTTTGCCTACAATCCTGCGTGCTATCTTGACACCACCGCCCATGAGGAACATCAGGTAGAAGAATGAGACAATGAGGTTGCATGTAGTGAGTATTATGAAGTTCTCACTGCTGAGACCAAGCATCTGCTTGATGGCTGCAAGGTTGGCTGCACCGCCAAGGTACTGTCCTGTGAGTGAAGCACCCATTATGGCGCCTTCATCGCCAAGGTTCTCCTTGAAAATGAAATATCCGACGGCAACGAATGCAACGACTGACAATGCTCCTATCACAAATGCTTTCAATGACTTGCCCAAAGAGAATTTCTTGAAGTTGCAACCGAAGAGAATCATGGGCAGAGCCAATGGGATGAGTACTCCCGAGAATGATTCCATGAACCCGAAGACTTTGTCATATGCGCTCTGTTCACTTGGGAAAAGTCCGATGTTGGCAACTATTACGCCAAGCAGGTACAGAGTCAATACAGGGCCAATCTTGTTGAAGACTTTATTCTTGCGGCAGATAAACAGAATTCCGGCCGGTGCTACGAGATAAAATATTGTCAATAAGATGTTTGTCAGCATGGTTTGTTCATTTTTTATTTTGTGTGATGTGTAAATTTACTTGACACGATGGGCCAAAGGTACAATTTTTTATTAAAATATCACACGTTAACAAATTTTTAATTGCTCATGGACTCTTTATCTTTGCCGTAATTATGCATGGCGGCTAAATATTTTTTGTAGCAGACGTGTGTTTTAAAACAAAAAATGTATTTTTGTGAATAAAACATATGAATGGGTGGAATATTCTGCCCGGATTTTGATAGCAGATTATTGATAACTAAAACAGATATAACAATGTACGGAGATTTTCAACAACATTTGAAAGATGAATTGGCTGCCATTGACGCTGCCGGTTTGTACAAGAGAGAGCGTAACATTGCATCGCAGCAGTTTGCCGAGATCACTCTCGAGGATGGCTCAAAGGCGCTTAACTTCTGTGCCAACAACTATCTTGGCCTGTCGAACAACCCACGCCTGATGAAGGCTGCCCAGGAGGCCATGGAGGCCCGCGGCTTCGGTATGTCATCGGTGCGTTTCATCTGCGGAACACAGGACTATCACAAGACACTTGAAAAGGCCATTGCCGATTACTTCAAGACCGAGGATACAATCCTCTATGCTGCTTGCTTTGATGCAAACGGTGGCCTGTTCGAGCCTCTTTTCACTGCCGAGGATGCAATCATCTCCGATTCGCTCAACCATGCCTCAATCATTGACGGTGTGCGTCTTTGCAAGGCACAGCGATATCGTTATGCAAATGCCGACATGGCCGATCTGGAGCGTTGCTTGCAGGAGGCTCAGGCACAGCGTTATCGCATAATCGTTACTGACGGTGTGTTCTCAATGGACGGCAACGTCGCTCCTATGGACAAGATCTGTGACCTTGCCGAGAAGTACAATGCTCTTGTAATGGTCGATGAGTCACACTCTGCCGGTGTGGTGGGTGCAACTGGTCATGGTGTTGCCGAGCAGTTCAACTGCTATGGCCGTGTAGATATCTTTACCGGTACACTCGGTAAGGCATTCGGTGGTGCTGTAGGTGGTTTTACAACCGGTCGCAAGGAGATTATCGACATGCTGCGCCAGCGTTCACGCCCATACCTCTTCTCTAACTCATTGCCACCATCAGTGGTAGGTGCTTCAATCGAGGTGTTCAAGATGCTTGCCGAGAGCGATGAGCTCCACACCAAGTTGCAGAATAACGTGAACTATTTCCGCGACAAGATGTTGGCAGCTGGTTTCGATATCAAGCCTACACAGTCGGCAATCTGTGCCGTGATGCTCTATGATGCTCCATTGTCACAGGTGTTCGCACAGAAGATGGCTCAGGAGGGTATCTTCGTTACCGGTTTCTACTATCCTGTTGTTCCAAAGGGCGAGGCACGTATCCGTGTTCAGCTTTCTGCCGCTCACGAGCAGGAGCACCTTGACAAGGCTATTGCAGCCTTCATAAAGGTGGGCAAGGAACTTGGAGTGATAAAGTGAAATATCCATAATACAGCAAAACAAGGATGAAGGAATTTAATTCCTTCATCCTTGTTTTCTTGTTCTTGCTTGGTTTTTACCTTCTCCTTTTCACTTCAATTTCGAAAGTGCTTGCCGGGAGGCCTGCTTCATTGACCAGATTTGCATCGGTATATGGTTTCCACGCATAGCGCACGCGGTGGCCTTCACGCTCTATTATTATACGGTTGCCCTTGAACTTTACCTCGGTCTTTGCATCGACCTCGCTGAATGGACCTGTCTTGTCGGCAATCTCCAATCCTCTCAACACATTGTTGTCGCTTGTCTTCAGTTCGGTCGCATTTTCGAATTCTATAACGGTTCTGCCGTTGAAACTGAACATCCTCACAGGTGTTGGGCCGTGTTGTGCAACGTGGCTCATACCGTATGTCTGGTTCAGCGCAAGGCGTGCAAGACGCTCGCCAACAGGCGCTTTCTCCTTTGGATGCACATCCCATGGGTCTCCCTTGTCGCTTGACACTGCAAAGTCGCAGTTGGGGATTTCGGCAGCCAGGCGACGCTGTGAGTCACGGAAATGTGGCCATGACGGGCGGTTTATGCTTGAGAGCTGGACAAAGTAGAAAGGCATTTCGGGGTTGTCCCATGTCTTGCGCCAGCTCTCAACAAGGGTAGGGAAAATGACCTCGTGTAACTCGACATTGTGTGCATTTGATTCTCCCTGGTACCATATTGCTCCCTTGATGGGGTAACCTGCTATCGGCATTATTCCGTTCTCATAAAGGAAACAAGGCTCGTATGGGTGGCGCTGCATGTTGTTGGTGCTCTTGGCAATGTTCTTCTTTGCGCGGCCACGGCACCAGTCCTGTATCATGTCATTCTCTTTCCAATTATATAATATGTCAACCAGCACGGGGTGGAACTCAAGTGTCTTGCGGTCTATGTATGCCTCGGCAGGTGCACCGCCAACAGCATTGCATATAAGTCCCACGGGAACACCCAACGAGTCGGCAAGCATTGCGCCAAAATGATATGCTACAGCCGAGAAATCGCTTACATTCTCCTTGCTCTGCATCTGCCAGGCTGTTGGCAGGTAGTAGTCGTGGTTGTTGAGCGCCACTAGGCTCGCCGAATCCCACTCAATGTTGTCGGTAAAGACGCGTGGCTTCATATCATAGAGACGGATATCCCTGTTCTTTACATTCGCAAGGCTTTGCTCAATGTGCGATGATTCCTTTACCATAAATGCCATGTTCGATTGTCCCGAACAGAGCCATACCTCGCCAATGACAAGGTTCTTATACTCTTTTTTCTCCTTTCCGCACTCAACGGTCAGCTTATAGCTCTCGCCGTCGGCTTCCATTGGGGTGAACATTACCCTCCAGGTTCCGTCTTCTGCTGCCTTCTTTATGATTCTCTGCTTGCCGAACCTTACAGATACCTCTTTACCGGCATTGGCTGTTCCGCTTACAACAAAAGGCTGGCCTTGCTGCACAACCATGTTATCGCTGTATATTGCAGGTAGTGACAGGCCGCCGAAGTCATCTGTAATGGCTGAATAGACCTGCTTGGCAATGATTTCGGCTCCCTGCTCGTTGGGGTGCAGTGCATCGGGCATCAGGTCGGGACGGTTGTATAGGTGACGGCTCAGGTTGATAAGCTCAAAATTCCCGTTTTCGGCAATGGTCTTGATGACTTCCTGAATCTGCCAGTACCAGTCGCGTGTACCGCTCTTGAAACGTCGGTGCCAATGGAAAATGGGAGTCATTTGGCATACTTTTATCTCTACGCCGGGGTTTGCTTCGCGCAAAGCCTCAATGATGTTTATGTAGTCGCCATAAAACTCATCGCGGTAGTTGGGCCAGTTTCGTGGGTCGGTGTCGTTGAGACCCAAGTGGATGACTGCAATGTCGGGCGCGAATTCAAGTGCTGCTGCATATTCGGGCAGGTTTATGTATGGGCGGTGTCCCTTGCTTAAAAGGGTAGCGCCCGAATGCCCGAAATTCCTTACCTCGTAACCTTCGCCAAGCAACTGTTGCAACTGGCTGGGATAGGATGTCTCGCCCGGGGACTTGTGTCCGTATCCATATGTCACGCTGTTGCCAATGCAGGCAACCTTCATTTTCTCCTGTGCTGTGGCAAACAATGGCAATGCAACCAAAAATGCCAATAAAAGTCTTTTCATTCCTCTTTTTATTGTATGGATGTGCGAATATAGTGCATTATTTTTAATTAAAAGTCGGCTTGATGAAAAAAGCGAGGCAACACGTTTGTATTGCCTCGCTTGTATTTATGATAACTCTTTTTACTGAGCTATGAACTTCTTGCCGTTCTGAATGTAGATACCGCCTTTTACAGGTGCAGTTACCTTACGGCCCTGCAAATCGTAAATGGCTTTCTCCTTTCCGTTTTCCGCTTTTACCTCTTCAATCGCGCTTGGGTTTGTAGACTTGATGGGGTGGAATGGAGCGCTTTCGGTAAACTTGTATTTGCCGTTGCTTGCCCAGTCAAGCGAGAAGCGTACAAAGCGCATGGTAAAGCCTCCGAACACACCATTCTCCTCATAATATACACCAAGTGTACCGTCTGGGAGCACGACTGCTGCACTATAGGCCGAGCCTATTGGGCAGATGGTCTTTGGAGTGCCGAATGTTGCGCCCTCGTCGGTAGAGAGTGCGATACTTACATTCTGGCGGCTGCTGTTGTTTGGCAATGTCTGCAATGCAATGTTCCATGGGTTGCCCTCAACAGTTGAACACCATACCATATACTCGCCGTCGCACGCGTTGCCCGAGATACCGCTGTTGAAGCGTGTCTGTGAAGGCAAGTGCCATGTTTCGCCGTCGTTTGATGTGTAATTGTAGTAGTTGTAGCCGCTTGAGCGTACACTGATGGCAAGGTCGCCGTTGTTGCGCTCGAGTGTCTTTGGTTCGTCGGCACCACTTGTTCCGCTTGTTCCGCTTACATACCAATTTTGGCCACCGTCCTTGCTCATGAAGAAGTAGAAGTGCTGGCTGTTGTCGGCCTGACGGTTGACGAAACTTGACACGAGTGTTCCGTCACGCTTTTGGAGCGCTGCACCAGAACCCGAGAATCCGCTCTTCCAGGTGTTTGTCTTAGGGTTAGAGCAGTTTGCACCAAAGAGGTCATCGGTGTGGTCAACAGGTGTCTCCCATGTCAAACCACCGTCGCGGCTGATGATTGTCTTCCAACGTGGAGGCTGGGCTGCCGTTCCGGCAAAGAAACCGTGGCCGTATGTGCCGGCACTTGTCATTATACCCACAATCTCGCCATTGTCGCGGTTGGTAACGATTGATGCGTCGCCGTGGCCATAGTTGCCGCCTGTCTCTGCTGTTCCTGCAACGGTAACAGGGTCGCTCCATGTGCGGCCGTTATCCTCGGAATACTGTGCTACGAGGTAGCAGTGGCTTGGGAGGTCGCTGTTGTGGTGCTTGCGGTCATCGGTGAGTGTCACAAGGCGCTTGCCGTCCTTTGTGACAGTGATTGCAGGGATGCGGTAGTAGAGTGAACCCTTGTCCATTGGCATGAGCACGGCACCCTCAGAAAGGAATATTGTAACGCTGTGTGCAGGGTTGCCGTTGGTCTCGTTGACCTGTTTGCCGTCAATGGTATATGCTGTGATGTTTGCATCGACAGTGTTGCCCTCCTTGGCGGTCTCTGCAATGTCATATGTAATCCACAGATAGTGGTCGCCGGGAGCCAGAGTCTTGTTGCCGGTGATGGTAAATGTGCCGTCGGCTGCAAGTGTGACGGTCTCGCCGAACTGCTCGCCGTTCTCCTGACGCCAAGTCATCTTCTTGTCGGGGTCAACGAATAGCTCGCGTGAGTTGGCTGCAAAATATGCCTTCACGTTTGTGATGTCTTTCTTGTCTGCACCTACGAATGAACCCTTCACCCCCTGGAACTCTACGTTGCCGTCGAGTCCGCCGATGCGTAGAGTAGAGCGCACGATAGGCTGGTTGGTGTTGCCGATACCTGTGCTCACCTTGCCCTGTACAACCCTTGACGATGCAAACTCGGCCAATGCATTGCTTGTGTCAACCTCGTCGAACTTCCACAGCGAGGCGTTGCCTGCAGCAGCGGTCCAACGTACAATCACAGAGTTGTCGTTCTGTGCATGCAACTCGACTGCGTTGTCCTTGATGATGAAGAAGTCATAGGCACTGTTGATGCTGTAGATGTAGTTGGGCTCGTTTACCACACCGAATGCTGTTGCATTGCCGGTGCCGTTGCCTGCTGTGCCAAAATATTCGCCTCTGTAGTTCTTGATGGCAATCTTGCCGTTCTTCTCCCAAAAACTCCATATGCGGTCTGCACTGAACATCTTGTCGCCGAAACGTAACTTGCCCATGTCGCCATCAATGTATATTACCTTGCCGGCGCAGTATGTCTGTGTAGAGGCGCTTGTGATGTAGTACCAATGCTCGTTGCCCTCGGTACTGATTTTTGGAGCTTCAATCTTGTCCTCCTTGATTTTTACTGTGAAGTTTGTCATCACAACTCCGTTGCCGTTGCTTCCCGCCAGGCGGAATGAAACAGAGCCTGTATTCTGGTTCTTTGCACTGATGGTCTGCGCTGTTGTTGATGTGGTATATGAAGCACCGTCGTTCATTGAAAGCTCGAGACCGGTGTTGTGTCCGTTGTTGGCAAATGTAAAGCTGTACTCGGTGATTACATATCCAGCTGGAGCTGTGATTGAATAGTTTGCACTGCCGGCAGTACCGGTCATCAACTGTACATTGTTGCCGCTCCAGTTCATGTTGTTGATTGTGCCGCATCCGAACTGCAACTGTGGGGTAGTGTTGCTCTTCCAGCAGCAGTTCCAGCTCTGGTTGGCTGCACCGTCCTTGTGGTAAAGGTTACCGTTGGTTTTGTCTACGGTGTATTCGAGTGACGATGGCAGTTCCTCCAGTTCGCCTGCCTCTGCTATTGAAAGCTGGCAACCGGTGTCGCCACGGTCATAACCCAGTGTAGCGCTGTTGCTCCAATTGTAGAGTTTGTAGCTCTGTCCCGAGCCTGTCTGGTTCAACTGAACATCACCCGATGAGATGATGTAGTATGCAGGTGTGTTTGCATAGCTTACAGTCCAACCTTTTGCAGGCTTGTTCTTGGTTGTTGAAATCTGTGTGTTGTAGTTTGCTACAGGGTTCAGATATGAACCATACTGGCGGTTAACGATATCGAATGTGTTGTCGCCACGGTCAACGAACTTCCACATTGAAACGGCCGATGTGCCGGTGTTCTCCTTGCCTACAACACCTGTAGCCTCGCCCTCGGCGCTTATGAAGAGGTTAGGGCTGCGCAATGATGTAATCTGGTACCAGTATTCATCGGTTGCTGTGCTGGCCTTTGGCATTGAGATTGCCGATTCAATTACCTCGTTGATCTTGTCGGCCATAGCCTGTACCTCGGCCTCGGTGATGCTTCCCTTTGCGAGCAATGCGTATGCCTTTTCAAGTTCTGCATCGAATGCCGCCATCTTCTCAGGGTTATACTGTCCCATAGCATCGCCGCGCTCCATGAGAAGGCCGCGTGCAATGGCCTGTGAAAGTGTGTTGCGCAGTGTTGCTTGTGCATAGCGCACCTCAGCATCAGCCTCGCTGATTACGGTATATGTATCGTTGGGGAAATCGGCCTTCAAGGCATCCTTCATTGCATTCGCCATTACCACATATCCCAAACCGTTGAGGTAGTTGTTGGAGAAGACGTATTTTGTGTTGGCAACACTGCCGCTGAGCAGTGGGGTGTATGTGTCGACATAACGGATGTTGCCGGTGGCAATGCTCTTCATATAGTTGTTCAACTCGGCAATGCGAGATGTTGTATTGCTTGCATTGTTTGTGGGACACAGACCCATGAGATAGATTTTTGATGTAGGAGATTTCTTTGCCACCTTGTCAACAAGAGCCTTGTAGTTGCTCTTCACTGTTGCAATGGCTGTGCTGCCGTTGCAGTCCTCGGTACCTGTGTAGATGAAGATTGCTTTTGCATCCTTCTTCTCCACTCCTGTGCTTGCGTATGTGGCATCAAGAATCTTGCTTGTTACAGAGATGCTGCCGCCATAGCCCCAACCTGTACCGCGGTTCTTCACATTTGCGTTGCCAAGCAACTCCTGCCACTCTCCGTTCTTGATGAACTCATCGCCGAATACCAGGATATCCTCGTTGCTGATAGGCAATATGCTGAAGTAGGTTGCTCGCATACCGTGTGTTGTCCTGCCAAAACCGCCATCGTTCTGTGCTGTTGATGCGTTTTCGGGATATACTGCATGCACGGTGTAGTTCTCTTCTTCCTGCAAATGCTGGCAGATTGAACGGCACCATATCTCATATGCGGCTGCAGTGAGGTGTAGCTTGTCATAGCTCCATACACCACCATCGGCAACGCAAGCGAGTTCGTCATAGATGTCGACATATTTGAGTTTGTCGGAATTTGCCTTTGCGACATACTCCTTTATAAGCTCATTGGCATGCAGCCATGTCGATTCAACTCTGTAGCCATAGTCACTCTTGAGGATGCAGTAAAGATAGATTTTAGTTTCAGGCGAACGTTTCTGTATGCGTTCTACCATACTCTTTATGTATGCCAGAACCTGTTCTCCTGTAAAATTCAGTCCTCGTGTGGCAATGTCATTTGTACCAATCATCATGAACACCTTCTTGGGCTTGCCATTGATGTATGACTCAAGGTTATCGCTCTGCTCTGTTGAATATGTACCCGAGTTTCCACGGTTCACAATAGGCAAGTAATCTCCGTTGGAGGTTACGAAAGCCTCGGGCCAACAGTGCATGTCGGTAATGCTGTTGCCTATGAAGACAATGCTCTCGTTGTTTGTTTCAAGTACTTTGAATGAGTCGTACCTGTGATTGCGGAACGGTTCATCGGCAAACATGGTTGCAGCCGAGAGGAGTCCGCAAATGAGTAATGTAAATAATCTTTTCATAAAATGTGTTGGTTAGTTTTTTAAGTTTTTATGTGCATAGTATGCACTCTTGTGCAAATATAATAAGTATTGCAATACCAATTATAAAATAATATTTAATTTTAGTTAATGCCGTAATTTGATGTTGTATAAAAAAAGATCCTTCACTTTTGTGCAAGTGAAGGATCTCCTAAAATATTCAAAGTCCTTAAAGACTCTATTTACTTTATGCTGTTACTTTATCAACACCTTACGGCCATCAATGATATAAATACCCTTGATTGGCTTTGCAACCTTGCGGCCGTGGAGGTCATAAACACCTTTAACCTTTCCGCTTTCCGCTTTCACCTCTTCAATGCCTGTTGCATCGCCCTTCTTTACAGGGAGTGAAGCGGCTGCGTTGTCGGCTGTGTAGTATGCTGTGTTTGCAGCGATTGTGCCAGAAGTGCTTGTGCGCTTTGTAAACTCGCCATTGTTGAGTGTGTAGATGTTTGAACCGCTGACTGATGCACTCTTCAATACACCCTTCAACTGGTTTTCGGCCTCAAGTGCATCGGCCTCACCGCCAACACCAATGTAGTATGTGCCGTTCTCGGCTGTCAGTACGACAGGTGTATTTGCCGCAATGACGCTTGTGCCGCACTCTGTCAATGGTACGAACTCAACGCCGTCGGCTGTCTGTGGAGCGCCTGCAATGTAGGCTGTAACACCCTCAGGCAATGTCATTGCGAATGGCATGCAAACCGCTGCATACTCGTTGATTGTCAATGCGAACTCTTCAACAGGCTCAATGTACCACAATGATGCATCTGCATTGTTTGTCCAGGGTACAAGGCGTACATTGTCACCTGCAAGGTGCAGACCGGTGTTGCTGCCTGTCTTGTTCTGACAGATGATTGAACTCAAACCTATGGTTGTGCTCTCGATCTTCCACTTTCCGGCAGCAGCGTTGTCAGTTGTCACAATTGGCTGTGTCTCGTTTGCGGCAAGAGGTCCCAGCATGTACTGGTAGTTGCCGTTGTAGAGGTAGTACTCCTTCTCTTTGCCTGTCGGCAGGAATGTGAACAACTGGTTGGCGTTCTTTATGTTTGATGTGGCTGTTGACACACGGCTTGCCTCTGGGTTCAGGTAGAGTGTGGCGTTGCTGCGCTCCGAGTTGCGTATGCGGTACCATTTGCCGGCCTCAACCTCAAGACGTGGCATGTTTGCGATACCGGCATTGATAGCCTCGTATGCCTCGTATGAAGGTGTAGTCTTGTATGCCTCGATAAGTGTAGCAACAGCGTCAAGAGAGTTTGCATCTACAGTTCCTACATAGGTGGGAGCCTCTGTGTCGAAAGCTGCAATTTTTGCGTCGATACCTGCTGCAACAATAGCGTGCTTGTCAACATCTGCGTCATATACATATGCGCTGTCAGTGATGTACTCAATGCTGTAGTTCTTGTATACGATGGTGTAACCGCCACCGTTTGTACCATAGGTGTCCTCCTCATAAAGGAAACCGATGTTGTTGTCGTGCTGCAGACACATTGTAGAGTATGCACCTGCAAGGTAGCTCGACTGGTGACGGCCGTCCCAATCTGCTGCAATAGCCTCGGGTGAGATGAAGTCCTCCAATGTCTCGAGCTCCTTATAATATATACCTACATTCGCGCGACCTGAGCCAAGAGGTACTGACTGCAGTGCAAGGTAAACCTTCTTGTCGTCGGCCTTGCGCTTTGCAGGAACGAACATGATCTCGCCGTTTGTAGAGTTGCTCACAGCGATAGTACCGTTGTTGCTGTTGTTTGAGTATTTTGATGTACCCCATGAACCCTCGGCCTTCTTGCTGTCGGTGTATGTGAAGATGTTATAGATACGTCCACCGGTGGTTCTTGAACTGATGATTACGGAACCGTCGGGCAACTCTTCGGCCTTTGGCTCGTCGCCACCACTTGGTATTGGAGAAACCTCACCACCGCCAAGTACAGTCCAGCTCTCACCGAAGTTGTCACTGTAGAGTACGAAGTTCACGTGTGTACCATTCACGTTCTTCACGAGAACAGCGCAGTAGATACGGTAGTAATCGCCAACCTTGATGTAGTGGCTCTGTGAAATCTTGCCCGAACCTACGAACATTGCGCGTACGGGGCCGTGCTGTGTGTTGTCGAACTGTGAGTAGATTGACTCGGCACGGTCAACAGGTGTGCTCCATGTCAAACCGTTGTCCTCGCTGTAGAAGTGTGCGATACCCTGGTGGTTGTTGCGCTGTCCGTTAGGGAACGAAACATTACCCGAGCAACTGATTACAAGCACGCGGTCGCTCTCGCGGTCGGCGACGATTGCGGGGTCACCGAAACCTACATACATGTCGTTGTTCGAAGCGTCGATGCCGGCAGCACCCTTACCCTGAATGATGTCAAAGATCTCGCCCCATGTCTCACCGTTGTCGGTGCTGATACGTGCGCGCAAGTCGATGCGGCCGTTTGTAGCCATACCGATGTCGGCGCGGCTGTGGCGGTAGTCGGCAACGGCAATGATATTACCGTTCTTCGCTGTAGCAATGGCAGGAATACGGTAAGGGATGTCGTTTGTTGTGAGTGTGGGGAATACATCGAAAGCCGGCTCCGGAGTGCGGATGTCGAGCTTCATGTATACTACAAAGTTGGAGAATGTTATACCCTTGTTGGCACCGCTCTGTGTGAAAGATACAGTGCGTGCTGGGTCGGCAACCTTTACGTCAAGGTGCTGCACTGTTGCCGATGAAGTGTAGTTCTTGCCCTCGGCAGCAATAGTGAGTGTGTAGCTGCCGTCTTTGCCTGTGTTTACATAGTCAAAGCTATAGCCAGCCACAACAAGACCTTCAGGTGCTGTGATGGTATAGGCTGAACTGCCCGACTGACCTGAATAACCGGCAATGTAGTCGCCTTCGGTGGTCATGTTGTTGGCACTTGTAGAGAGTGAGAAGCCTGCGAGTTCGCTGCTCTCCCACTTTGAGTGCCATGTACCATTGGCATTGCTTGCTGTGAATGAACCTTTTGACGCAAGGATTTCAACCGATGTCTCGGCTGCAGTGAACACGATTGTAGAACCTGCATCGGCACCCTCGGCCCAGAATGCGAGCTTGCCAATGCCACCAAAGTCATTCACTGCATAGTTGGTGCCGTGAATGCGCATGAAGTAGCCATTTACATCTGCAATCTTGTTTGATGTCGCAAAGTCCCAACGGCCTACATAACCGCTTGGAAGGTTTGCTGCATCCTGCATGGTGGGGTAGGTAGAACCGCCTGTGCCACCGTAACCGCTGATAGCACTCATGGTAGTCTTTGATGCAAGCACTTTTGTGGCACCTGCCTGCTTGTTGTATACAGCATAGCCGTCTGTTGCGTTACCGACAAAGCACCAGAGCTCGTCGTCATTTCCTTTTGGTGTTGAAACGCCAAGTGCAATGTGGTCGGCTTCCGCATTGTCCTTGATGAGTTTAGCACCGGTGCCAATACCCATTGTGTACCATGTGGTACCCTCGGCAAACTCTCCGTTCTCAATGGTAGTCACCTTGAATGGAGTCTGCGCAAACATTGCAGTTACTGAAAAAAGACTGCAAAGAAGTAACGTAAATGTTTTTTTCATAAAATAGTCAGTCGTATTTGATTGAATTAATGGTCTTTGAACTATATTCAACAACTCCTCCCCAGGCTTGAGGAGGAGTTGTGTATGGTTTTGTGGGCTCTTTTCTCTTTTACCAACCTACCTGTACTCCGTCCTCATAGAAGTGGCGGCCAAAGCACCAACCGAAGACATTGTAGTAGCGTGCAAGTTCTTTAGCTCGGCCGATGAACTCCTCTACATCCTTTGTCTCAGGCGCAGGGTTGCTCCAACCAATCTCGGCGATGGCACCCAAACGTGGCAGTGCCTTGTACTGCAACTGCATTGGAGTGGTGACATATTCTGTCCACAGGTTGCCCTGTACACCCATGATGTACTTCTGCTCGTCCTTGCTCAACTGATCGTATGGGTTGAATGAGTATGACTTGCGCAAAGGCACGTAGCTGCCGTTGCTGTCGAGCTCGTCCTTACGGTCGGTTGTCTGGCGGTAGTCGAGGTAGCAGTAGTCGCCGGGAGTCATGATGACGTAGTTGCCCTTCTTTGCAGCTGCGATGCCGCCTACAGTACCGCGCCATGACATGATTGTCGCGTTCTGGCTCACGCCGCCTTCAAGAATTTCGTCCCAACCGATGAGCTTGCGTCCGTTCTTGTTCAGGTGTGCCTCGATGCGGCTGTTTACGTATGACTGCAACTCGGCCTCGTTGTTGAGGTTGTTCTCCTTTATGCGCTGCTGGCAGTGTGGGCACTCTTTCCACATGTCGCGTGGAGCCTCGTCACCACCGATGTGGATATACTCGCTTGGGAACAGTGCCATGACCTCGTCAAGTACATTCTCCCAGAACTTGAAGGTGCTCTCCTTGCCGGCGCATGCAATCTGCTTCGATACACCCCAGTATGCCCATGTCTTGTAGTTGCCGGCCTCGCCCTCGCAGCCCAGCCATGGATATGCGCTCAATGCACCGAGTGAGTGACCGGGGATTTCAATCTCGGGCACGATGGTAATGAAACGCTCCTTTGCATATTTTACAATCTCCTTGATCTCCTTCTGTGTGTAGTAACCACCATAAGGAATGCCGTCAAGGCCCTCGTTATGTCCGGTTGTTGTCTGCTCGCGCAGGCTACCTATCTTTGTGAGCAAAGGATACTTCTTGATCTCGATACGCCAGCCCTGGTCCTCGGTAAGGTGCCAGTGGAAGCGGTTCATCTTGTGCATGGCAAGAATATCAAGAACCTCCTTGATGGTCTCAACATCCCAGAAGTGGCGTGAGCAGTCGAGCATGAATCCACGGTATGGGAAGTGTGGGGCATCGCTGATCTTCATTGTGGGGAGTGATACCTTCTCAAGGTCAATGGTTGTTTCAAAAGCCTCAACAGGGATAATCTGCTTGAGTGTCTGCACGGCATAGAACATACCTGCTCCATCCTTTGCCTTGATGATGATGTTCTCGGGGGTGATGTCGAGAGTATATCCCTCGGCCTTCAACGAACCGTCGAACTTGAAGATGATGTTGTTGTCTGTTGTTGGCTTGGTTGTCTTCTTCAGCTTCTTGCCAAAGATTTCCACTGCAATCCTATTAAGCTCGTCGGCAGCATATTTTGCGTTGGTGTCCTCGAGCTTGTAGATGATTTTCGTCTCATTTGTGAATTCAAACCTGATGTTGGCGTTGCCCGGTTTGATGCTCGATGGCTTTGGCAAAATACTTGGAATCGCTTTTTCCTGTGCAAATGTTGCGGTTGCTGTCAATACAAGCAAAAGTGTCAAGAATCTCTTTAACATATCTCTTAGTATATAATTTTATTAAAAAATACTTTGCGAAGATAATGCAAACATACCCAATGAAAAAAGGATAAACCATAAAAATGTTGTTTTGCCAAGAATTTTAGACAGTTTCTGGGCTTTTGTGCGTGATAACTGATTTTTTTTGTTTACATTCGCAAATGTTACCGGTTTACGGTTTCCGACGGATATAACTAATCTATATAAATTATGAGCGAAAAATATGTAATTGGAATTGACCTTGGCGGTACAAATACCGTGATTGGTCTTGTTGATGTTAAAGGACATATCCTTGCAAAGGATGATTCTATCAAGACACAGGCTCACCCTGATCTTGAGGAGTATACAGATTCTATTGCGAACGTAATCAAGAAACTTGCTGCCGAGAACGGTTGCGAGGGCAAACTCGAGGGTGTTGGTATTGGTGCTCCTATGGCCAACTATTATACAGGCGAGATTGTGAATGCTGCCAACTTGCCATGGAAGGGTATCGTGCCTCTTGGCAAGCTCATTGAGAAGAAGACCGGTCTCCCAACAAAGGTTACAAACGATGCCAATGCTGCGGCTATCGGTGAGATGAAGTATGGTGTGGCACAGGGTATGAAGGACTTCGTGTACATCACACTCGGTACAGGTGTCGGTAGCGGTATCGTAGCCAACGGCCAGCTCATCTATGGTCATGACGGTTTTGCAGGCGAGCTCGGTCACGTTACAGCTCCGGTTCTTGAGGGTCGCTCATGCGGTTGCGGACGTACCGACTGTCTCGAGACATATGCTTCGGCAACAGGTATCGTGCGCACTGCAAAGAAATGGCTTGTAGAGCGCGATGAGCCAAGTAGCCTCCGCGACATATGCATTGACGAACTCACATCAAAGATGCTCTATGATGCTGCCATCAATGGTGATAAGCTTGCCAATGAAATCTTTGACTTTACAGGTAAGGTGCTTGGCGATGCATTCTGCAACTTCATTGCATTCTCAGCTCCTGAAGCAATTATCCTCTTCGGTGGTCTGGCTAATGCCGGCGAGCTGTTGCTCGAGCCAATCCGCAAGCAGATGAACGAGAACGTAGTCTTCTTGTGGAAGGATAAGGTGAAGGTGCTCAAGTCTTCTCTCCCAGGTGCTGATGCTGCCGTACTTGGTGCTTCGGCCCTCGGTTGGATTGATTGATTCCTGCAACTTATTATACAACGCCTGCCGCTTAATGCGACAGGCGTTTTTTGTTACTGAAAACTAAAAATATTTAATTTCTAAAATATTTCAATATTTTATTATATCTTCGCAATATGCAGTCTGTGGCGGTATGTGCAATGCCGCCAGAGCAGTGGATTAAAACAAAACGAACCATTATGAATAACATTTACGACAAGACAAAAAAAGTTCTCGGTATCTCAATGGCCGGCGCAGCAGTGCTGCCTCTTGTTGCATCATGTGGTGCAAACGAGGAAAAACCAAAAGAACCAATGAACATCCTTTTTATCATGTGCGATGACCACTCATATCAGACAATCAGCGCATACGACACTTCATTTATCCGCACTCCGAACATTGACCGCATTGCGGCCGATGGTCTGCGCTTTACAAACAGTTTCGTGGCCAACTCAATCAGCGGTCCTTCGCGTGCATGTATGCTCACTGGTAAGCACAGCTTTACCAATGGCTTTACCGACAACCGCTCATCTTTCGACGGCAGCCAGCAGACATTCCCCAAATTGTTGCAGCAGCAGGGTTATGAGACTGCCGTAATCGGTAAGTGGCATTTGACTTCTGATCCTACAGGTTTCAACCATTGGGATATTCTCATTGGTCAGGGCGATTATTACAACCCGACTTTCATTTGTAATGGCGAGAAGGTACAGCGCGAAGGCTATGCTACAAACGTGACAACCGATCTTGCCCTTGACTGGCTCGAGAGTGGCCGTGATGCAAGCAAACCGTTCTGTCTGTTGTTGCATCATAAGGCGCCACACCGCACCTGGATGCCCGATACTTGTGACCTCGATCTCTTTGCCGACAGCAACTTCCCGTTGCCCGAGACATTCTTCGACAACTACGATACCCGTGAGGCTGCGAAGATCCAGAAGATGTCAATCAGCAAGGATATGGACATTGTATATGACCTGAAGATGGCCGACAAGGACAGCACCATCCACAGCCGTCCCGACCTTGAGGAGTGGGGCCGCCGCATATACAACAATATGAATACCGAGCAGAAAAAGGCATGGGATGCACACTATGATGTAATCATTGAAAAGTTCAAGGCTGCAGGTCTCACAGGCAAGGAACTCGATGCATGGAAGTATCAGCAGTATATGCGTGACTATCTGCGCGTGATAACATCGGTTGACCGCAACGTAGGCCGTGTGCTTGATTATCTCGAGGCCGAGGGCCTTATGGACAATACCCTTATTGTCTACACCTCGGACCAGGGCTTCTATATGGGCGAACATGGCTGGTTCGACAAGCGATGGATGTACGAGGAATCATTCCGCACCCCGTTGCTCGTTCGCTTGCCGGGCGGTGTAAAGGGTGAGTCTATGGAAATGGTCCAGAACATCGACTATGCACCTACATTCCTTGAACTTGCAGGCGTTGAGGTCCCATCGGATATCCATGGCTGTTCATTCCTTCCTGTCCTCAAAGGCGAGGAGTGGGAGCCTAACCGCGATGGTGTATATTACCACTATTATGAGTACCCCGATGAGCACGCTGTGAAGTGCCATCTTGGTGTCCGCACCGAGCGTTACAAACTCATCCACTTCTATGAGGATGGAGTTTGGGAACTCTTCGATCTTGAGAACGACAAGCACGAGCTCAACAATATCTACGGCCAGCCCGGAACAGAGGAAATCACTGCGCAGCTGAAGGAGAAACTCGTGAAGTTGCAGCAGCAGTATGGCGAACAGGAATTTATAGAGTGTGAAAAGTAATAAAAGAAATAATCTGCATCTTGCCGATGTAGCCAAGATGAGGCGTGCGCCGGCATTCTCCACAATGGTAAAACCCATTGGCTCGGCGTGTAACCTCGACTGTCACTACTGTTACTATCGTGACAAGAGCGAGATATATAGCGGAGTAATGCCTAAGATGAGCGATGAACTGCTTGAGACATACATCAAACAGTACATCGAGGGTGCATCGCAGGAGGAAATCTCCTTCTGTTGGCATGGCGGCGAGCCGTTGATGGCAGGCCTGCCCTTCTTCCGCAAGGCTATGGAGTTGCAGCAGAAGTATGCCGATGGCAAGAGAATAGAGAACTCCTTGCAGACAAACGGCATCCTGCTTAACGAGGAGTGGTGCAGTTTCTTCAAGGACAACAATTTCCTCATCGGCCTGTCGCTCGACGGTCCCGAGGATATACATGATGCCTTCCGCCGTGACTGCGGTGGTGCTCCAACCTTTGCCCGTGTGATGAAGGGTGTTGAACTGATGTCGCGCACCGGTGTAGAGTTCAACATTCTCTCTACCGTAAATGCACGCAGCGAGGGACGTGGAGCCGAGGTATACAAGTTCCTGCGCTCATTGAATCCTTTCATGCAGTTCCTGCCGGTGGTGGAGTATGTCATCCAGCGCCCCGGCAAACGCCCGCTCATTGTGTCGCCCGACGAGGAAGATGCCGTTGAGGCTCCCTGGTCGGTGTCGGCAAAGGGATACGGACAGTTTATGTGTGATGTCTTTGATGAGTGGCTGAAGTTCGATGTCGGCCGTTGCTTTGTACAGCTTTTTGATGTCACGCTTGCCAACTGGTGCGGTGTCCAGCCGCCGCTCTGCGCCTTCAGTGAGGTGTGTGGCGATGGTCTGGTGGTGGAGCATAATGGCGATGTCTACTCATGCGACCACTTTGTCTATCCCGAATACCGCCTGGGCAACATCAAGGAGAAGGAACTTGCCGCAATGTACCGCAGCCCCGAGCAGCAGACATTCGGTCGCGACAAGCGCGACGCCCTGCCAATGGAGTGCAAGCGATGCAACTACTATTTCCTTTGCCATGGCGAGTGCCCCAAACATCGCTTTGCCTATGCCAAGAATGGAGAACCATATATGAACGTGCTGTGCGACGGTTACAAGATGTTCTTCCGTCACACCGACCCTCATATGCGCTATATGAAGATGCTGCTTGATAAAGGCTTGCCGGCATCGGAAATCATGAACAGAAAATGATATCTGTCATTATGTGACAGCTTCCCGAAATGTGGAAAAACTTTAACTAAAAAACTTAACTAACCGACCATAACTATGAATCCAAAATTTGTATTGCCAAAGATAGGCGAACTGCCTGTCTCGGCTTCAATAGAGAGTATATGTAAATTCGAAAAAGTAGCAACGACCATTTGTGATACCGAGAAGAATGGTGCAAATGCGGCAGCCGATGTTGTAGTTGATGCAATCAAGGCCCATAAAGGAGAGAGACCCTTTGCTCTTGGTCTTTCGACAGGTCGCACACCGCTCGGGCTCTATGCCGAACTTGTGAACCGTTACAAGGCTGGCGAGGTGAGCTTCAAGAATGTTGTCGTTTACAGTCTTGATGAGTTCTATCCAATGGCATCATCATCGCCCCAAAGCCGTAACCACCGTGTATATGAGGAGTTCCTCAACTATGTGGACATTGCTCCCGAAAACGTGTTCTTCCCCGATGGAACAGTGGCGCGCGATGAGGTAAACGACTATTGCCGCCGTTACGAGCAGATGGTCAATGGCCGCATCGACCTTATGATCATGGGCGTTGGCGAGCTTGGCCAGATTGGTTTCAACGAGCCCGGTAGCTATACCCACTCGACAACACGTCTTGTACAGTTGAGCTATAACACACGCAAGACACAGGACAAGTTCTTCTCAAATCCCAACGAGGTGCCCAAGATGGCAATCACAATGGGTCTGGAGACAATCATGAGTGCAAAGAAAATTGTACTTATGATGTGGGGCGAGGACAAGGCCGGAGTGGCAAAGAGACTCATTGAGGGCGTTGTCAGCGAGGAGTATCCGGCAACTTGCCTGCAGAACCACGACAACGTGCAGGTTGTCATGGATGAGGCTGCTGCGCAGGAACTCACACGTGTCAAGGAACCATGGCTTGTTGCGCCTCCAATCGAGTGGAGTGACAAGCTTATCCGCAAGGCTGTCATCTGGTTGTGCCAGACTGTAGACAAGCCAATCCTCAAGCTCACTCATCAGGATTATATCAAGAACTCACTGTCCGACCTCCTGGAGCGTGTGGATACTTATGACAAGATAAACATCCGCGTCTTCAATGAGATACAGCACATCATTTCGGGATGGCCCGGTGGCAAACCGAATGCCGATGACAGCACACGCCCTGTGTCATCTACACCATTCCCCAAGCGAGTGATCATCTTCTCGCCACACCCCGATGACGATGTCATCTCAATGGGTGGAACCTTCAACCGTCTTATCGAGCATGGACACGATGTGCATGTCGCATATCAGACATCGGGTAACGTGGCAGTCTATGACGATGTGGTGTTGCAGAACATTGACACAGCCAAGGAGATGGGCTTTGGTGATGCCTTTGACGAGATACGTGAAATCATTGCCAACAAGAAGTCCGGCGAGCCCGAGCCACGAAAGCTGCTCGACCTCAAAGGTGCCATACGCCGCGCCGAGGCACGTGCCGCATGCCGCTCTATAGGCCTTGATGACCGCACGAACGCACACTTCCTGAACTTGCCTTTCTATGAGACCGGTGGTATCAAGAAGGGACAGTTGAGCGATGATGATATTGAGATTGTAAAGGCACTCATGCGCGAGGTAAAGCCTCATCAGATCTATGCTGCCGGTGACCTTACCGATCCTCATGGCACACACCGTGTCTGCATCGAGGCTGTCTTGCGTGCCTTTGAAGAGGTCAAGGACGAGGATTGGGCCAAGGAGTGCCACATATGGCTCTACCGCGGAGCATGGCAGGAGTGGGATCTGGCTGTTGCCGATATGGCTGTGCCTCTCAGCCCTGAGGAACTCATCCGCAAACGTCACGCAATCTTCCGTCACCTCTCACAGAAGGATATCGTTCCATTCCCTGGCGAGGATGCGCGTGAGTTCTGGCAGCGTGCCGAGGAACGTACCCAGGGTACTGCTGCACTGTTCAATAAGATTGGATTGCCCGAGTATCAGGCTATAGAGCTTTTTGCAAAGTTGCTGTAAAACAAATAAATAAGGTAATAATATAGCAGTTGACCCAATGTTGACATTATTCGCGAATTTGTCATCCTGAACGGATGTGAAGGATCTCATAACCACGCGGAACAGAGATTTTTCGGGCATGCCCTCAACAACACGTCTTCGCTTTGCTCAGTATGACAGGGGCCGCCGGGTCAACTTCTATATTATTGCTATAAAGAAAGGACAAACATTGAAGTTTGTCCTTTTTTATTTGATGCTTTGGAATGATAATTCCTTGTCATCAATTTACCTATAATTTAGAACAATAGATAGGTCACTCCTCATCTATTATGCCATTATATGCCAACTCTCCTTCCACAATGAAATAGAGCTCCTCGGGGTCGAAGTTGCCGATCTCGCATTTCTTTGCCTCTTTGGCAATGAATTCGGCAATCTCGTTGATGTCTATGTCGACATACTCATTGTTGCTGTCGAGGATACCGCTCTTGTCGTAGTAGTCGTAGATGGTATCAAGGAAAAAGTAGAACTCGTCGTCGCTGTACTTCTCCTTCAGATCCTGTGGCAGTCTCTCACGTATAAACGCTATGGTCTTCTCATCATCGAGATCGTCCATTGCAAATTCGTCGTTGTTCATAGTCGGAATTTTTGAAGGATTAGAGAAGTGCCTCGAACTTTGCCTGTACGTCGCCCTTTGACTTTGAGCCTACGAAACGGTCAACAACCTTACCGTCCTTGATGAAAAGAACTGTAGGTACGTTGCGGATACCGTACTCAATTGTGAGGTCATCTGCCTCCTCGATGTCGCATTTGCCCACTGCGATGCGGCCTGCATACTCCTCAGAAAGCTCGTCGATGATTGGTGCCAACTGCTTGCAAGGACCACACCATGCTGCGCTGAAGTCAAGTACTATTGGCAATTCGGTTGCCATGAATTCTTTTGCGTTCTCGTTTGTTACATTTGTTGCCATAATTCTTTTTGTTTTATGGGTTAATTCAATTTATATTCAATGTTCTCAATCTCTTTTATATAGTCGAGCAGTTCTGGCAGAACCTCGATGTCGCGGTTCTTGGATGCAAGTTCAAGAGTGAACTCCTGCTCGTAGTCCTTTATCTTGAAGATGAGCTTGCTGTTGCCGGGATGCTTCTCGGTATAGTCGATGATTGTGCTGTATACCTCCTCGGTAAGTGACATTACATCGAATGTAATGGTTATGCTCTTTACCATGCCATCCTTTATTTCCGGCATCAGCTCTATACTGTCTACAACAAAGTCGAACTTTGTCTCGTCCCAACGGCGTGGCTGGAGGCTTCCCTTAATGTAGAGGAAGTTTCCGGGGATGAAGTAGTTCTGCTTCTTCATCCAGTCGTCGCCAAAGAAGAACATCTCGGCCGAACCGCTGAAGTCCTCTATCTTTGCAACTCCGTATGGGCTTCCTTTCTTTGTGAAACCTGTGCGCGGCGGGTCGCTGACAACGCCGCCAAGTGTGATCTTGCGGCCACGGAGTGCTTCAATGTTGTCCATCTCCGATGCCTTTGTGTTGCAGAACTCATTGAGGATGAGTGCGTAGTCATCGAGCGGATGTGCCGACAGATAGATACCTACAAGCTCCCTCTCGCGGTTCAGACGCTCAAGGGTGCTCCAGTTGCCGCCTGCGGGGATCTCGGGCTTGGGAATCTCTGCCATCTCGGTGTCGCCAAAGAGTGATGCAGTAGCGTTGGCCTTGTCGGTCTGGTATGTATTGCCATAGCGTATGAGCGCCTCAAGGAACTGGTCGCCCTTGCTGTTGGTGTTGGCATACTGCTCGCGTGATATGTCGCCTGGCAACTCGTCGAAAGCTCCTGCGAAGGCAAGGCATTCAAGGTTCTTGCGGTTGCAGGCTGTAAGGTTCACACGCTCTACAAAGTCGAATATGCTCTTGAACGGACCGTTGGCCTCGCGTTCGTCAATGATGCACTGCACGGCGCTTTCGCCCACACCCTTTACGGCGCAGAGTCCAAAGCGTATGTCGCCCTTCTTGTTGACACTGAACTTGCGGCGTGACTCGTTTACATCGGGGCCAAGAACGTTGATGCCCATGCTCTTGCACTCCTGCATCAGCTTGGTGATTTCAGTAATCTTGTCAAGGTTACGGCTCATCGCTCCCGCCATGTACTGTGACGGGTAGTTGGCCTTGAGGTATGCTGTCTGGTATGCCACCCATGAGTAGCAGGTGGCGTGTGACTTGTTGAAGGCATATGATGCGAACTTCTCCCAGTCGGCCCAGATCTTTTCGAGCACCTTCTCGTCATGTCCGTTCTTCTTGCCGCCATTGATGAACTTTGGCTTCAACTCATCCAGCTTTGCCTTGAGTTTCTTACCCATTGCCTTACGCAAGGTGTCACTCTCGCCTCGGGTAAAGTCGGCAAGCAGGCGTGAGAGGAGCATCACCTGCTCCTGATATACTGTGATACCGTATGTGTCCTTGAGGTATTTCTCCATGCAAGGAATATCGTACTGTACCAAAGACGGGTCGTGCTTGCGCTTGATGAAGTCGGGGATATAATCCATCGGACCCGGACGGTAGAGCGCGTTCATGGCAATGAGATCCTCGAAGGTACTTGGCTGCAGTTCGCGCAGGTACTTCTGCATACCCGGCGACTCGAACTGGAATGTACCGATGGTGTTGCCGGCGCTGTATAACTCGTATGTCTTGGGGTCGTCAATGGGGATGGTGTCAATGTCCACATCAATCTTAAGGCTCTGGCGTATGTTCTCGATTGCCTCCTTGATGACCGAGAGGGTCTTGAGGCCCAAGAAGTCCATCTTGATGAGGCCTGTCTCCTCAATGACACTTCCCTCATATTGTGTAACGAGCATCTTTTCGCCCGTCTCTTTATCTTCTGCAATACTGATGGGCACGTGGTCGGTAATGTCGTCGCGGCAGATGATTGTACCGCAGGCGTGAACACCGGTGTTACGTACGTTGCCCTCGAGCATCTTGGCATATTTGATGGTGTCGCGCAAGATAGGGTCGGGCGACGCCTCGGCCTCGCGTAGCTCGGGTACGGCCTGAATGGCATTCGGAAGGTTCATCTTCATGCCGTCGGGCAGACGGTCGGGGATGGCCTTGCAGAGTTTGTTGGACACGTCGAGCGGCAGTTTCTGTACGCGCGCGACGTCCTTGATGGCAAGCTTGGTTGCCATTGTACCATATGTGATGATGTGTGCGACCTTCTCCTGTCCATATTTCTCTGTTACCCAGTTTAGCACTCGTCCGCGGCCGTCATCATCGAAGTCCACGTCGATATCGGGGAGTGAGATACGGTCAGGGTTGAGGAAACGCTCGAACAGAAGGTCATATTTGATAGGGTCGACACGTGTGATACCAAGTGTGTACGCTACCACACTACCTGCCGCAGAACCACGGCCGGGGCCTACCGAAACGCCAAGTTCCTCGCGCGCAGCCTTGATGAAGTCCTGCACGATAAGGAAGTAGCCCGGGAAACCCATGGTCTTCATAATGTGAAGTTCGAAGTCAATGCGGTCGGTAAGTTCCTGTGTGAATGGTTCGGGGTAGCATTTCTTCGCTCCGTCGTATGCGAGCTTGCGAAGGTAGTCGCCTTCGAGCTTGATGCGGTAGAGTTTGTCATATCCGCCAAGCTTCTTTATCTTCTTTTCGCCATCCTCCTGAGACATCACCACGTTGCCCTTTTCGTCCTGTGTGAACTCATCAAAGAGCTGCTGATGTGTTATAGTCTGGCGATAGCCCTCCTCTGTGCCGAACTCCTCGGGGATGGCGAAGTTAGGCATGATTGGGGCGCTGTCAATGGTGTAGTATTCAACCTTGTCGCATATCTCCACTGTGTTTGCCATTGCCTCTGGGATGTCGCCGAACATCTCGGCCATCTCGGCCTTGGTCTTCATCCACTCCTGCTTGGAGTAGAGCATACGTGTGGGATCGTCAAGGTCGCGACCTGTACTCAAACAGATGAGACGGTCATGTGCCTCGGCATTCTCTTCGTCAACAAAATGCACGTCATTTGAGCATATGAGCTTCACTCCGCATTTCTTGCTCAATTCTATGATGTGCTTGTTTACTTCAACTTGCAGTGGGTAAACCTCGTGGTTGGCGCGCTCAACAGTTGCCTTGTGCAACTGTAACTCCAGATAATAGTCGTCGCCGAACAGGTTCTTGAACCACATTATGACCTCCTCGGCCTTTGCCAGGTCGCCGTTCTTTATGAGCTGTGGAACCTCGCCACCAAGGCAGGCCGAACAGCAGATGATGCCTTCGTGATACTTCTCTATCTCGGTCTTGTCGGTACGTGGATTGTAGTAATATCCCTCGCTCCATGCCTTTGAGACTATCTTTACAAGATTGTGGTAGCCTGTCTGGTTCTTTGCAAGCAGAATGAGGTGATGACCGCGCATGTCCTCTTTCAACTCCTTGTTGAACAGACGACGTTCAGCAACGTACACCTCGCAACCGATAATCGGTTTGAACTTCTCCTCGTCACTCTTTTTGGAGTTTATCTTGCTTACGTAATTGAAAAACTCCTTGATACCCATCATGTTACCATGGTCGGTTATGGCAATGCCTTTCATGTTGTCGGCAATAGCCTTGTCGACAAGCTTCTTTATGGCAGCCTGTCCGTCAAGGATGGAGTATTGTGAATGGACGTGTAGGTGTACGAAATCTTGCATCAGTCTCTTTTTAATCGATGATAAAGGTAATACCTTTTGTTTATATATAGTAGTTTTTTCGCCAAAAAAGTTATTAACATTGAGTATAATGTGATTGGCTCCCAGTGCAGCCGGAGCTCTTAAATGATGTGTATCTGTAAGAATCTCCATTTCGAGTTTTTTTCATTTTTACATTTATTTTGATTTGTTTTTGATTTTTTGTTGCTATATTTGCACTTAACAGCAGGTGCATATGCTATGGTTTGTGTGTGCATTCTGGACTAATATCGGATACCGAGTATGAAAAAGTTTAAAAGAATCAGAAAATTAAAGGACTATAGAATACATAGAGAGGGTACTGAAATCCTTATTACGGGTTTTGCCGTTTTTGCATTGGCCGCTTTCCTGTTGTGGTTCTATCTGCCACAATGTGTAGTGCTCAATGGCTTGCTCTCTGCGTTCTTCTTTGTGACCTATCTGCTGATGGTCAATTTCTTCCGTAGTCCAAAAAGGATATTCCCCGGTGATGTAGAGAACGTTATTGTCGCTCCTGCCGACGGTAAGGTTGTTGTAATAGAGAAAGTTTTCGAACCCGACCATTTCAAGGACGAGAGATTGCAGGTGTCAATCTTCATGAGCCCTATGAACGTGCATGCGAACTGGTACCCTGTTGATGGCGTTGTAAAGCGCTCAGAGCATCAGGACGGCAAGCACTACAAGGCATGGTTGCCAAAGGCCAGCACAGATAACGAACGCTCGTTGGTGGTCATTGAGACCGAGGATGGCCGTGAAATCATGGTGCGCCAGATTGCAGGCGCCATGGCACGTCGCATTGTCACATATGCAAAGGCTGGCGAGGAGTGCTTCATTGATCAGCATATGGGCTTCATCAAATTCGGTTCCCGTGTCGATCTTTATTTGCCGCTTGACGTTGAGCTGAAGGTAGAGCTTGACCAGAAGACCGTGGGTAACGAGACTATTGTTGCAACATTCAAATAAAGAATAAGATGTCTTTAAAGAAACATATTCCAAATGCGATTACATGCTGTAACCTCTTTTCAGGTTGCGTGGCATGTGTAATGGCCTTTTCAGGGAAATTCGAGTATGCAATGCTCTTCATTGTTCTGGGTGCAGTGTTCGATTTCTTTGATGGCATGGTCGCTCGCCTTTTGGGTGTTTCTTCGCCATTGGGAGTGCAGATGGATTCATTGGCCGATGATATCACTTTCGGTCTTGCTCCTGCAACGGTAATATTCTCGTTCATGAAGGATGTACTCGTATATCCTGAATTCCTTGGCGGTTTTTCGGCCGTGTTGCCTTACTTTGCATTCCTTATTGCTGTCTTCTCGGCTTGCCGTTTGGCAAAGTTCAATATCGATACCCGCCAGACAACATCGTTCATTGGCTTGCCAACACCCGCCAATGCCCTTTTCTGGTCATCACTGATTGTCGGTGGTAAGGAGTGGTTGCTTGGTATGGAGCATGCCTGGGCTGTCCTGTTGGCATTGATATTCCTGTTCTCTTATTTCCTCATTTCTGAAATTCCAATGTTCTCAATGAAATTCAAGAATTTGAGTTGGAAGAGCAACAAGAGAAGATATACATTCCTCATTGTCTCAATACCAATGCTTGCACTCGGCTATCTTGCCCCTGTTGCAATCATATCATGGTATCTTATTATGGCGATTGTCGTTTCGTTGAAGAAGATCTGAACTTCTCTCCGTCAAAGTCCTGCGCATTTCCAAACTTTACAGTTTCCCCTCGCGTTAAATTAGAAGCAGCCTGTGCTGTATGCTTTAATGCGGAGACTGATGGTTGCGTTGTGACTATTGTTCATTTAATAATTAAAGAGATTTATGTTTTCAATTATATTTATCCTGTTCCTGTTTTTCCTGTTCCTTGTACCTACAGTCATTCTGTCAATCATAACAAGAGTGCTCTCAATCTTCAAGACCGGTACAAAAAGGAAAAAGACACACGATGACAGAGGTCATCATGATACATACACTCATGTCAAAACATCCGACAAAAGAAAAGGAAAAAAGATTTTTGACAAGGATGAGGGTGAGTATGTCGATTTCGAGGAGATAAAATAAATACTCCCTGCCATTTGGCAGAGAGTATTGCTTTATGGTCGTGCTTTTCAGTCCATTATGGATGAACGAATGTTCCAATCTCCTCGCCGTCCATAACCTTTTTGAGGTTGCCTACAATATCCATGTTGAATACATAGATTGGCAAGTTGTTCTCGCGGCACATCGCTGTGGCTGTGATGTCCATGACCTTGAGACCGCGTGAGATTACCTCGTCGTATGAAATGTCGTGGAACTTTGTTGCTGTAGGGTCTTTCTCCGGGTCGGCAGTGTATATACCGTCAACGCGTGTACCCTTGAGCATTACGTCGGCCTCAATCTCAATGCCGCGAAGTGAAGAACCGGTATCGGTAGTGAAGTAGGGGCTTCCTGTTCCGGCTGCCATAATCACAACCATTCCCTGTTCCATAGCCTCAATGGCTTTCCATTTGGTGTAGAACTCGCCTACAGGCTCCATGCGTATTGCTGTGAGCACCTTGTTGGGAACACCTGCTGCGCCAAGTGCGGAACTCAATGCAAGGCTGTTGATGACTGTTGCCATCATACCCATCTGGTCGCCCTTAACGCGGTCAAAACCCTTACCGGCGCCTGTTAGGCCGCGGAAAATGTTGCCGCCACCGATTACAATACCTATCTGAACGCCCATTTCTGCAACCTCCTTAATCTGTGCTGCATATTCATTCAGGCGTTTAACATCTATGCCATAACCCTGCTCGCCCATGAGGCTCTCGCCGCTGAGCTTCAAAAGTATACGTTTGAACTTTGCCATATCGTTTAGTTGATTTGTTATTACTTCCTTTTGTAAAAGTAAGACATTTTATTAATATATGCTATATTTTACTGCAAAAGGTTAAGTTTGTTCGTTATAAAATCTTTTTTCATTAATTTCGCAGTCGGAATTAAAAGTTGCCGTAATGAGATTTCTAAAGAACCCCAACCTGACAGTGGCTGTGCTTGCCGTGTATACAGCGGTAGTGTATATATACTTTTTCCCTCGTAATAATGAGATGAGCACAAATCAAAAGTGGCTCACAGTGGGTGCTTCGGTTGTTATGCTTGTCCTTTTATGGGTGTTGTTGCGCCGTCGTGCCAAACTGCGCCGTGAAAGGGAAGAGGCACAGGATATTGACAAAAAGGGTTAAAGTACCATCTCAACCTCTTTGAAGGCATACCTGCCCATGCTTCCGTCATTGCGTTTCAAAAGCAGATGACCATCGCTTTCAACGTCCTGTATAACGGCTTCAAAACGTCCATTCCTGTCAATGAATGTGTTTTGCACGTTTATCCCCAAAAGTTGTGTCTTGTATTCCGTAACAATGGCATCACGGTTCCCGAATCGCAATTCTGTGTAGTAATGTTCAAAAAAGTCAAGTATTGTCGCAAGCACATCGTCAAGGATAAAGTCTTGTCTTTGCTTTCCGCTTTCCGCTTCCTGCTTCCCGTTTTCCGCTTCCAGCTTCCCGCTTTCCGCTTTCACATTTCCGCTTTCCGCTTCCCTTAGCATCTTCATTGATACGGGCACTCTGTCCATGGCGGGGAACGAATCCTGGTTCACATTCAGGCCTATTCCAATTATAGCCTGTTCCACAAAAGTGCCCGAGTAGTCAAGCTCCATAAGTATTCCGGCAAGCTTCCTTTTCCCAACATATATGTCATTAGGCCATTTGAGCCGCGTGTCAATACCATAACATTTCATCGCATCGTGTACCGCAAGAGCTACAGCCTGTGATAACATGAACTGCTCTTTGACCTTCAAAGCCTCCCCGGGGCGTACAAGAATTGAAAAAAGCAGGTTCTCGCCGGCGTTTGAACTCCACGTATTTCCTCTTTGTCCGCGCCCCGCAGTCTGGTGCCCGGCGGTTACAACCACAAAGCCGTTGCTCCCACATCTGTTCCACAACTCGTTTGCCATGTCGCGCATGTAGCGGTTGGTTGAATCTACCGTCGCCAAGCGAATGATTGGTTCATTATTCCATTCCATACCTGATGCGTGTCTTTTTGGGGAGTTTCTTAAGAACTTCGTTGTATGAGTGGTCCACGAGTGAATAGAACAGCTCATCGCTGAGTGCTGCAATGTCAAGCTGGTTCCAATACTTCTTGTTCATGTGCCAGGCCGGTGCTATCTGTGGGTATTGCTCGCGTAGCTCCACTGCATAGTCGGCATCGCACTTCACGCAGAACCACTTTGTATTTTCAAGGTCGGTAATGGCAAAGATCTTGTTCTCTACCCTGAATACCAAAGTCGTTTCATCAAAGGGAAAGTCCTCTGTGGCATTCTGTTTGCTCAGGCAATATATACGTGCATCTTCAATGTTCATGGCTACATGGTGTTTTACCACTCGGGGTAGAATGCGTCCTCAATATGTTCTATTCTGTATGGCTCGCAACACCCAATCACGGTAATGATGTCGAAACGGAACTTCAGGTCCACTTTGTATTTCTGCAGGTAAGCCTGTGCCGCCGAAATCAGCAGCTTTATCTTCCTGTCGTCAACGGCATCACTGGCATTGCCATACTCCTCGCTTGTGCGGCTCTTCACCTCAACAAAGACAAGCACGTTGCGCTGCTGTGCAATGATATCAATCTCCTTGTGCCCGCTGCGCCAGTTGTGATGGTGCACGGCATATCCTTTGTCAAGGAGGTACCTTGATGCAAGCATTTCGCCCTTGTTGCCAAGCAGGTTATGTTGTGCCATATTGCTGTCCTGAACTGTTGTTTTGCCAAATCCAGAGCTAAGATACTATATGCAAGGCTCAAAAGCAAATGAAAAACTTGCATTTGCTCCAAAGTTGGATTATTTTTGCGCAAACATTTAATTCTATGAGCGCAAAGAAAACAAAATCTCCCAAAGCCACAACTGCACGTACACAGCCTGTGCGCCATTCGCGTGTCGTTTGTCTTGTAAGCGATGAGGAGATGAAAATCATAGATGATTACCTCAAGAAATATCGCATCAACAACAAGAGCAATTGGATGCGCGAGACCTTGTTGTCATTCATTTACAAGAATCTTGACGAAGATTACCCCACACTCTTCGGCGAGCACGATATGCGCCGATAAGCTATGACCGATACCGAATATATGAAGATGGCGCTTGTCGAGGCGCAGAAGGCATTCGATGAGGACGAGGTGCCCATTGGTGCTGTCATAGTGTGCAAGGGACGTGTCATTGCCCGTGCGCATAACCTTACCGAGATGCTCAACGATGTCACCGCCCATGCCGAGATGCAGGCCATCACTGCCGCTGCGTCAAATATCGGTGGCAAATATCTTACCGATTGTACTCTCTACGTAACCGTTGAGCCTTGCCCCATGTGTGCCGGTGCAATTGCCTGGTCGCAGATGGGTAGAGTGGTCTATGGTGCCGAGGACGAGAAACGCGGCTATCACCGCTATGCCCCTGATGTGTTGCACCCAAAAACCGAGGTTGTCAGTGGTGTGTGTGCCGATGAGGCCACTGCGCTTATGAAGAAGTTCTTCGCAAGCAAAAGATAAAAAACAATAGCAGATATATCCACCTAAATACACACAAGGCAGAGTGTTTTAACTCTGCCTTGTGTGTATTGTTTATTAGTACTAAATGTTATTGATTTGCTTTACATTCATCGCACTCGCTGTTCTCGCCGGTATGCGTCAGAGTGATACTCTTGAATTCGTTTTCAAACTTGAATTTCCAAGTGTTTGCCGTAAGATCGGGTGCAGGCACACTGTTTTCGTTCATCTGTCCGCAGTTGATAAACAAATCACAACCGCCTACTTCTTTACCGACCATAGCAAACATAACTCCGCCCGTTTCATTTACTTCTGTAAGTACAGAACCGAATGTGATTGTTCGTAAGTATGGTGTGTCAAAAAATGCTTGATCTGCTATTTTTGTTACATTGGGAAGTGTTACACTATTGAGAGCATATGTACAACAAAATTCCATGTATGCCAAAGATGTAGCATCGGGCATAATCAAATCTATTGTACCGCAATAAGGACTGTCAGGGTCTCCGTGTGTCTCGCTTCCAGAAGAACCCAAGAAGAAAATTGCAGCAGATACAGCAGGAAGATCACTTCCGAGTAAATTGTACATAGCCGGTTCTGCACCTGTTACAGTAATCGTGGTAATTCCGTTAGCCACATAAGCTTTAAGTTGTTCCACAAAGGCGTTTACATCGTCTTTAGTAGCGGTTGTCTTACCGCCCAAAGTACCATCTATGACAGGTCTTGCATCCAAAGCATAGCTCTTATTGTGCTCTGTGCCATTAGGGTTCTTCTCGGCAGTAAAGGTATAATCTTTAAGAACCACATCTCCCTGCTTCACACTTACCGTTGCTTCCTCGGCGAAAACACCATAAAGGTATGCATTGCCTTTATCG
>JAFZFO010000053.1 GCA_017555845.1 Bacteroidaceae bacterium | reverse complement strand
TGCAAGCAGGTTCTCGACATCAAGCAGTATATTGTAAAACGTTCACAGTGGATTATCGGTGGTGACGGTGCATCATACGATATCGGTTACGGCGGTCTTGACCACGTTATCGCATCGGGCGAGGATGTAAACATCCTTGTTGTGGATACCGAGGTTTACTCCAACACCGGTGGCCAGTCATCAAAGGCAACACCTCTTGGCGCCATTGCCAAGTTCGCTGCATCGGGCAAGCGCATCCGCAAGAAGGATCTTGGCATGATTGCTACAACATACGGTTATGTATATGTTGCACAGATTGCAATGGGTGCAAGCTACGACCAGTGTCTGAAGGCTATCCGCGAGGCCGAGGCTTACCCGGGTCCATCATTGGTAATTGCATATGCTCCATGTATCAACCACGGTATCAAGCGCGGTATGGGCAAGGCACAAGCCGAGCAGGCTGCAGCCGTCGAGTGTGGTTACTGGCACTTGTGGCGTTACAACCCTGCTCTTGAGGAAGAGGGCAAGAACCCATTCACTCTCGACAGCAAGGAGCCACAGTGGGAGAAGTTCCAGGAGTTCCTGCAGGGCGAGGTGCGTTACGCATCACTCGCAAAGCAGTTCCCTGCGGAGGCAAGCGAGCTGTTCAGTGCAGCACAGGAGATGGCACAGAAACGCTATGCAAGCTATGAGCGCATGGCAAAGCTGGACTGGGGCAAGGAAGAATAATCTTTCCTTAACATAACATTCAACGAGGGAACATCACTTATGATGCTCCCTCGTTAATTTTTGTAATACTACAAACCAACAGTGCCACGGCCGTGTTATCACTTATATTTCATAACCTTTAAAACAGAGAAATATGTCAACATTAACAAAAACCGTAAAAATGGGCGTGGCGACTTTGGCGATTATGAATGTCACTGCCGTAGTATCGTTGCGCGGACTGCCTGCCGAGGCCGAATATGGCATCAGCTCGGCATTCTACTATCTTTTTGCAGCCATTGTATTCCTTATCCCCACATCGTTTGTAGCCGCTGAACTTGCAGCAATGTTCCAGGACAAGCAAGGTGGTGTGTTCCGCTGGGTGGGCGAAGCGTTCGGCAAGAGATTGGGATTCGTTGCCATCTGGCTGCAGTGGGTTGAGAGTACCATATGGTACCCCACGGTATTGACCTTCGGTGCCGTATCGCTGGCATTCATTGGCATGAACGACACGGCCGACATGTCACTGGCATCGAACAAGCTCTATACTCTTGTGGTGGTGCTTGCAATCTATTGGATAGCTACATACATCTCGCTAAAAGGACTCGGTTGGGTAAGCAAGGTGGCAAAGGTGGGTGGCCTCATAGGTACAATCATCCCCGCAGCGTTACTTGTGCTGCTTGCCATCATCTACCTCATCGGTGGCGGCAAGTCGCAGATGGACTTTGGCGGCGACTTTTTCCCGGACATCACAAAGCTCGACAATCTTGTCCTGGCATCGGGTATCTTCCTTTTCTATGCCGGCATGGAGATGACGGGTATCCACGTAAAGGATATGGAGAACCCAAGCAAGAGCTATCCTAAGGCTGTATTCATGGGTGCCATAATCACTGTGCTCATCTTTGTATTGGGAACATTCTCATTGGGTATAATCATTCCACAGAAGGACATTAACCTAACACAGAGCCTGCTTGTGGGCTTTGACAACTACTTCAAGTTCATCAGGATGTCATGGTTGTCGCCCATCATTGCCATAGCCCTTGCCTTTGGCGTGCTTGCAGGAGTGCTCACATGGGTATCGGGCCCTTCAAAAGGTATCTTTGCAGTGGGAAAGGCCGGCTACTTGCCACCATTCATGCAAAAGAGCAACAAGCTTGGCGTACAGAAGAACATCCTTCTCATACAGGGTGGCGTGGTAACACTCCTTAGCCTGCTGTTTGTGGTCATGCCATCAGTGCAGAGTTTCTATCAGATTCTCTCACAGCTCACAGTGCTTCTATATCTTATAATGTACCTGCTGATGTTTGCCGCAGCCATCTATCTGCGCTACAACATGAAGGATGCACCACGTCCATTCCGTCTGGGTAAAAGCGGCAACGGTGTAATGTGGATTGTATCGGGCGTCGGTTTCCTTGGCAGCTTGCTTGCCTTTGTACTCAGTTTCATTCCACCGGCACAGATTGCAGTGGGCAGCAACGCAGTATGGTATGCAGTACTCATAATAGGCTGTATTGTGGTGACAGGCGCTCCATTCGTAATCTATGCAATGCGCAAACCGCATTGGGTTGACAAGGATTCACAGTTCGAGCCATTCCATTTTGAGAAACAGCAATAAGGAAAGATAATAAGCAGTAAAAACGAGGCGTTTGCCTCGTTTTTCTTTTTTTGCTATCTTCGCAATCAACAAGCCAAATACTATGAAAAAGATTCTTTCAACAATATGCGCGGCACTGCTTTGCATGAGTGCCACTGCACAGACCGACTACGCCTCATTGGTAAACCCACTCATAGGTACCGACGGCAAGGGTAACGTATATCCGGGAGCACAGGCTCCCTTTGGAATGGTACAACTGAGCCCCGACAACGGCCAGCCCGGATGGGACTGGATTGCGGGATACTTCTACCCCGACAGCACCATTGCAGGATTCAGCCACACACACCTTAGCGGTACGGGAGCTGGCGACCTGTATGATATCAGTTTCTTGCCCGTGACATTGCCATTGAGAAAGGCAGACGCACCACTTGGGGTACACTCCATGTTCAGCCACGGGCGCGAGGAGTGCGAGGCAGGATATTACCGCGTGCATCTTGACAGCTACGGCATTGATGTGGAGTTGACAGCGACCGAGCGTTGCGGAGTGCAGCGTTACACCTACCCCACCGGCACGGCGACCGTGCTGCTGAACCTTGGCAAGGCAACAAACTGGGATGCCACACAGGCCACCCACATTGCCGTTGTTGACAGCTGTACAATAGAGGGCTACCGTCACTCGAACGGATGGGCACGCGGCCAGGAGGTATATTTCCGCACAAGGTTCTCAAAGCCCATAGCTACATTTGAATGCGACTCCATACAGATTATAAGCGGAGGCAACATACGCATTGTTCCGGGAGTGGCAAAAATGACCTTTGACCTTGACAGCGACAGGGAGCTGACAATTGTCACGGCACTATCAGGAACAGGACTCGATGGCGCAGCAAAGAACCTTGCGGCCGAAGCGCCACACAACGACTTTGACCTTTACCGCGCAAAGACACAAGAACATTGGAACAATCGGCTGTCATGCATAGAGGTAAAAGGCGGCACACGCGATGAGCAGGTATGCTTCTACACAGCCCTTTACCGTACCATGATCGCCCCCACACTGTATTGCGATGTCGACGGCAAGTACCGTGGAGCCGACAAGCAGAACCACACTGCCGACGGTTGGATGAACTATTCGACCTTCTCGCTTTGGGACACTTTCCGCACGGCACACCCGCTTTTCACATACACAGCACCGGAACTGGTAGATGACATGATAAACTCATTCATTGTATTCTTTGAGCAGCATGGCCGCCTGCCGGTGTGGAACATGTGGGGAAGCGAGACCGACATGATGATAGGCTACCACTCCGTGCCCGTGATTGCAGATGCGTACCTGAAGGGATTTACCGGTTTCGACGCGGAGAAAGCACTTGCTGTCTGCGTTGCCACCGCCAACTGCGACGAATACCGCGGCATAGGGTTCTACAAGGAGAACGGATACGTGCCATACGATGTTGTAGACCCTTACAATGCCGACAACTGGGCAATGTCGCGCACACTGGAGTATGCCTTTGATGACCACTGCATTGCACGCATGGCCCAGGCTATGGGACACGACAGCATTGCAGCCGTATTCTACCGCCGTGCCGAGAACTGGCGTAACCAGTATAACCCCGCCACAACCTTCATGCAGCCACGCGACAGCAAGGGAGAGTTCCAGCCACATTTCAGCCCCGACGAATATACACCACACATTTGCGAGAGCAATGCATGGCACTATATGTGGAGCGTACAGCACGACATTGACGGACTTATAGAGTTGATGGGCAAGAAGTGCTTTGAGCAGAAACTTGACAGCATGTTCACCTACTCGCCAAGCGAGAATGACGAGCTGCCCATATTCAGTACCGGAATGATTGGCCAGTATGCCCACGGCAACGAGCCGAGCCACCACGTAGCCTACCTGTTCAACCGCATAGGCAAGCCCGAAAAGACAAGGCAATACGTGCAGCAGATCATGAAGGAGATGTACCGCAACAGCCCCGACGGCATTTGTGGCAACGAGGACTGCGGACAGATGTCGGCATGGTATGTGATGAGCGCGATGGGATTCTACCCCGTTACCCCCTGCGGTGGAGAGTATGAACTGGGAGCGCCACTGTTCCCCGAGGTGAAGCTACACCTTGCTGATGGAAAAGTCTTTACAGTAACATCAAAAGGGGATAACAAAAAAGCGTTCCTCAACGGCAAACGCATAAAAGGCACGGCAATATCACACATGGATATTATTGAAGGCGGAATACTGGAGTTTTAAGGCCACACGGAAAGGGGAAAACGGAAAGCTGAAAGGGGAAAGCTGAAAGGGGAAAGCTGAAATGTGAAAGGTTGATGCTAAAAGGTTAAAGGTGAAAGCAACGGGTAGGCATGCTTTCACCTTTCACCTTTCCGCTCGTTTAGTGTGTCTCACCACCCTCGACCTTGTATCCGCTTGGATAGATGAGCATGATAGGTGTATCCTGATAGTCACGCTGCAACTGTACGAAGATGTGGTCGAGCGATGGGCGGAACGAGATTGAGCCCTTGCGTGCGCTTACAATGATGAGCAGGTGGTCCTTATGGATGACCTGTGCAAGACGCTTGAGATCATTGCCACCATCGGTATCAAAGAACGATGCATCAACCGGAGCATGTTTCTTGAGTTCAGTCTTTATCTTTGCCATTGTGTCGGGGTGTCCATGATACATTATCCTGCATCCCAAACCGCTTGCCATTCGCGCGGTCTCCTCAACCCAATATGGGAAACCGGCCTCAAACTCGGCCTTTGCCGGGAAGGTTATGTGTATTGCACGCACGGTATTCAAAGGAATATTCATTCTTGCCATAACCACCTGGCAATCCAAAGAATTAAGCACCTCGGGCAACACGTTACCCAAGAAACTGTCGTTGGCGGTCTCCTTCTTATGGAAACCGAGGATAAGTTCGCGATAATCATTCTCCTTCACCTCGTGCACAATACCATGGGCAAGGTTGGTTGTCAGGCGCATCTTGGTAAGCAACGGAACATTTACCGATGCGGCAATGTTGGCAGCATGGTCGAGAACCTTTGTACCATTTTGCTGTCGCTGTTTGTCCTCATCAAGCACGACGGTGATGGCCGAAAGTGGGATTTGGCTATTCTCCTTGCGCACAAGCAGAGCCAGATCCATGAGACGGTCGACCATACCGGGGTTGGCAAGCGCCAGAAGCGTCTTCTTGGAAGATACGGCCTTGGCAGTATTGAGGACCTTGCCCGAGAGGATGAGTTTGCGTGATGCCCTGTCCGATGTCATTGAACTGACAATACAGGTTACCAGAATAAGGAGAATAGTTCCATTGAGCACATCATCATTCAACAGGCCTATCTTGTTACCGACAATTGCAGCTGCCAATGTTGCAGCTGCCTGTGAGGTACTCAAGCCGAACATGAGGTTGCGCTCATCGGATGACATGCGGAACACCTTTGACACAAAGAACGATGCAATCCATTTGCCGGTAAGGGCTGTGGCAACCATGACACCTGCCACCATCAGCGAATTGCCGCCTTTGAAGAGCACGCTTATGTCAATCATCATACCAACACCGATAAGGAAGAAGGGAATGAAGATTGCATTACCCACAAAGTCAATACGTCGCATAAGAGGCGATGAGTGCGGGATGAGCCTGTTGAGCACCAGGCCGGTAATGAAGGCTCCAAGGATTCCTTCCATGCCCGCCAGTTTCATCAATCCCGCACCAAGGAACAGCAGCATCATTACAAAGATATACTGTATGACACTGTCATTGTAGTTGCGGAAGAAGTAGCGTGCGATGCGTGGGAAGAGGAATGTTATTATTGCACCTACCGCCATAAGCTTGACAAACATAAGCAGCACGAACCACACGTTTGCCTCGCCTTTGGAGATTCCCACAATGATTGCCAGCACAAAAAGGGTGAGCGTGTCGGTAATCACGGTGCCACCCACCACGAAATTCACGCAACGCAGACGCGAGAGACCGTAACGGGCAACAATGGGATAGGAGATGAGGGTGTATGAGGCGTACATACTCGCCAGCAGTATCGATGTCATGAGATTGTCATACTTGAGTATGAAGGTATTCGCCAGCATACCAAGCGCCATGGGTATTGCAAAGACAGCAAGTCCCATGAGCAATGCACCGCCCTTTGCCTGCTTCATCTCCTGCATATTGATCTCGAGGCTGGCAAGGAACATTATATAGAAGAGTCCTACCTCGCCGAAGAGTTCAAAACTGTCATCATGGTCAAGGATGTTCAGGCCGTTGGGACCGATGAGCAGTCCGGCCAATATCATGCCGATGATGTGCGGCATTCGCAGCCTGTTGAACAGCAGCGGTGCAAAAAGCACAATAGACAGCACTCCAAGATATATCCAGGTGGGTTCTGTAACTGGGAACAACGTACTGAAAATCATAATGGTATACTGTCTATTGTGGTTATGTCAGATTATTTTTTACCAAGCGTATGCCACGCCAAGTGTGAAGAGTTCCTTCAACTGCCAGTACTTCCACTGGTCGTGCATGCTTACACTGTCGTCGAAACGTGCATTGAGCATCAATGATGCTGTGAAGTACTTGCTGAGGGCAACATTGAACTTTGTCTCCCACTGGAAGAATGCACGGTGGTAGTTGGTATAATACTCAAGACGTGAGTATACATCGAGGAACGATGTCAACTTGTATGTAGGCACTGTAACAACGAGCTGGGTACCATAGTCATGTCTTGCACGGCCCTGGCCCATATCAAAGCCATTGTTCTCATTGACACCAAGAGAAGAGGCAAGACGCTCATAGTGTACATAACGGAAGTTATAGGCTGAAAGCGGAGCAAGGAAGACCTCGAGCTTGAAGTTTCCGAGATTTGGCTTGAAGTTGAAACCGATAGAAGCATTCGCATCGAGCGGAGCAAGGCAGTTAGAGATGAAGTCCTGTGTGTTTACAGGATAGTTAGGCAACATCTGTGACTCTACCTTGAGCTTTGCAGCAAGGTCAAGATTCTTCACGATCTTGTAACCGAAAGTAGACTCAAGACGCAACTTGTCAGTATTTGTTCTGAAGCTGTGGAGTGTATCGGCCTGTGATGTGGCAAAACCGAGATCAAGGTCGAAGTGGTTGGTCCATGTGATGCGGTCCTTGTCGTCATAGTTCATATCGAGGTCGATTGTCGCGAGCATGGCATAATTGCTCTCACCACCCTGATACCAGTTCTCAGAGATGAAGTTCTGTGTAAAGGTCAATGATGTACGGCCCGAGAACTTCCAGTAGTTGTTCTTCTTGACTGTGGTCTTCATTCCGCCAACCACGTCAGTAGGCATTTCGAGCTTTGCAAAGCTGAGGCTTGGCGCGCTGGCCTTGACATCGTGGGCTGGAACCATCTTCTCGCTTCTGAGTTCAGCCTCGGTCATCTGTACCATTGATGGAGCTGTGCGGTAGAGGCCGATGAGCATATTGTCAACGACTGCCCCACGCTCCTCATCCATAGCCTTGAGATCGCTCTTTGCAGCCTCATCCTTACCTGCAAAAGCACCATCTACAACCGACTCGTATAGCACAGGCGAAGCAAACAGTTTGGCATACACAGGATTTGCATCCTCAACCTCCTCGCCATCAACTACAGCTGCTGCAGAAACGGCCTCATCAATCTTGCTGTTAAAGTAATTGTACACGTCTGAATTCTCCTGAGCTGTTACTGTTGACAGCACGAACATAGAGAACAGGAAAAAAGATAATTTTGTCTTCATAGTTTAATGTTTGATGTGCGAAGATAATACTTTTTAACGATTTCATGAAATAAATACGCGCAAGAGCCTTAATAAATATAAAGTTCACATTTTAAAAGCCACACCGATGCGGATTTTTATTATTTTTTAGTATCTTTGCAAGATGTTGCGAAGATTGCCCGTCTATCGGCTTCTTTGCCAACCATTACAGCAAACAGGAATTACAAACTACTTACACAATAAAAAATGAACAAACAAACCATTATTGCATACGTACTCATAGGACTTGTCATCATCGGTTTCTTCAAGTTCAACCAGAAGAGCCCCGAGGACCTGCAGAAGGAGAAGGCACGTCAGGAGCGTATTGCACAGAAGAAACTACAGGACCAGATTGTAGAGCAGGAGCGTGCCGAGTACCTCAAGAAGCAGTTCGAGAGCATCAAGAACGACTCTACAAGCATCTTCTTCAATGTATACAACGGCGTTGAGGAGCCCATCACATTGAGTAACGAAAAGGTAGATGTTACCATCAGCACACTTGGTGGACGCATCACAAGCGCATCGTTGAAGGAGTACAAGGACCAGGAGGGCAACAATGTAGTCCTGTTCGACAGCAACGACAAGTTGAAGAACAGCACCAAGAGCGGCGACAACAGAATGGGCTATACATTCAAGCTCAAGCCTGAATATGGCGACCTGAACACCGAGAAGTGCTATTTCAAGAAACAGAGCTACACAGCCACAGCAAACGAGGCAGTGTTGCGTCTTGACTTCAACAACGGCCGTTACATCGACTTCATATACAAGTTGCGCCCCGACAGCTATATTGTCGACCTTTACATCAAGGCACACAACATGGAGGAGTTGCTCAGCTCAAGCGAGAGCATAGACATCGTATGGAAGCAGCTTCTTCGTCAGCAGGAGGCCGGCTACAACTTTGAGCAGCGCTTTACCAACCTGACATACAAGCTCAGCGGCGACGACACCGACAACCTGAGCGAGATGAAGAACGACAGCGAGTCACTTGCCGCCAACGTAAGCTGGATTGCATACAAGAACCAGTTCTTCTCATCAATAATGATTGCTGGCGAAAACTTCAACAACACCAACGTATCTTCGAACAGCATCCCCGAAGGCGAGAAGATGTTGAAGGAGTGCCAGGCTACCACAACAACCGTATTCGACCCAAGCGGCGTATCAGCGACAGGCTTGCAGTTCTATTTCGGCCCCAACAAGTTCAGTGCCCTCAAAGATGCTAACGAGGAAGCCCTCAACCCCGAGAACGACCTTGAGCTTGAGGAGCTGATATACTTCGGTTGGCCTATCGTACGTTGGATCAACCGCTACTTCATCATGTACCTGTTCGACATCCTTTCAAGCACAGGTCTCAACATGGGTATCGTACTTTTGCTGCTTACCCTCATCGTGAAGTTGTGCGTATATCCTTTCACAAAGAAGTCATACGTTTCAACAGCAAAGATGCGCGCATTGAAGCCATACATTGATGAGTTGAACGCAAAATATCCAAAGCCTGAGGACCAGCTGAAGAAGCAGCAGGAGACAATGGCACTCTACCAGAAGTATGGCGCAAGCCCAATGGGCGGTTGCTTGCCAATGCTCATCCAGATGCCAATCTTCATCGCCCTCTTCAACTTTGTACCTAACGCAATCGAGTTACGCCAGGAGAGCTTCCTCTGGGCGCATGACCTTTCGGCATTCGACGCATTGTTGAGCTGGGACAAGGATTTGTGGCTCATCGGTGACCACATCAGCATATTCTGTCTGTTGTTCTCTGTGACACAGATCATCAACACATACTACACAAGCAAGCTGCAGGCTCCTGCCATGAGCACTCCCGAGATGGAACAGCAGCAGAAGATGATGCGTTGGATGATGTACCTGATGCCGGTAATGTTCTTCTTCATGTTCAACGAATACTCATCGGGTCTGAACTACTACTACTTCCTCTCTACACTGTTCAGCATCATCATTGCCCTCTATTTGAGAAAGAGCATCAAGGAGGATGAGCTACTCAAGAAGATGGAGGCATATGCCGAGAAGAACAAGGATTCCGTTGCCAAGCAGACAAACATGATGGCACGCCTTGAGGCTTTGCAGGAACAGCAGAGAAAAATGGTTGAGGAGCGCGAGAGAATGAAGAACAACAGAAAGAAGTAATGCTCCGACAAACGACTGTCAACTAAAACAATAACAAATAAAGAGTTCAATAATGGGATTTTTTAATTTATTCAAGAAGAAAGAGAACAACGCCGAACATCGCGCCGGTGGCATGGAGGATTTCATGACCCTTATCCGTGTATACTACCAGGCAGCAATGGCAGCGAACATCGGTATAACAAACATCAACATGTTGCCCGACCTCGCGACATTCAAGCGCACTCTCAAGGTGCCAACACAGAACAACAAGCTTGGCGTGGGCGAGCGCAACAAATGCAAGAAGATGCTCGAGCAGATCTATAAGCTCGACGACAGCTTCTTCAAGGAGATCGACAACTCAATCAAGAAGAACTGCAAGAAGATACAGGATGCACAGCCATTCCTCTTTGCATTCCAGGGTTTCAACAATGACCTTATGATGCTTGTCGGCAACCTGATGAAATGGAAGTTCCGCGTTCCCGGTTTCATGCACAAGATGCTGCATGCCATGACCGAGAAGATTGTCAACGACATCTTCACAAAGAACAACTGGAAGGATGAGGCTACATTCCGTACAGTATATTCGGTTCGCAACTACAACGAGAAGCTTGGATATTCTCAGGCGTGGATAACAGAGTTTGTGTATAAGATCATCACACTCGCAAAGAAAGAGCCACGCAAGAACATGGAAGACGCAGAGCAGAAGTAATACAATACCGGAGGGACGATTTTTCAATCGTCCCTCTCTTTTTACACAGGTATTATAGATTGTCAAACTATTTTCATACATTTGAGATAAATCTCCAATATATACTGCACTCGCTGTAAGAAATATTCAGGCAAGTTTGATATTTCTCGCTCGTTTGTTCATATATTTGTAAAAATGTTCAACAACTTATTACAGACAATCATAATATCCTGAATATGAAAAGATACATCATCGCACTCATTCTGTTCTTTGTGTCATTGTACAGCACTGCACAGGTAACGAACAACGCAATAAGTCTTGAAAGGAACGGACGTGTTTCATTGGGAACCATACAGGGCTGCACTGCCGACAACGGCATCACATTGCAGCTATGGATGAACCCGCAGCACTGGATTCCGGGCGCGAACATTGTCACATGGGGCAACAGCCTGAACCTGCAGCTGGGCAACCCCGGAGTGCTTGTGATAAAAAGCGGCGATGACAGCATGACATTCAGCGATGCGAACCTGTCATCGGGCAATTGGGCGCATATCACACTGTTGCTCGACAACAACATCCGCCTGCTTGTGAACAACGCGAACGAGCAGAACGGCACATTGTCACAGCCTTTTGCAATCCCCACAGAAGCACCGTTGCTGCTCGGCGGCGGTTTCCTTGGACGCATTGACGAGGTGCGCATCTGGGATTTCATACTCCCGGCCGACTACAACCGATTCTGGAACAACACCATTGACAGTTTCAACCCACAGTGGCAACACATGACCGCATACTGGAAGTTCGACCAGACACGCCTTGCCACCAATGTATATGACTACAGCGGCAAGGGACATAACGGTACATTCAGCGCCAACGGCGTAACACGCACCGCTGTGACCGACAACCCCAAATTCACATACCGCCGCAACCTTGCCTATGCCGACTGCAGCCGTTTCTTTGACCGTGGCGTGCAACATGGACAGTACCTCAAGAGCAACGTAATAAGCATGATTGGAGCCACCGCCCAGGCCGACGGCTCACTCAAATACAAGCAGCCCGACAACAAAGGTGTCATTACCGGCGGCAGCCATCTCGCCCAATACAATGGACGTACAGGTGTACTGGACCTTGCGGGCGAGGGTGCACAGATGAACGTAGGAAAGGAGTCACTCATTGCCTACAACAACAGCAACTACCTTGAGAGCGCAACCGCATATACCTTCATGACATGGATGTCACTTGACAGCTGGACACCCGGTGCGTATCTCATCCAAAAGGAGAGCGACACAACCAACGGAATCTCACTGCGCATGGGAGACACCGAGGGCAAGTTCATCTTACGTTGCAACGGCATTGAGTTCACATACAGCACCACACTGCCACTTGACAAATGGCACCACATAGGTTTCTCAACCAATGCCGCCACACTTGGTGGTGAGTTCGTGTTTGTTCTCAACGGCACAACCGTCAACCCCGCATACAGCCACACTACCGCAGCCGCAACGGCACTCAGCAACCTAAAAACCACCGACTGCATCATTGGCAAGGACATTGACGGCAAGCTTGACAACACAATTACATGGACGCAGAAGTTCGGAGCCTCTGACATCATAGCACAGAGCACCACACCACTCGAGCCCGGCATTGGCAAGGCAATCACAGGAGCCTATTCGCGCAGCGTCGACGGCCTGTGGAAATATGACCTGCCCGAGGATCTTGGCCGTGACAGCTACTCCACACCAGAGTGGTTCAGAATGATAAAGGCTACTTTTGAAGGCTACGAGGGAGCATATGTAACCATAAGCCTCGACAAGTGGAGCGATGAGTTCTTTACCAAGATAAACAACAATGCACAGTACCGCGAGACACTCGCCAATGCCATTTCACAGGTGGGCAACGAGCCGTTCCTTGACGGCGTAGACTATGACTTCGAGTGGAACAACAACTGGAGCGGCATAGGCACACTGTGCCAACTTGTACGCGCCAAGTTGCACGAGGGCAAGATTCAGGCGGTGTCACCACACGAGCTCTACTACAACTTCCCAACCGACAAGATGCAGTATGTAGACTACTTCAACTTCCAGGACTATGGCCCTGCCAACAAGAACATATTCACATTCAACAACTACAAGAACTTCTTTACCAAGGCAAAGAACCACGGATACCCTGTAGATAAAATCATGCTCTCATATGCAACTACCACCAGTGGAGCCATGTACAGCAACGGCAGCCGCCCAGCAAGCAGCCATGCCGAATACTACCCCACCGGCTGGCGTTCAATGCCATACGAGACATTTGAATACACACAGAATACATACGATGTAGGCGAGGGACTGACACGCTACTTCACGGGCATGGAGCAAGTGTGGTTGCGCAGCGAGTACATGAACAACAACGGCTGCGCCGGAATATTCTATTGGGATATGGGCAACGACACACGCGACTGCAATGACCCACGTTCACTTGCCACCTTTGCATCATTTGCCATCAACAGCAATGTACAAAGAATTGTGGAGAGCGTTGACGCGGCAGCCGAGGCGCCAGAGGAGTATGAATATGAGGAGAGCAAGACTGAATACTACCGCATACACAGCGCTGCCGACGGCCACACCACACACTATCTTTATCAGAACGGGGATGAGCTGTTTGCCGGCGAAAAGGGCGGCGAGGTAAAAAGCATCTTCTGCTTTGAGGAGGCCACAGAGACCAACGCCTACTACCTGAAGGCCAATGACGGCCGCTACATCCAGGACCGTAGCGAATTGCAGACAAAGCAATCGACCTACCGCTTTGGCAAGACACCGATATCATACAGCCTCAAGAGCGAGGAGTACAGCTACCCCGATGGAGAGTACTGCCTTGAACAGACCTACTACACCCCCAACAAGCCCGACTTTACCGACGTGCAGCGTTGTCTCAAATGCAACGGCAACAACGAAGGTGTGTCTACATGGGGCCCATGGACCGCTGCATCACACTGGGCAATAGAGCCTGTTTATGGATACGATGTATACACCGTCACACTTGTTGATATAGAGACCATTGCCTGCCTGAAACAGGGCTACACCGGCAGCAGCATGATTTATAATGGCGGTTTCATTGCCCTTACAGCCGGAGAAGATATCACAGCCGAGGAGATTGCAGCAAGCGACGGCCAGGAGATTACCGTCACAATAGACAGTACAGCCAAGAGCATCACTGTTACAAGCGGTGCGGTTTCAAGCATTGACAGTATCAAAGACGCGACACAGGCAACGGCAATATACGACCTTACCGGCCGCGAGGTACTGGAGATTACCCAAAGTGGAATATACATTGTGAAGGGCAAGAAGTATATCAAGCGATAAACGCCGCCCCACGAGAGCCAACCACACATACAAAAGTTAATTGGAAGCCACTATGAAAAGACTATTATTCCTGACACTTCTTTCAGTGACAATGTCCCTGGGCAAAGCACAGGAGAAGACAATCATCATAACCGAGAAGGGCTTGCCATACACAAGCCAGACATGGTTCTACTCGGGAAAAGGGAAGGCACTGCAAGAAGACAAGATCAAAAAGAACTGGAACCAGAAGGAGAGAAGAATCACTTCGGCAGCCTACACCAAGAATGGTTGGTTCGTAACAATGGCCAAGGATACGGGAATAGGAAAGCAGACATACTCCTACTCCATCACATGGCCCGAAGAGTGGATAAAGAACAAGTGGAACGACGGCTACAGAATCACATCCGTATCGAAAGGAAATGGCAAATGGCTTGTAGTAATGTCCAAAGGGCACGACTACAGGATGCAGTGCTATCGCAGGGATGAATTGTCGGAGATAAAGAACTGGATAAAGCACAATTGGGACAGAGGTTATTTCATCACCAATGCCACCTATGACGGAGTTTTGTGGACCGTCGTGATGAGCCAGACAAGAGAATTTGTATCGCAGGGCTATTTCATAGCCGACGATTACGACAGTATGGTATCCGAAATAAGGGAAGATGTATGGGGTAACGACCTTTGCATCCATCTTATTGAATCAGACGGAGATGACTACCTTGTAGTATATGGCGGGCACAGCAACTGCGACAACTCACAGAATTACTCCGTAAACAATTCAGACATAAGCAAATACATCAATAAAAGATGGGATAATTCATATCACATCCTTTACCTTGGTGGCGGTTCATCAAACCAGGACACGAAATCACATCCATGCAGCGGCAGCACAGGCATGCGCACCGGCAATTTCTATTACAGGAATGACCGTTACCAGACAGGCGATTTCAAGTTCTATTATCAGGACGGCAAATACATGGCTGAATCGGGCCTGACAGGAATGGCACACAAACACGCAGTCAGATATATCCTGCATAAAGAGACAAATGATGCATACATTTTCCATCAGTGCATATTGTATGACAACGGCAGAATAGAGACACCGCTCCACACACCCCAGATGGTTGTATCAAAAGACTGGAGCCAGATCTTTATGGAAAAGACAATTCACGGAAACGCCGTGATTCTGACAGAGGAAATTACCCAATCGGAATACGACAAGATAAACCAGTCAAAAGACATTTATCCCCAACAATAACGGTGATTCCATGAACAACAAGACCGAAAAGCACCCTTTAGAGCCGTTCCTGCCGCAGAATGCCAGGATATTGATGCTTGGCAGTTTCCCGCCGCCAAGGTCCAAATGGAGCATGGAGTTCTTTTACCCTAACATAGTGAACGACATGTGATATTTGTGTGGTTTGCTGTTCTTCAACGACAAATTCCACTTCAGAATCAAAGATGAGAAAAGGTTCAACAAAGAGGCCATCGTGGAGTTCTGCAACAGCAAAGGCATTGCGCTCTATGACACCGCGTGCGAGGTTGTGAGGCTCAAGGACAACGCATCGGACAAATTCCTTGAGATTGCCACAGCCACCGACATAAAGGCTTTGCTCGACAGGATACCGCACTGCACGGCCATTGTGACCACCGGACAGAAAGCCACAGACACCATTGTTGAGAAGTTCGGTTGCGAGACACCGCCCATGGGTGGCAAGAGCACGGTACGCATTGGCGGACGAGAGTATAACTTCTGGCGTATGCCATCAACATCGCGCGCCTACCCGCTGGCTCTTGAAAAGAAAGCGGCATACTATTTGAAAATGTTTGAACACGAAGGAGTGTGACATCGCAAAATGACGGTACAGCACCCCACAGGGGCAAATGGCATGCTGATGAAAAAAATAGAAAAAAAACAACAAATCTTTTTCAATTCGCAAAAATAACCTATATTTGCAATTAATAGCGGACAATATAGTACCCGCTGAAACGATTGTCGTAATATGACTGGGAACGATACAACCATAATGAACGATTTTGAGGGCAAGCTCCACCTGCTGATACACGAGTACAAGCAGAAAGTTGAGCAGAACAACGAGCTTACCCGCAGAATTGAAGAAAAGGAGAACGCTCTCATCGAACTCCAGAAGCATTGCAATGCATTGGAGAGCAGTTACAACAATCTCAAACAAGCCAAGATAATCAGCCTTAGCGACAGCGGTATAGAGGGAGCCAAGGAGAAGATATCAAGGCTGGTGCGTGAAATCGACCGATGCATTGAGTCACTGAAGAAATAGCCAAAGGATATTTGCATATGGAAGATAGAGAACTGGGAATTAACCTTATTATAGACGGCACATCATACCCGCTGACAATTAAGGCGAGCGAGGAGCCTTCGTACAGGCAAGCCGCACGACTTGTCAATGATACGCTGTCAAGATATAAAGACCTTTTTTCGGGAGAGGGAGGCGTTAGAGTGATGACTATGGTCGCACTTGACATCGCATTCCACGCGGTAAGCGGTTCCGACGGGGTTGCATCTGTTGAGATGAGACGCAGGATTGGCGAGCTCACACGCTTGATAGACAATACCCTGAAGACAAAGAACTGATACTACAGTTTTTTAGAAGTTTCACGCATTGCTATATTCATCTGTACCGGCCAAGACAAAGCCGGAAAAGGGATATCGCGGTGCGTTTTATTATATATTAAAATTTATAACTATATGAATGTCACAACATTAATCATCGGATTGGCAGCCGGATTGGCATTAGGCTTCCTTATCCAACTTTTGATAAACAAGACAGCCTTGAAGGCAAAGCACCAGCGCATCATCGACGACGCCCACAAAGAGGCCGAGGTGATCAAGAAGAACAAACTGCTTGAGGTCAAGGAGAAGTTCCTCAACAAGAAGGCAGAGCTTGAGAAGGAGATTTCACAGCGCAACAACAAGATCCAGCAGGCCGAGCACCAGCTCAAGCAGCGCGAGATCCAGTACAACCAGCGCAACGAGGACCTGCAGCGCCGCAAGAACGAACTCGAGACTTTCAAGGATAACCTTGAGGCACAGAAGGGCCTTTTGGAGCGCAAGCAGGAGGAACTTGACAAGATGCACGCTCAGGAGCGCGAGAAGCTCGAGACAATCAGCGGCCTTTCGGCTGAGGATGCCAAGGAGCGCCTCATTGAGTCACTCAAGGAGGAGGCAAAGAGCGAGGCTGCATCATACATCAACGATATCATCGACGATGCAAAGATGACCGCCAACAAAGAGGCAAAGAAGATCGTTATCCAGACAATACAGCGCGTCGCTACTGAGACAGCCATCGAGAACTCGGTAACCGTGTTCCACATTGATAGCGACGAGATGAAGGGCCGCATCATTGGCCGCGAGGGACGTAACATCCGCGCATTGGAGGCCGCTACAGGTGTTGAAATTGTTGTCGATGACACACCAGAGGCTATCGTACTCAGCGCATTCGACCCTGTTCGCCGCGAGATTGCACGCCTTGCATTGCACCAGCTTGTTGCCGATGGCCGCATCCACCCAGCACGTATTGAGGAGGTTGTTGCAAAGGTAAAGAAGCAAATCGAGGAGGAGATTATCGAAACCGGTAAGCGCACTACCATTGACTTGGGTATCCACGGCATGCACCCTGAGCTCATCCGCATCATCGGTAAGATGAAGTACCGTTCATCATATGGCCAGAACCTCTTGCAGCACGCACGTGAGACAGCGAACCTCTGCGCCGTTATGGCTGCCGAGCTTGGTCTCAACCCAAAGAAGGCAAAACGTGCCGGATTGCTCCACGATATAGGTAAGGTGCCCGATGAGGAGACCGAATTGCCACACGCAGAGTATGGTATGAAGATTGCCGAGAAGTACAAGGAGAAGGCAGACATCTGCAACGCCATCGGCGCTCACCACGACGAGGTAGAGATGACAAGCCTCATCGCTCCAATCGTACAGGTATGTGACGCCATTTCAGGTGCACGCCCAGGCGCACGCCGCGAGATTGTAGAGGCATACATCAAGCGCTTGCATGACCTTGAGCAGCTCGCGATGTCATACCCCGGCGTAACAAAGACCTACGCTATCCAGGCCGGTCGTGAGCTCCGCGTAATCGTTGGTGCCGACAAGATCGACGACAAGCAGACAGAGCTTCTCTCGGGCGAGATCGCAAAGAAGATCCAGGACGAGATGACCTATCCAGGACAGGTAAAGATTACCGTAATCCGCGAGACACGTGCAGTGAACTACGCACGATAAGAATAGAAAACCATCAATCAGGGAGCAACATCAACGTATGCTCCCTGATTTTTATTTGAAACAACAATGCACAACCTCACATCAGGACTGATAGACTATATAGAAGCAGAGATTCTGCCACGTTATGATGCCTTTGACAAGGCCCATAACCGCACACATGCCATCACTGTACTTATAAAAAGTCTTCGGTTGGCGCAGCACTATGATGTCAGCCCAGCCATGGTCTACACGATAGCGGCATTTCACGACACCGGGCTTGTCGAAGGGAGGGAGCAGCACCACACCGCATCGGCACGGATAATAAGGGAGGACAAGCGACTGAAGGAGCTGTTCACTGCCGAGGAAATTGAGACCATGGCCGATGCCGTTGAGGACCATCGCGCATCCAGCAGCAAACCGCCACGCACCATATACGGCAAGATTGTTGCCGAGGCCGACCGCATCATCGACTCCACCACCATCATGACACGCACAATACAGTATGGGCTATCGCATTACCCCGGGCTTTCAGAGGAAGGGCATATTGAACGCGCGGTCGCTCACATAAAGGAGAAGTATGGCGAGGGCGGATACCTGAGGCTGTGGATTCCGGAGTCGGACAACGCGACAAAGTTACAGGATTTCCGTGCGCTCATAGACAATGAGACTGAATTGAGAGAGCACCTGCAATCCATCTATAACAAGGAAAAGAGTGAATAATAAGATCACGCATAGCTGTGCAAACCACCAAGCAGGTAGTTCACGCCAAAGAAGGTAAACAGCACTGCCATAAAAGCCACAATGCAGAAGACGTGGAATGCCACAGGCTTTGAGATAAAGCGCAGCGAATGCGAGTGAAAGCCAACCGAACAGACAAGCAGTGTAACCAACGCCCAAACCTCTTTAGGATCCCAACCCCAATAACGTCCCCATGAGAGATTGGCCCACACGGCACCAATGAATATACCACCTGCGAGCAGCATTGTGGCAGGATAGAGTAACAGGCGCCCGAGCAATGCTTGCTGCGCCTTTCTTTTTTCATCCTTTGTACACAATGCTATAATGCCATTGACGGCAATGACGGCAAGCAGGGCATAGGCCATGATTACTGTTGTTACATGAATACCCAACAGAGGTGTGCGCAGTATTGGTTGCACATCCACATCTACATCGAAGTTCCATGCCGCTACTGCAAAAATAATAATGGCAACAACGGGGAGAACTCTCTTCAATAGAGCCAAGTGCTTCGTGCGCCGCAGAGCAACAGCAAACAGCGTTACAAAAACTGCAAGCAGCATAAGCGCCTCGATGCCATTGGTTGCCGGGAAGACGCCACGCTCGCACCACAGCACACACAAAAGCATGGGCACGCACAGCAACACGCCCCACATTTCGCCCCATCCGTTCCAATACTTTTCTTCAACCTTATGCCTTACGCCTTTAACCTTCAGTTTGTACAACAAAGCATTGAACCCGCTCTTTCTGTCAAAGAACAGCAACAGGAACGAGATGAACACCATTGCATATCCCAAATAACTTACCAGACGCCCTAACGGGTCATAGGATACAAGCAGAGAGACACCCTCTTCTTGCACTCCCTTAATACATAGTTGATAGCCACCGATTTTTACAGGAGCATTCAATGAAACAGTGTGTTGCGCACACTCTTTTATACCATCGGTACGAGTTTTACCCTTTTCACTTTCACTTTTCCGTTCCCATGAGGCAAGTATATGCACCCTGTAGTCACATGGAGTGCCGTTTTTGGAATATACGGTGTCAACGGATGCAAGTTGCAGGCGGAACGGCAGCTTTTCCAAAGTGCCGTCAGCCATCTCAAACATAGAGGCCGGTACAGCATCCTGCGCAACAACCACATCCCCACGCTTTGATGTCATGAACGACACAAAAGCGCCAAGCAGCACCAAAACCAACGATGCATGCAACAGGATGAGCGAGCGACGCTTTGACACGCACAAGATATATGTCATTGATGTAACGGCAAGCAGTGCCCACACGGCAATGAACCACGTTGAATGATAGATGCCATCAATGGCAAACGATGAGCCATAGATATTTTCAATGAGAGTTGCGGCAATAAGAACTGCCACAAGCACTCCAATAGTTCCAAAGGATATTATTTTAAAGAGTCGTTTCATCCGTCAGGCTGTGAGATGCTCAATCAGGACTCTGGTACCAATGAGCAGAAGAATTATTCCACCCCACATCTCAGCACGCAGTTTCTTTGCAAAGCCGTTGCCGAACTTGAGTCCGAGCCCCAGGCCCACAATGGTGAGCACAAACGAAACGAGGAATATTATGGCAAGAGGGTAACAGAGTGACGCAACGGTGTGATATCCCATGCACGAGAACGATATTCCCACAGCCAAGGCATCGATACTTGTAGCAATGGCCAATGTGAATATTACTTTATAACGGCGTGGATTAAAGCGTTTATGTTCCTCTTCCTTGAACGACTCTACAATCATACGCACACCCAGGAAGCCCAATATTGCAAATGCAACCCAATGGTCGACACTCTCAATCAACGCACGGCACAGGTCAGTACCCCACCACCCCAAAAACGGATTCAGAGCCTGGAAGAAACCGAACAGGAAAGCCATTGTGAGCATTGGCTTCCAAACAACCTTTTTAAAGAATATTCCACTGGCTATTGCAACGGCAAAGCAATCCATAGCCAATGCCAATGCCATGAGCCATATCTCGATGTGTGTCATATGCGTATAGTATTTCCACACAAAAATACATTATTTATTATATATGCACGATAAAAACCATAAAAAGAATTAAAGCAGTTGCAAAAACAAAAAAATGCCCATAACTTTGTACCCGATTTACAACCGGGGCTATCTGGATTTGACAGCGGGTAGAAAAGGTATGTAAGCACGCAGTGCATTGCCGGTTCGCACTATAATCTGAGCAGGCAAAAATTTATCTGGCAACAATAACTACGCTCTTGCTGCTTAATCGAAGTATAGTAGATTAGCTTTATCCCTGCACCAGGTGCGGGGACGAGACATCACCCGGACGCTGTTGTTCCGAAGCAATCCGATATGGTGGTGCAGGCAAATCGGGACTAACCATTGCAGGCCTCGATGCAATGGCGACATTTTAGAGGATAAGGCGCAGGTTGGCGGTCGCGGTCTTGCCTACGCTCGAAAACCTTACCGATGACTAAGCGTGTAGAAAGCATATGGTTTCCCTGTTTGGACGAGGGTTCGACTCCCTCTAGCTCCACTCTACGACCGGCACAACGCCGGTCGTTTTTTTATTCCTTATAGCTATTTTGCATCTCCACAGGCAGCATCGCGCTCCCATATTGCATAAATTACAACATTTGTCCTTTAATTACATATTTGTACATTTATTCTTTGTACAATTGTATATTTTGACTACATTTGCACCGCACACATACAAAAGGAGCGCAAAACAAGGAACATTATGAACAACATCTATTTGAAGAAACTACCATTGCAGGGCTTTGCCACAACACAGTCATCACTGCAACAGTTCGTGCAGCATGTATACCAGATGCAACACACATCAATTTTCTTTTGTTTGAGTGGCGAAGCTCTCTTTACCATCAACGGACAGAAGCATCGCTTCACACCGGGACAGATAATCATTACCCCGACAGGATCGAACATCCTGTTGCTCGACATTACAAGTGATTTCTCATCGCGTCTGTTGGGTGTGTCAAAACACATATGGCTTGCAGCACGCTCGTCAATGAGTCCCGAAGCCGTACAGGCCTTGGAATGCCGTGCATATCAGGGTGGAAACACCAACCTCGAGAAGGAGTTCCTGAACAACATTTTCCGCCAGATAGACATCCTTGACATTGAAGCCGGCAACAGCCCTGCGAACATGGACTACTGCCGCCAGAATATCACACTTGCCGTAAACTCACTGTTGCTCTACATACAGCACATCAGCAAGGCAACCAGCACACCGACCAAGGAACATATGGGCGAGGACAAGGACAAGCTGTTCTACGAGTTCAGGGTGTTGCTTACCAACCATTTCCGCGAGGACCGCTCGGTACAGTTCTATGCCGACAAGATGAGAATATCCACACGTCATCTCAACTCGGTGTGCCAGCGTGCAAGCGGACAGAACGCAAAGGAAATCATAGATCACTTCACAATCATTGAACTGGAAGTGAGCCTCATATACACACATAAAAGTTTCCAGGACCTGGTCAACGAATTCCACTTCCCCGACCAGAGTTACCTGAACCGCTACTTCAAACGCCACACAGGCTTCTCACTATCGGAGTTCCGCTCGAACGGAGTGATGGTAGATTGAAAAAGGTGAAAGGTGAAAGGTTAAAGGTTAAAGGTTAAAGGAAAAAGCGGAAAGCCGAAGTTTCGATAATATAGACTGTAGATATACACAAAAAAGAGTCACGTATGCGTGACTCTTTTTTGTGTATAATATGCGTTACAAGCGTAACGCAGCTATTACCTTTTAGTGAACTTTCACTTACGCTTCAACCTTGAAAGGCGCCCCCGGTCCATATCCACCGCACTCGGGAAGGCGTATCTCGCCGAACTGTGCCTCATACTTCATGAGGTTGTCCTGCAATGCCATGGCAAGACGCTTGGCGTGCTCGGGAGTCATCACAATTCTTGACTTTACCTTTGCCTTGTTGACACCGGGCATCATGCGCACGAAATCGAGCACGAACTCCGATGTTGAATGAGCGATGATTGCAAGGTTGGCATATGTACCCTCGGCAATCTCCTCCTTTAGCTCTATCTGCAGCTGATTCTCTTTCAGTTCCATAACCGGATGTCTTTAACGATGAAACGAAACCAAGTTAATATCGAACACCAATGTCGAATATCCCGGGATGGAAGATGAGCCCTCAGCACCATAGCCAAGCACATAAGGGATATATACCTTCCATATATCGCCATCCACCATATGCTGTATGGCTGTGTAGAAACCGGGCACTGTTCCCGACAATGGCATACCCACAGGTACGTTGAACGATGGGTTCAGTTCGCCGGTATAGCTGCTGTCGAACTTGAAGCCATCGGGGTATGTAGCCGAAGGTATGAGGCGGCCGCTGTAGTTCACTACTACGCTGTCGGTAAAGAGCGGATGCTCAGTGCCGTTGCCCTCCTCGAGAACCTGACAATAGACATAATACTCATTGCTCCACTGCTTTGCCGTGTCAAGACCCTCGACAAGGAATATTTTCCAGTCGCCATAGGTATTGGCACGTGCCACAGTTGCGATTGAGTCAACGAACTGCGTGTTACGCTGCTGCCAGTTGTCGAACTCGCCGACCTCGGTGTTCTCCTCGCACGATGTCAGTCCGAAAAGGACTGACAAAGTGAGAGAGAGTAATATTCTGATACTTTTCATCATCTGTTATTATGACAATTTCTTCAAAAGCGATGTGATGCTTACATTATCCTGAATAATGTTACGCAAGTCGCTGATAGCCACGCGGCGCTGCTCCATTGTATCGCGCTCGCGGAGTGTCACCATGCCGTCCTCCAATGTCTGGTGGTCAACAGTAACACAGTAAGGAGTACCGATTGCGTCCATACGACGATAACGCTTACCGATAGAATCCTTCTCCTCATAATAACAGTTGAAGTTGAACTTGAGTTCATTCATGATCTCGCGAGCCTTCTCGGGCAGACCGTCCTTCTTTACCAAAGGCAACACTGCCAACTTCACAGGAGCAAGAGCTGCAGGCAAGCGGAGAACAACACGTGTCTCGCCATTCTCGAGCTTCTCCTCGCAGTATGATGCACACATAACGCTCAAGAACATACGGTCAACACCGATCGATGTCTCGATAACGTATGGAGTGTAGCTCTCGTTTGTCTCAGGATCAAAGTACTTGATGTTCTTGCCTGAGTAAACCTGGTGCTGACCAAGGTCGAAATCTGTACGTGAGTGGATACCCTCAACCTCCTTGAAGCCGAATGGCATGCGGAACTCGATATCGGTAGCGGTATTTGCGTAGTGAGCAAGCTTGTCATGA
>JAFZFO010000007.1 GCA_017555845.1 Bacteroidaceae bacterium | reverse complement strand
TAGCAGTTGACCCAGCGGACCCTGTCATACTGAGCAAAGCGAAGTATCTCTGTTCTGCGTAGTTTTGAGATCCTTCACATCCGTTCAGGATGACAAATTCGCGAATAATATCAACATTGGGTCAACTTCTATATTATTGCTAAACATTAAATAGAATTCAATAGACAAATGGAAATCAAGAATATCTGCGTATACTGCGCATCGAGCAACAAGGCTGCCGAAATATACGGCAACACCGCATACGAACTTGGAGCACTGCTTGCCAAGGAGGGGATAACAGTAGTAACAGGCGCCGGTGGCATAGGTCTCATGTGCAAGGTTGAGGACGGAGCACTTGACAATGGCGGCAAGGCTATTGGCGTGATTCCACAGTTCATGGTAGACCAGAACTGGCACCACGCAGGACTTACCGAGCTACACATCACAAACTCAATGCACGAACGCAAGCAGATGATGGCTAACCTGAGCGATGCCGTAATTGCCCTGCCCGGCGGCTGCGGCACCATTGAGGAGCTTAGCGAGATTATCACATGGAAACAGCTGGGTCTCTATCTCAACCCCATTGTGATACTGAACATCAACGGCTACTATGACCACTTCATTGCACAGCTTGAAAAGGCTGTGGAGGAGCGTTTCATGGGCGAGATACACAGCAAGATGTGGAGCGTTGCCACAACACCGGCCGAGGCTCTTGAGGCAATACGCAACACACCACGCTGGAGTGCCGAAGTGAGAAAATATGCTGCACTATGATGGATGCGCTTGCACCATACTGCATGACCAATGACAACACGATTCTGCTGTTGCTCATTTTCAACCTCGTGGGCATATCATATGTGCTGCTGATGAATGGTGCCAACATCCTTGAACGTACCAAGTGCATATTCTATTACGAGAACAAGTCGACACCATACAATGACAGAACGCATATTACAAAAATATGCAATTTGCTGATGGATTTCCAGACCATCTTCTACGCAACGGTCATCATCACAGGAATAGTGGATGAGCGTTGCTTCAATATAATAAAAGAGAATTCAATTCCGGTATTGGGAACATTGGCAGCCATAATTGCCGCATTCCTGCTGATAAAAAGGGGATTGCACAGCATTGTGAACAACATACTGTTCTCAAAAAGCATTGACGAGGAGTGGAACGGTTTCTATTTCTTCGCCACCAAGCTATGGGGATTTACCCTTACCCCGGCCGCATTAGCCATTCTTTTCATGCCGGCGATACCTTTAAAATATGTAGAATTTTATTCAATTCTGACACTCGCCGCATACCTATTCACTATAATCAGAGGGGCTTACAAAATCATTTTTGCAAAAAAATGCATTTATGTTGATATTTTTTTGTACCTTTGCGCACTTGAATTTCTACCCATGGCCATGGTGTGGAAAACTATACAACAACTGAGTGATTTTGTAACTATAAAAATTTAGAGCATTGAAGGTAAGTAAGATACTGGTATCACAGCCCAGACCTGCGACAGAAAAATCCCCATATTTCAGCATTGCAGAGAAGCATAACGTGCAGATTGATTTCTGTTCTTTCATCAAGGTAGAGGGAGTAACAGCAAAGGAGTTCAGACAGCAGAAGGTGTCGATTCTCGACCACACAGCCATCGTATTCCTCTCACGTCACGCAATTGACCACTTCTTTACATTGTGCAAGGAGCTGAGAGTGACAATCCCCGATGACATGAAGTATTTCTGCTTGTCGGAGACCATCTCATTGTATATCCAGAAGTACGTTCAGTACCGCAAGAGAAAGGTATTCTTCGGCAACGGCCACATCCAGGATCTTGAGCCTTTGTTTGCAAAGCACAAGACCGAGAAGTACTTTGTACCTTCATCAAACGTACACAACGACGACCTGAATGCGTTGTTCAGCAAATATGACATACAGCACTCACAGGCCGAGATGTACCGCACAGTGAGCACAGAGATTGCTCCAGAGTACATCAAGTCGTTCGACATGCTCATCTTCTTCAGCCCACACGGTATCGACTCGCTGAACAAGAATGTTCCCGACTACGCACAGGGCGAGCAGTTGATCGCATGTTTCGGTAATGTAACAGCCGAATACATCAAGCAGCACAACCTGAGACTTGATCTTGAAGCGCCATCAGCGGCGGCGACAAACATGCCGGCAGCTTTGGACGCATACCTGACAGCGAACAACAAATAAAAGATACAATTCCTTCAGCCTCGTCCACAAGACGGGGCTGATTCATTACAAAACAACAGCAGGGATGAAACGGAACACTTTCCCATTGAAGGAACACCTTAAAAGCAAGAACGTCATTGAGCAGATATACGCCAATGGTGCTTCGGTTACCGTATACCCGTTAAGGGCATCTTTCATTGAGCAGCCACAGGAGGAGCAGGAACCGACAGCCGCCATCCTGATAAATGTCTCAAAGAAAAGGTTCCGCCATGCAGTTGACCGTAACCTCGTGAAGAGACGCATACGCGAGGCATACCGCACAAGCAAGCACCCCTTTGTAGAGGCGTTGGAGAACAACGGCAAGAAGATGGCTGTTGCAATCCTGTACATTGACAGCAAGCACAACAGCACTGAATTCATAAGGAAAAGAATGGCAAGGCTGTTGGAGAGCATACTCACAAAAAGCGGTATGGCATGCGAAAACTCCTGATAAATATACTCATATTGCCTATAAGGTTCTACCAGAAGGCAATCTCTCCAATGACACCCCCATCGTGCCGTTTTACCCCCACATGCTCACAATATGCCATTGAGGCACTGCGCAAGCACGGGCCGATAAAAGGGCTATACCTTGCCATAAGACGCATTCTGCGTTGCCATCCTTGGGGAGGCTCGGGATATGACCCGGTGCCATAAAGCAAAGAGCCCATATGACATTCATTGACATCCACACCCACAACTGCACTGCCGAGAACGCGATATTCAACAGCAGCAAAGCATATGTTGCCGGCAAGAATATATCCATGGGCATACATCCATGGGAGATTGACGGCAACTGGGAATGTGAATTTGCGGCAATAGCCGAATTTGCAAAAGCTGAAAACGTTGTTGCCATTGGCGAATGTGGGTTCGACACATTGAAATCACCCGCAACACTTGAACTGCAGGAGAAGATTTTCCGCCTACACGCCGGCTTGGCCGAGGAGATGGAAAAACCGCTCATCATACACTGCGTCAAGGCATTCGACACACTCATTGCACTACATAAGGAACTGTCTCCAAAGCAGACATGGATAATCCACGGTTTCCGCGGCAAGCCACAGATGGCTGAGCAACTCTCAAAGGCCGGATTCCATATTTCACTTGGCGAAAAGTTCAACACCGAGAGCGCAAGAGCAATCCCTACAGAACAGCTTTTCATAGAGAGCGATGAGAGCCGTTGCCCCATTGCCGATATATACGCCGCCATAGCTGTAGCCAAAGGAGTATCGGCAGAAGACCTGGCACGACAATTAAGGATAAACTCACGCATATTCAAACAATTTTAATCCGTTTGCCCCGTTTATCATGACAGGAGCGAATGTTTATGCCAAATAATTGGCAATAGTCGGATTTTATTCTAATTTTGTCAAAGATAAACAAGCAAGATGGACAAGCTGAAGACCTTTACAGACAAACGTGGAAGCCTTACAATCATTGAGGAGGGAATAGAAGTTCCCTTCGAGATACAGCGTGTCTATTGGATACATGGTGTTCCGCAAGGCGAGGAGCGCGGCAGGCACTCGAACAAGGTTTCATCGGAATATGTGGTTGCCGTGAGCGGCAGCGTTGAAATCACTCTCGAGGACATAAACGGCCGACAGACATACCTGCTCGACTCCAAAGACAAGGGCCTGCTGATTCCACCAGACACCTGGGACGAAATAAGGAATTTCTCCCCCGATGCTGTATTGCTTGTATTGGCATCGCACTCCTATGACGAGTCGGCCTACATACACTCATACGAGGAGTTCTTGAAACATATAGGCAAATGAAGACACAGGAACCTAACGCATACAGCATAGCAAGATACACAGCCGAACGACAGCCCGAATGGGATGACTTTGTCGACAGCAGCCGCAATGGCACGTTCCTGCACAAGCGCGGTTACATGGATTACCACGCGCACCGCTTTGCCGACCATTCACTCATGTTCTACAGCAACGGCAAACTGGTTGCCATTTTACCTGCACACATCAAAGAGGAGTCGCTGTGCTCACACAACGGACTGACATACGGAGGATTGTTGCTGAACAGCGCAACCACTACCGCAGAGGTGCTTGATATATTCAGCGCAATGGCTGATTATCTTGAAGCGAACACAGCTGTAGCAAGAATCGTCTACAAACCGACACCACATATCTACCACAGCTATCCTTGCGAGGAGGACCTGTATGCGCTGTTCCGCAACGGTGCAACACTCAGCGAGCGCAAGGTATCATCGGCCATTCCATTGGAAAGCCCCATTTCCATAAGCGGCAGACGCAAATTGACCGAAAAGACAAAGAGCGCCCTGCACATTGTAGAGGATGGTAACCTTGAGGGATTCTGGAGCATACTGAACGATAGATTGCAGGACAAATATGATACTGCACCGGTACACAGCATTGATGAGATAGCGTTGCTAAAAAGCCGTTTCCCCGAGAACATCAAGCTTTTCTGCGTAACCGACAACGACGGCAACATTTTGGGCGGCGTGGTGCTGTTCATAACCGGAGAAGTCGTACACATGCAATACTCGGCGACCACGGCCGAAGGACGCCGCATAAGCGCACTCGATTACCTGTATGAAGAACTTATAAATGTCCGTTTCAAAGAGAAGAAGTATTTCGACTTTGGGATATCGGTAGAGGATGGTGGACAATACCTCAACAGCGGCCTCATTGCCTACAAGGAACGCCTTGGCGGCCGAGCTGTAGTATATGACACATATATCATTGAACTGAAAAAGAGCGGCAGATGATCAATTATTGCAATCTTAAAGATATCAACGACAGATATGAGCCTGCACTTACCGAGGCGGTAGTAAGGGCCGCACAATCGGGGTGGTACATCCGCGGCAAGGAGTGCGGAAGCTTCGAGCAGGCATTTGCAGCCTACTGCGGTTGCAAACACTGCATTGGCACAGGCAACGGTCTCGATGCGCTCACAATAATCCTAAGATCATATTGCGCAATGGGAGCAATGGAGCCCGGCGACGAGGTCATTGTCCCTGCAAACACATACATAGCAACAATTCTTTCAATAATTGAAGCCGGACTGAAGCCGGTTCTATGCGAACCCGAAGCCACAAGCTGCAACATTGATACTACACTCATTGAAAGCCTAATCACAGAACGTACACGGGCAATCATGCCGGTGCACCTCTATGGCCTTGTTGCCGACATGGACGGGGTAAATGCAATAGCGCAGAAGCACTCGCTGAAGGTGATTGAGGACTGTGCACAGGCACATGGTGCCATGTGGAACGGCAAGCGCACCGGAAGCCTTGGCGATGCAGCTGCATTCAGTTTCTACCCGGGAAAGAACCTTGGCGCCTTGGGCGACGGAGGTGCGATAACAACCAATGACACACAGCTTGCCGACACCGCAAGAGCGATAGCCAACTATGGCTCACACAAGAAGTATACAAATATCTACAAGGGAGTGAACAGCCGTCTTGATGAGATACAGGCCGCAGCACTGGGAGTGAAGCTGCAACATCTTGACAGCGATAACGAAAGACGCAGGGAGATTGCCCGCAAGTACATTGACGGAATCAGGAACCCGCATATTACACTGCCCGTAGCCGACCACAACGGCAACCATGTCTACCACATATTTGCAGTGACATCGCCACAACGCGACAAGCTGCAACGGCATCTGATGGAGCATGGAATTGAGACACTCACACACTACCCCATTGCACCGCACAAACAGGAAGCCATGCGCGAATACTCGCATCTGGAGTTGCCGGTTACAGAACGCATACATGCACAGGAATTGAGCCTGCCATGCCACCCTGCAATGAGCGACAACGAGGTACAGCAGGTTATAGAGGCAGCCAACTCATTCACTATCTGACACGGCACAGAGCGTGCCACAAGCAAAAACAGCCCGAATTATTTGGCATTTACACTTTAAATGCCTACCTTTGCAAAGATAATCTTTGACAAAGATTAGCACCGCTCTTCAAAAGAGAGCACAATGAGGATTGTCCTATGGTGTAATGGTAGCACAACAGGTTTTGGTTCTGTTTGTCTTGGTTCGAATCCAGGTAGGACAACAAAAAAAGTCAGCTGAATCAGCTGACTTTTTTTGTTGTATGAGATTACAGAATCACATCTCAAGACCATTGAAGATTTCTACAAGTCTTTCCTGCTGTTCGGGAGTCATGTTCTGGATCAACTCCATCTTTGTCATCAAGACCTCGGTATATTTCATGCCGGCAGCCTCAACAGTCTTCATCTCCTCGGGGTACTTCTCAAGGAGAACCTCCTGGTCCATTCCGTCAAGAGATGTCAAAAGGTCGCCTGCCACATTCTTCAACTCATTCATCTCGGTAACTACTGATGCCATGACATCAATTACCTCATCGGCTGTAGTTGCACTCTCGAGCTTTACGGCTGCAGACTCCATGACAGCGGCAGTCATTACCATTACATCGGCCTCGGTCTTTGGAGTTTTCTTATCAACACAACCTGCCAATACAAGAACGGCCATCAAGGCCACGAATAATTTTTTCATAATAGCTGATTTATTGTTATTAAAATAGAATTATCACTGTCACGAAAGTAGTACTTTTTTCATACAAATGAAACAAAACACAATAAAAAAAGCCAACACGAAGTTGGCTTTTCATTTTGTATGGAATGGTTCTATTACTCCAGACTCTGCAATACCTCAATAAGCTTGAGCTGCTGCTCGGGAGTGATATTCTCCATCACCTCTTCCTTAGCGGCAAGTGCATCCGAGAACTTAAGGTTGGCAGCCTCAACGAGCTCCATCTCTTTAGGAAACTTCTCATAAAGGTCGTCCTCGCTCATATAATTAAGAGAATCAACAAGCGCACCAAGTTCCTCTTCCATCTTGTCCACACCGGCAACCATTGAAACCATAGCATCGATTACCTCATCGACGGTAGCTGCTTTATCAAGCTGCTCTGCTGTATTGTTCAGGATTTCCGCAGTCATCACCATTACATCGGCCTCACTTTTCTGTGCAGGAGCCTCTTGTTTACCACAAGCAGCCAACACCAGAACGGCCATCAAAGCCACAAATAATTTTTTCATAACACTGTTTTTAAATTAATATATCCAATGGCCCAAAGGTATCAATTAAGCCGGATAATTCAAATTATTGTCTGTGATATTTTCGAGCACCTCGGTCAAATACTTACGCGCCTCCCAACGTGCCTCGGGCAGGTTCATCAGCAGATAGTTGCCGCAGTCACGTGCTGTAGCGCCGGGCACCTCACCCTCATATGACGCCACAAAGGCAAAGGTTTCCTTTACCAATGGCAGGATGTCGGCCGAAGTGATATCGCCCTTTACAATGAGGTAGTTTCCGGTAAGGCAGCCCATAGGTCCCCAATAGATGATTCTGTCGGCCCACACAGGATGGTTGCGCAGGAATGTTGCGGCAAGATGCTCGATTGTGTGGATTGCACTGGGGCTGAGCACAGGCTCGCGGTTAGGTTCTTTCATGCGCACGTCAAAAGTTGTCACAACCTCGCCGCCTACATTGTCCTGTCGTGAAACATAAATGCCACGCTCAAGACGGATGTGGTCTATTGTAAAACTTGGTATCTTTTCCATATCAGTGCCTTATTATAATTTCATGAGAAAACGGCGTGTTACACCGAATGAACGATCGGCCATCTCGCCCCAGAAGTTCTCGTATTGTTCTATATGCTTGTCAACTCCCGGAGTATCACTTATTATGCGGAAGCTGACAAACGGCACACCATAGATGTGACATGTCTGTGCAATGGCAGCCGACTCCATATCAACAGCCAGACCCGCAGGGAAGTTGCCTTTGATTCTGTCAAGCTCATTGCGGTTTGTAATGAACTGGTCGCCGGTACATATGAGGCCGGCGTGTATGCGCGTCCTGTTGTCGGCATCATCATTGAGCGACTGCGCCGCACGGCACATGGCCTCATCGGCAGCAAACACCGCAGGCATGCCCTGCACCTGACCATACTCGCAGCCCATTCCGCACCACACATCGTGATACACAACAGATGAGCTGACCACGACATCCATGACTCCAAGACAGCAATCGATACCACCGGCAACACCGGTGCTGACCATCGCATCGGGAGCAAAGGCACGTATAAGTTCAGCAGCACCAAGCGCTGCATTCACCTTGCCAATTCCACACTGGCGTAGAACAATCTCGTTATCTCCAACGCAACCGACAAGATATTCTATGTTGTTCTTCTCGCATTTGACAACCCCGTCGAGCATAGCAGCAAGCTGCTCGAATTCGGAGGTCATCGCTGTCAGGACACCTATCTTCATCTATATTTTTTTATTTTCAAATTCAACCTTTATCTTATGCCATAAGCATTGACACGAGCACATAAACCCAATGGGCAACGATACCCGCAGCGAAACCACCGATGGTATGTGCAAGAATCGCCTTTGATGTCAAGCGGCGATAGCCTATCGCATCGAGCATGGCTGTGTGTGTACTCAAATATCCGCTCCAGCACATGCCTATGGCTGTGAACACTGCAATGGCATTGCCGTCAATCCAACCCTCGGCTGCGAAGTTAGGCACAAGACCAAGAGCTGCACCCACAGCACCAAGAGCTGTGATGGGGAATGCAATGAGGTGAGGATCGGTAAAGCCGAAGAGCCACTCGAACACGAAATTCAATTTCGCACCCACCCAAGGCAACAGTTCGACACCCTGATATGCACCACCGGTGAACTCGCCAGCAGCCTTGTCGGGGCCAAAGGTGAAGAGCATCACGAGTGTAGAGATGATGAGCACGCCCGGGATGATTGCAAGACCTACATCCACACCGGTACGTCCACCGTCGAGCAATGAGTCAAGTATGCGCTGGAAGAGAGGCTTCTTGAAGTGGAGATCCTCCTTCTCTTCTTCCTTTTCGGGTTCAATCACGTCCTCATCCTTGAAACGCGGATATGTCTTCACAACGAAATGCTGCATGAGTCTTGTTGAAATGAGACATCCTACACAAGCACCGAAGAGACCCACGAATGGCTCAACGTAGTAACCCTGACCTACCATGAACACAATCACCAGCAGACCCATACCGAATGCGGTACCGAAGTTTGTAAGTGAGATGAACTGGTACTTCTTGAAATAAGAAGAGAAACGCTTGTCCTGCGCAAGAGAGATGATTGCAGGATTGTCGGACAGGAATGTGAGCACGGCACCCAACGAAGCAACGCCCGGGAGGTTGAAGAGTGGCTTCATCAACGGACGAAGAATCTTCTCGAGCATGTTCACTACGCCGAACTCAACGAAAATCTTACCGATGGCACCGGTGATTACGCAGATGGCCATAAGGTAGAACACTGTGTTGAGCAATAGGTCATGAGCAGTGTTCATGATGGTGTTCAGCATGTTTGCCGTACCCATCTTTGAGCCCAGATAACCGAACAGAACAACAAATACCACAAGACAGATTACACCGGCAGGGATCCATCCAAAAAGTTTTCTAAAGAGTCTCTTTATTGTTTTCATAGCTATTGATTAAGTTTCCATCCTAAAGTATCAGCACCGCAATTCTTCAACATCACATTCCTAAAAACGTGTAAAATTATATCTAAATTCTGAAAGCGACAACATAATATGGATATGTTTACTAAAAGTGAACAATAATTACCCTAATTTTGAAAAAAAATTGTTTATTGCAATTATTTGCCGTATCTTGCACTAGTATAGTGCAACACAAGGAGCACATCAACAGTAAATCAACAGTAAATCAACAGTAAATCAACAGTAAATCAACATTTAAAACACTAAAAAATCAATCATATGATTCCAGCAGAATTTGACGAAATCCGTCCCTACAACCCCGAAGAACTCCCACAGATCTTTGAAGAGCTCATTGCCGACCCAGAATTCCAGGCAGTGATAGGACAGGCTTTCAAGGATATCCCATTTGAGTATGTTGCAGCCCAGATGCGTGCATCAAAAGACAACGTCGCATTTCAGCGCGCATTGATATATCCATTCATACAGGGCGTCCTCAAAAAGCTCTCCAGCGGACTTACCGTGAGCATAGAGAACAAGGAGAACATGGCAAAGTCGCTCTGCATCTCGAACCACCGCGACATCATCATGGACTCGGCATTCCTTTGCATCGTGTTCATTGAGAACGTGGGCAACACCGTAGAGATTGCCATTGGCGACAACCTGCTCATCCGTCCATGGATAAAAAAACTTGTACGTGTGAACCGTAGCTTCATCGTGCAGCGTTCGGCAAGCATCCGCGAGATGTTGGCATCGTCAAAGCGCCTGTCATCATACATGCACCACGCCATCACCGAGCGCCAGCAGCCAATATGGCTTGCACAGCGCGAGGGACGTGCCAAGGACAGCAACGACCGCACACAGGAAGGTCTCATCAAGATGCTGTCAATGTACAGCGGCGATGACATCATCGATGCATTGAAGGTGTTGAACATTGCTCCAACTACCATCTCATACGAGTTTGACCCATGCGACTATCTGAAGGCGAAGGAGTTCCAGCAGAAGCGCGACAACCCCGAGTGGAAGAAGGCACCACAGGACGACCTCATCAACATGAAGACCGGTATGTTCGGCTACAAGGGTGGCATCCACTACCACATTGCCGACTGCATCAACGATGAGATTGATGCAATTGACCGCTCATTGGGCAAGAACGAGAAGACCGCAGCCGTGGCACGCATCATCGACAAGCACATTCACAAGAACTACAAGTTCTGGCCAATCAACTATTACTTCTATGAACTGCTTACCGGCGATGCACGCTTTGCCGACAAGTACACAGCTGAGGATAAGGCGAAGCTCGATGCATACCTGCAGGGACAGATTGAGAAGGTTGACCTGCCTGAGCGTGACGACGAGTTCTGCCGCACAAAGATTCTCGAGATGTATGCAAACCCGGTAATCAATTACCTGAAGGCTTGCGAGAACGAGTAAAACGCAAGGCTCGCCAAAGGCTGGCGGCTACAATGTATAAATAAGACAACGAAGGCAAATCCCAGGGATTTGCCTTCGTTCATTATATCATGCAATAGTCTTTCAACCGTATATTTCGACAATCCTGTCGAGGATTGCCATGAGTTCATCCATCTTTTCGCAACGGAGCATTTCAATGCGAAGGGGGCGAAAATCGTTGAGCCCTTTGAGCAATGGTGTCGCCGCAAGATGACGGCGCACATGCAGAATTCCGGGGCGCTCGCCAAGCCACTCCACACTGTCCTTTACCTGCTCACGCAGAATATCCATGCACTCACTGAATGTAAAAGGCACTGCAGGCTCGCCATGCTCCAGGTAGTGCTTCACATCGCGGAAAATCCATGGTTGGCCAAAGCTTGCACGGCCAATCATCACTGCATCAACGCCGTACTTGTCAAAGCACTCCTTGGCGCGCTCTGGCGTCTTTACATCGCCATTGCCGATTATGGGGATATGCATTCTTGGATTATCCTTTATCTTGCCGATGAGTGTCCAGTCGGCATCGCCGGTGTACATCTGCGCGCGTGTGCGGCCATGCACCGTGAGAGCGGCGATACCGCAGTCCTGCAAGCGCTCGGCAAGATCAACAATGCACTTGCTGTTCTCATCCCAACCAAGACGTGTCTTCACGGTTACAGGAATGTTCACTGCATCCACAACAGCCTTGGTTATCTCAAGCAGCTTTGGAATGTTCTGCAACATACCGGCACCACATCCCTTGCGTGCCACCTTCTTCACGGGGCATCCGAAGTTGATGTCAAGGATATCGGGCTTTGCAAGCTCCACACGCTTGGCAGCTTCGACCATTGGCTCAACCTCATTGCCGTAGATCTGTATTGCCACTGGGCGCTCCATGTCATAGACCTGCAACTTGCGTACGGTGCTGTTGATATCACGTATGAGAGCGTCGCTCGAAACAAACTCGGTATATACCATATCCACTCCGAAACGCTTGCACAGCAAACGGAACGCAGCATCTGTAACATCCTCCATCGGAGCAAGAAAGATGGGATATTTACCGAACTCTATATTACCAATCTTCATTCAGTTATTGATTTTATGATGCAAAGATACTACCTTTGCAGTACAAATGCAACATCAACCATGAACTACAAAAGAAGTGATTTCGAGATAATGGCACCTGTGGGTTCGCGTGAGAGCCTCGCAGCAGCCATACAGGCTGGAGCCAACTCAATATATTTCGGTATCGAGCACCTTAACATGCGTGCCCACTCGGCAAGCGCATTCTCAATCAATGACCTGCGCGAGATTGCCGAGATATGTGACCAGCACGGTATAAAGAGCTACCTTACCGTAAACACCATCATCTATGAGGATGACCTCGCAATGATGTACCAGATAATAGATGCAGCCAAGGAGAGCGGCATCTCGGCAGTGATTGCAGCCGATGTTGCAGTGATGCAGTACTGCAACCGCATTGGCGTTGAGGTACACCTCTCGACACAGCTCAACATAAGCAACAGCGAGGCAATGAAGTTCTACGCACAGTTTGCCGATGTGGTGGTGCTTGCACGCGAGCTGAAGATGGAACAGGTTGCTGCAATACACAAGGTAATTGTCGATGAGAACATCTGCGGCCCCAAAGGCGAGCAGCTGCGCATCGAGATGTTCTGCCATGGAGCATTGTGTATGGCAATATCTGGCAAGTGCTACATGTCGCTTCACCAGTTGGGCCGCAGCGCCAACCGTGGCGAGTGCATGCAGGTGTGCCGTCGTGGCTACATTGTAAAGGACCGCGAGAGTGACATTGAGCTGGAGGTTGACAACAAGTATATAATGTCGCCAAAGGACCTGAAGACCATACGCTTCATCGACCGCATGATTGAGAGCGGCGTGCGCGTATTCAAGATTGAGGGCCGTGCGCGTGGCCCCGAATATGTACGGACCGTTGCCGGTTGCTACAACGAGGCACTCGAGGCCTATCTTGCCGGCGAGCTTACCGAGGAGAAGAAGGATGCTTGGGATGAGAGACTGGCGACAGTGTTCAACCGCGGATTCTGGGACGGATACTATCAGGGACAGAAGCTTGGCGAATGGAGCAACATCTACGGTTCACAGGCTACAGAGCGCAAGGTATACATCGGTAAGGCCATCAAGCACTTCTCGAAGCTTGGCGTGGGCGAGTTCCAGATTGAGGCCGGCGATGTAAATGCAGGAGAAAAAATCCTTATCACAGGCCCTACAACAGGTGCTGTTTACCTTGAACTTGAGGAACCACACGTGAACCTTGTACGCGTAGAGAAGGTAAACAAGGGCGACAGAGTATCGTTCAAGGTACCTTGCAAGGTGCGTCCGAGCGACAAGCTCTACAAGATTGTGAAGACCGAGCACGGTTGCTGCGATTAAAATATAATAGAGAGGGTGCCTAAAACAATGGGGCACCCTCTCTATTATATGAAGTTTGAATTAGTCAACCTCGCTTTATATTCTTGATACGTTACTATCACTTAGCACATCGCGCACAACCTCACCAAGCATCGCCTTGAGTTCATCGATGAAGGTCTTTGCCTCGTACTGCCGTTTTTCAATGTCGCGCAGTTTCTTCTCCCATTGTCCTGTGAGCTCGGCACTCTTGAGGAGTTCGTTCCTTATTGTACCAATGAGTTCAATGCCAGTTGGTGTTGCAACGATGTTCTTTTTCTCGCGCTTAATGTAGTTGCGTTTGAAGAGTGTCTCTATGATCGCCGCACGTGTTGACGGGCGACCAATGCCGTTCTCCTTCATGGCATCGCGCAGTTCCTCGTTATCAACCAGTTTACCGGCCGTTTCCATTGCACGCAGCAGTGTAGCCTCGGTATAATGCTTTGGAGGCTGCGTCCACTTCTCGGTGAGGCCGGGAGTATGAGGTCCACTCTCGCCCACAGTGAACGACGGCAGGAAGTTCTCCTTCTCCTCCTTGTCATCGGCCTGTTCACCGGCAAAGACCACGCGCCAACCGGGCTCGATGATCTCCTTTCCTGTTGTCTTGAACTTGACATCGGCACTCTCGCCAAGCACCGTTGTGGTACGGAACTTGCAATCAGGGTAGAACACGGCAATGAAGTGCGTTGCCACAAGATTGTAGACCTTTTTCTCAAGGTCGGTCAAGCCCTGTGGATAGACACCTGTAGGGATGATTGCATGGTGATCGGTAACCTTCTTGTTGTCGAATACCTTCTTTGACTTTACCAATGGTTTGTCCAACAACGACACGGTGAGTGCCTGATAATCGCGCAGACCTTTGAGTATATTGGCACACTTGGGATAGATATCATCGCTCAAATATGTGGTGTCGACACGCGGATAGGTTGTCACCTTCTTTTCATACAGCGACTGAATTGTCTGCAGTGTCTGCTCGGCCGAGAGACCGAACTTCTTGTTGCAATCTACCTGCAAGGATGTGAGGTCATAGAGACGTGGTGGCAGCTCGGTGCCGTTCTTTGCAGTAACATCGGTTACAGTAAAGAGCTGCCCTGTAATCTTTTCAAGAGCCTCCTTACCCTTCTCCTCGCTGTCGAAACGTCCCTCGACAACACTGAAGGTTGTATCGCGGTACACGGTCTTCAGTTCCCAATATGGCTGCGGAACAAAGTTCTGGATTTCCAGCTGACGCTTTACTACAAGCGCAAGGGTCGGAGTCTGCACACGACCGATAGAAAGCACCTGTTTATTCTTGGCATATTTGAGCGTGTAGAGCCTTGTGGCATTCATGCCCAGAAGCCAGTCGCCGATGGCACGGCTGAGGCCTGCCTCGTAAAGAGGCTGGTACTCGCTCTGGTCCTTGAGGTTGGCAAAGCCCTCGCGTATTGCCTCCTCGGTAAGCGATGACACCCAAAGGCGCTTCACAGGACATTTTGCCTGCGCCTTCTGCATCACCCAACGCTGGATAAGCTCTCCCTCCTGGCCGGCATCACCGCAGTTCACAATCATATCGGCACTCTGCATGAGCTTTTCAATGACGGCAAACTGTTTCTCGATGCCCTTGTCATTTATGAGTTTGATGCCGAAGCGTGGCGGAATCATAGGCAAACTGCCCAGGTTCCAACGCTGCCACATAGGAGTATAGTCGTGAGGCTCCTTGAGCGTACACAGATGACCGAAAGTCCATGTCACCTGATAACCGTTACCCTCAATGAATCCCTCGCGGCGGTTCCTTGCCCCAAGGATATCGGCAATCTCCTTTGCTACACTTGGTTTCTCTGCTATACAGACTATCATTATTCTTTTAGTATTCTATTGCACAGCAAAGCCCTTAAGGGCGTTTGACCTTTAAGGACTCTGCATAATTTACAAATTCAATTTGTTTTCGTCCTAATTTTGTCTGTCATACTGAGCGTAGCGAAGTATCTCTGTATCGCATAGTATTAGATCCATTGACTTTAGCCCCTACGGGCGTCGACCTTCGGTTCACATTCGTTCAGGATGACACATCCTCATAAAGTATGGTAAAACACCAATACTTTTTTATTTGTCAAGCAATATCTTCATCAACTCACACGCAGCCTTTGCCACACTGGTACCGGGGCCAAAGATTCCCACGACACCTGCGCGGTAGAGGAAGTCATAGTCCTGTGCGGGGATTACACCACCGGCAAATACCATGATATCGCCACGGCCAAGTTTGTCGAGTTCCTCAATGAGCTGTGGAACGAGCGTCTTGTGGCCAGCAGCAAGCGATGATACGCCAACGGCATGCACATCGTTCTCCACCGCCTGACGGGCAACCTCGGCAGGTGTCTGGAACAACATTCCCATATCCACGTCGAAGCCGCAGTCGGCATAGCCTGTAGCTACCACCTTCGCGCCACGGTCGTGACCGTCCTGGCCCATCTTGGCAACCATAACTCGGGGACGGCGTCCCTCCTTCTTCGCAAACTCATCTGTGAGACGGCAGGCCATTCTGAAGCTCTCGTCGTCCTTGCTCTCTGCTGAATACACTCCCGAAATTGTTCTGATTACTGCCTTATACCTGCCGGCAACATCCTCGCAGGCATCTGATATCTCTCCCAATGTGGCACGTAGGTGCGCTGCCTCAACAGCTGCCTCGAGCAAGTTGCCCTCGCCGCTGCGTGCATACTCGGTAATCTTTGCAAGCGCGGCCTTCACTGCAGCCTCATCGCGGCCGGCAGTGTTGCGCTCGAGCGCTGCAAGCTGTTCCTTGCGCACTGCAGTGTTGTCGATTTCGAGGATGTCGATTGGCTCCTCCTCGTCGAGCTTGTAGGCGTTTGTACCCACAATGACCTGCTTGCCGCTGTCGATGCGTGCCTGTGTACGTGCCGCAGCCTCCTCGATGCGCATCTTGGGGATACCTGTCTCAATGGCCTTTGCCATGCCGCCAAGTTCCTCAATCTCCTGGATGAGTTTCCAAGCCTTCTCGGCAATCTCCTGTGTGAGGCTCTCTACGTAGTATGAACCGCCCCAAGGGTCAACCACACGGCAGATGTTGGTCTCCTCCTGCAAATATATCTGTGTGTTGCGCGCAATGCGTGCCGAGAAATCGGTTGGCAGGGCAATAGCCTCATCGAGCGCATTGGTATGCAGCGACTGTGTGTGTCCCATTGCAGCCGACATGGCTTCGATTACAGTGCGGCCCACATTGTTGTATGGATCCTGCTCGGTAAGCGACCAGCCCGATGTCTGGCAGTGTGTACGCAATGCCATTGACTTTGGATTCTTTGGATTGAAGCTCTTTATGATCTTTGCCCAAAGCATACGTGCTGCACGCATCTTGGCAATCTCCATGAAAGGATTCATACCAACACCCCAGAAGAACGACAGGCGTGGCGCAAAGGCATCGATATCTATACCGGCATTGACACCTGTACGCACGTACTCCAGACCATCAGCAAGAGTATATGCAAGCTCAATGTCGGCCGATGCTCCGGCCTCCTGCATATGATAGCCACTGATTGAAATAGAGTTGAACTTTGGCATTTTCTGCGATGTATAGGCAAAGATGTCGCCTATTATACGCATTGAGAATGCCGGTGGATATATATAGGTGTTGCGCACCATGAACTCCTTGAGGATATCGTTCTGTATTGTACCGGCCATCTCCTCGAGCTTTGCGCCCTGCTCAAGCGCAGCGTTGATGTAGAAGGCAAGCACGGGAAGCACGGCACCGTTCATTGTCATTGACACGGACATCTTGTTGAGCGGAATACCGTCAAACAGCTGCTCCATATTCTCCATACAGCAGATAGATACACCGGCCTTACCCACGTCGCCCACCACTCGCTCGTTGTCGGGGTTGTAGCCACGGTGTGTGGGAAGGTCAAATGCTACAGACAAGCCCTTCTGTCCCGATGCAAGGTTGCGGCGGTAGAAGGCGTTGCTCTCCTCGGCAGTTGAGAAGCCTGCATACTGACGGATTGTCCATGGACGGAACACATACATCATTGAGTATGGGCCACGCAGGAACGGCGGAATGCCGGCCGCGTAGTCAAGGTGCTCCATCTCCTTGAGGTCATCGGCGGTATATAGGGGCTTAACCTTTATCTGCTCAGGTGTTTCCCAAACGTTGTTGTTGTCGGCTGCCGCTGTGCAGCATCCTGTAGCCGCTGTGCAGCTGAACAGGTCTATATTGTTGAAATTCTTTCTCATAACGCCCAATCTTATATGCCCAACTTTGCGTTCAGGACCTTGAGAGTCTCAAGAACGTTGGATTTCACGTTGATAAAGTTCACTATGCCCGCAGCCTGCAGTTCCTCGGTACATGCAGGCGCTCCTGCAACAATAAAGATAGCCTTGTCGCCTATTGCACGGTATGTAGGGATTGCATACTCGGCATACTCATCATCGCTTGAACATAGTACAACAATGTCGGCCTTTGCGTCCATTGCTGCCTTCACGCCCTCCTCCACTGTCGCGAAGCCAAGATTGTCTATAACCTCATAGCCCGCAGTTGCAAGGAAGTTGCACGAGAACTGTGCTCTTGCCTGACGCATTGCAAGGTTACCGATGGTAAGCATGAATGCCTTTGGACGGCGGCCGCTCTCCTCGGTAGCGAGGCGCAGCTGCTCGAACTCCTCGGCAAGACGCTTGATAGCCAATGTGCGGCCGCCGGTCTGTTTTGTACCCTCGCAGTTGCAACCGCAGTTACAGCCCTTTGATGCAGGGCGACGGCCGTCGGATAGTTCGCTGAAGTTTGGATACTGGTTGGTACCGATGAGCACCTCCCTGCGCTTTGCAAAAGCGGCGCGTCGGTCGTTGCCCGAAGCCTCCACAGCCTCCTGTATGCGGCCTTCCTTCACTGCCTTGTGGAAACCACCGGCCTCCTCAATGGCAAGGAACTGTTTCCAGGCCTCGGCAGCAATGGATGCTGTGAGGCTCTCTATGTAGTACGAACCACCGGCAGGGTCGGCAACCTTGTCGAGGTGGCTCTCGTGTTTCAATATAAGCTGTTGGTTCTTCGCTATGCGCACAGCAAAATCGGTAGGAGCCTCATACACTGCATCATATGGTGTAACGGTTATTGACTCCACACCCGCAAGGGCTGCACTCATGGCCTCGGTCTGTGTGCGCAGCATGTTCACATAGGCATCGAACAATGTAAGGTTGAACTCCGATGTCTCGGCATGGATTATCATCTTGCATGAGCACTTGCACTCGGGCTCATATTGCTCGACAATCTTTGCCCACAGCGTACGCGCCGCGCGGAACTTGGCAATCTCCATGAAAAAGTTGCTTGATATACCCATGTTGAACTTGATGTTCTTTGCAACGACATCGACAGGGATACCGGCCTCGGTTGCAGCGTGCAGATACTCGTTACCCCAAGCAAGTGCACAGGCAAGTTCCTGGGTTATGTAGGCACCGGCATTGTTGAGTTTGCCGCTGTTCACGGCAATGCAACGGTATTTTGGCAAGCAGGCAGTCTCGGCAACAAGTGCCTTGATGACCTCGGTATATGAATCGTTTACCTTGCCAGACATCATCTCCTTGCCAATGGGGTCGTAACCGATGCTACCCCTCATTTTCTCAAGGTCGAAGCCGCAATGACGGTAATATTCTACAAGCAGTTGGGTAAACTCCACCACCTTGCCTACACATACATTGAAATTTAGTTCAACGTTCTCGGCATCAATGCCGTCAAGCAAAGCGGGTATATATTCGGGAGTAACCAGTTTTCCTTTGATTCCAAAAGCAATGGAGTCGACACCATTGGCTATTAATTTCTTGGCCAACGTATTGGCCTCGGCAGCATCACCGGCCTTTATATCCTGGCGCACCAGCCAACAGTTGCAGGCCTTGTTGCCGCGTGTATAAGGGAACACACCGGGTTGCAGATTCTCACTTCCCGCAGGCAGATCCTCCTTACGGTAGAAGGGGTTGACGTTGAATCCCTCGGGGGTTCTCCAAATCATTTTCTTGTCATATGGAACCCCTTTGAGGTCCTCAACAATCTTGTTTTTCCAATCCTCGGATGATACAGGCGAGAAATCGCTAAAAAGCTTCTCCTTTTCCATGTTCATAGTATTGAGTTTTATGGTTACATTCATTCAGCGGCAGTCCATAGCGGACAAACCAAGAGCAAACATACACAATAAATTTTGATTATTGCAAGAAAAGAAGATGTTTTTATCAGACTGTCAAAAGCTGTGTGTAAACAAATATTCACGGTATGCCCATTTAAATTGAAAATAATGAGTACCTTTGTCGATAGTTACAGAATAAAGACACTGACAGAACATATATGAAACGTTTTTTATCATCAATATTCCTGCTTCTTTTGGCAGTTTGCGCAACGGCGCAAAAGGAATACTACACATCGGTCGACGGTATAAAGGGCGGTGCAGCATTGAAGACCGCACTGCATGAACTCATCAAGAACCACAAGAAGATAAGCTACGGAAGCGGCGAGGACAAGACTTGGGGTGCATTCTACACCACCGATGCGGTTGTTGAGAACGGCAAGCGCCGTGTGCTTGACATGTATTCTGCCGAGAAGCGCTATTTTGGCAGCAAGGGTTCTGCCGTGAGCGGTATGAACATCGAGCACAGCGTTGCAAAGAGTTGGTGGGGAGGAACCGAGAACAATGCCTATTGCGACATCCACCACCTGAACCCATCGGACGAAACTGCAAACAGCAAAAAGAATAACTACCCGCTCGGCGAGCTCACAAGCGTGTCTTGGAACAACGGGGTTGCTTTCGTGGGAAAAGCAAATATCGACGGTAAGTCAGAAAACGCATATGAGCCTTGCGATGAGTACAAAGGCGACTTTGCACGTGTGTTCATGTACATGTTCACCTGCTACCAGGACTTGACCTGGAAATACACCTGGATGAACTATGAGAAGAGTACCTATCCCACCCTTAAACCCTGGGCGGTTGAACTGCTATTGAAATGGCACGAGCAGGACCCTGTAAGCGAGAAGGAGGTAAACCGCAACAATGCAGTGTATGCAGTGCAGGGCAACCGTAACCCATTCGTTGACTATCCACAGCTTGCCGACTATGTATGGGGCGACTCCATAAACTATGTATTCCACCTGAATGGCGATGTTGAAAGCGGCACCGGAAATGGTGGCAACACCGGTGGTGATGACAACAACGACAACAATGATATTGAAATCATCGATGGCTGGAAGATTTACCTCAACGAGAACTTTGACGGCACATCAATGAAATTCACAACATACGAAGGTATCGGCAACTATCCATGGACATTGAACAGCCAGTACAAGTATGCTGTTGCAACATCGTATGTAAGCAGCAGCAAGACCAACCATAATGCCGAGAGCTGGCTCCTGTCGCCATTCTTCGATTTCTCTAACGACAGCGTGGCAACAGTATCATTCGAATACGTAATCCGTTATTGTGAGACCGGCAAGGCTGCCGAACATCACAAGCTAATGATATGCAACGACTTTGACGGTGATGTGGAGAACGCAACTTGGGAGGCTATCGAGTTCGGCGCTACAGAGAATGCAACCGACTGGACATTGACAAAGAGCGGCGACATTGTAATTCCACAGAAGTACATGGGCGAGAGCGCTGTGACCCTAGCATTCTTCTACAAGGGAACAACCACAAAGGCCGGCACATTCGAGATTGACAATGTAGTTGTAAAGGCTATGGAAGGCGGCAATGACGACGGTGACAATGGTGACGACAGCGAAGATAACGGCGGCGACAACGGTGATGACAACAACAATAACAACGAAGGCAACGACGGCAACTTCACAAGTGGCCAATTCGTGCTTGTAACAGATGCAGAACAGCTCACAGTCGGTGACTCAATAGTTATTGGATTCGAGAACTACGCTATGGGACCATCGTCAAGCAACGGCAACTTCAGGGAAAAGACCGACATGATGACAAGCAATGGCGTAATCACATACCTTGCCGATGATGCACAGATTATTGTACTTGAGGAGGGTGTCGTTGCCGGTACATACGCACTGAATGTCGATGGTAGCTACCTCGCAGCGGTATCAAGCAGCAGCAATTACCTGAAGACGGTTTCTGCACTCGATGCAAACGGTAGCTGGTCAATAACCATAAGCGACGGGCTTGCAACAATCAAAGCACAGGGCGACAAGACACGCAATGTACTGCAATACAACACCGGTTCACCACGCTTCTCTTGCTACAAGAGCGGACAAAAGGACGTGAACATCTATGCGAAATCACGCGCGACTACCGATATCGAAAGTGTTGAAACCGAAAGTGTTGAGGTTGTAGTTATATTTGACCTTGCCGGCCGCAGACTCAATGCTATAACCGAGCCTGGCATCTACATCGTTAACGGCAAGAAGATGCTGATTAAGTAATATCCGGCAATATTATTTCTGAAAAGCGTCAGTGACCTTACGGTTGCTGACGCTTTTTTAGACAATAAATTTTCACTATTATAAAATAAAAAGCCATTTTTTCAGTTATTGTATAATAGCGACAATAAAACAATTTTGTGAAAAACAGATTCTGTCACATAATCACTCTTGCAATATGCGTGCTGCTGACAGCAGCCTGCAGCAGCGACAAGGCCATCAAGAAAGGTGACCAGTATGCTGCTGTAATGGAGTATTACGAGGCAGCAAAGGAGTACAAGAAAGGTTACCGCAATATTGCGCCGAAAGAGCGTGACTACCGTGCCGAGGTAGCATGGAAAATGGGTGAGTGCTACCGTAAGAGCTACAATGCTGTGATGGCAGTGGGAGCATACCAGAATGCTGTGCGTTATGGTTATCCCGACTCCACCGCCCTGCGCTACCTTGCCGAAGCACAACTTGTAAAGGGAGACTACAAGGCTGCACAAAAGAACTACGAGGCATATCTTGAAATAGCACCCGATGACCGCATGGCACAGATTGGTCTTGAATCGGCAAGACAATCGGCCGAATGGAAGAAGAACCCGACACGATATATTGTCAAGAGATCGAAGGAATTGAACGGACAGCGCAGTGACTACTGCCCTGCATACGTCGGAGAGGACACAACCATGATTGTGACCACCAGCACCCGAAAGGAGGCTACCGGCGATGATTTGAGCAGTATTACAGGCCAAAAGAGTGCCGACATTTTCCTTACCAAGCGCGACGAGAAGGGCAAATGGCAAAAGACCGAAAAGATTGAGAGCGACATCAACGGAGAGTTCGAGGATGGTGCGTGTACATTCACACCCGACGGCAAGACAATGTATTTCACACGTTGCGCCATTGACGAACAGTATCCCCGATACGCTACAATTTTCAAGAGCAACCGCAGTGATGCATCATGGACGAAACCCGAGGAGGTTGTCATCTCACGCGACACACTCTCGGCATACGCACACCCGGCAGTATCGCCATGCGGAGAATGGTTGTATTTCACTTCGAACATGCCGGGCGGCTGTGGAGGACTCGACATATGGAGATTCTACATTGGAAAAAGTAAAGCCATGGAAGGCGTTATTGAGAACTTGGGCGATGGAATAAACACCGAAGCCGATGAGCAGTTCCCCACATTCGGACCACAAGGCGAACTTTTCTTCTCATCGAACGGATATCCTGGCATGGGCGGACTCGACATCTTTTATGCGACACTGGTAAATGACACAATTTGGGAGGTTAAGAATATAGGTGCCCCTGTAAACTCCAATGGCGATGATTTTGGAATGACATTCGCTCCGGGATTGTACCGTGGATACTTCAGTTCCAACAGAGGCGATGCACGCGGTTGGGATCACATTTACTCATTCATGCTGCCCGAAACGGTACACACACTGCGCGGATGGATATATGAGAAGGATGGTTACGAACTGCCCGATGGCATCATCTATATGATTGGCAACGATGGCACGAACACAAGCTTTGGAGTTATGAAAGATGGTTCATACAGTGTACGTGTCACACCAGGCGTAGAATATGTATTGCTTGGAACCTGCAAAGGACACCTGAACGCAATGCGTGAGCTAAAGACCACATCCGATGAGGGCGAGTACAGCTATCAGCTTGACTTTGAACTGGCATCGGCGGCACGCCCTGTATTGATTGACAATATCTTCTACGAATACAACAAGGCCACACTGACAGCCTCATCTACAACAGCCCTTGATGAGCTTGTATCAATGTTGGAACTTAACTCCAACGTTACCATTGAACTTGCAGCACATTGCGACAACCGAGGCACTGACAGCTACAACAAGAAACTCTCACAGGCGCGTGCAGAGTCGGTAATGAAGTATCTTGTTGAAAAAGGCATTGAGCAGGAGCGACTGACAGCTGTCGGTTATGGCGAAGGCACACCAAAGACTGTAACAAAGAAGATGGCCGAGGAGCATCCGTTCCTGAAAGAGGGAGATGTGCTGACCGAGCAGTTCATCAAGGCACTTGACAAGGATGAACAGGAGTTGTGCCATCAGTTCAACCGCCGCACAGAGTTCCAGGTGCTGCGTACTACATACAGGTTGTATGAGTAACATGGATATAATAAATGTGGTGACCAAATCAGGTCACCACATTCGTTTTATAAGTTTATGATATTTACTTGAAGTAGCGGTTGAACAAGCCCTCGAAGCCTTTGCCGTGACGAGCCTCGTCCTTTGCCATCTCGTGTACTGTGTCGTGGATTGCATCGAGATCCAACTGCTTTGCGCGCTTTGCAATGCGGTACTTGTCGCTGTTGGCCTCAGCCTCGGCATTCATGCGCTTCTCGAGGTTTGTCTTTGTATCCCATACGCAGTCGCCCAAGAGCTCGGCAAACTTTGCTGCGTGCTCAGCCTCTTCCCATGCATAACGCTTGAAAGCCTCTGCAATCTCGGGATAGCCCTCGCGATCGGCCTGGCGGCTCATTGCAAGGTACATGCCTACCTCTGTGCAC
>JAFZFO010000006.1 GCA_017555845.1 Bacteroidaceae bacterium | reverse complement strand
TTATGTAAATATATGATTGAATATAATTTAGGCGTGTCAACTCGCCAAACATACGAAATCAAGCAAATAGACAGGGATTATTTCGAAGAATAATTTGCGCGCGTAATAGGGTTATATATTTATATTATTACGCTCTATAAACTCAACAATGCGTTGCATATCCTCTATGAACTTGTTTTGATAATTTGTAACTGGTGTCGACACAGCAAAAAAATCTAACGCGGCAGAAACATCTGCCGCGTTTTGTATTTATCCCACTGCCCCTACTCTCTTGCGCCGTAGGTTTTCTCCAAGTCAAGTTTCTTTATGCGCGACCTTATGCCGCCGGGTTTGCGTTGGAAATGAGCAGCAAGTTCATCAATAGTAACACCTTCGCGCCACATCCTTGTAAGCACTGCGTCATCAGCCTCGCTCCAAGGATCAAACGCGTTGGGATATTCCTGCCTGCAGGCATAGACAGAGTATGTTGGAGTGCCGGTGAGTTGCTTGTATGCCTTGAGGTATTTTTTCAAGCGCTTTACATCCTTGTCCGAGAGGTAGGGCAAGCGGCGGATATCCATATTGTCGGTTAGGTCGTTGAGTTTGACGGCCACGGCCAATGGGTTATGCTTTATGCGCGCTATGAATTTATCATAAGATTCGGTCTCGGACTGTTTTGTGAGGCAGTGCAATGCCTCGACAACCTCGGCCGAGAAGCCTTCGGTCTCAAGCTGCTCAAATGTCCAGGTGCTATCCTCAACGACATCGTGCAGAACGCCCACAATCTTTTCTTCAGTTGTACACCCCATAGCCATAACACGCAAAGGATGGCCTATATACTCATTGCCGGCTTTGTCCAGTTGTCCGCGATGCGCCTCGGTCGCTATTTCTATTGCTCTTTCAAGAGTTGCCATAGTTGTTTTTTTATATGCGCAAAGCTAAACATTTTTTGAAAATAAAATAACTTTTGAGTTTACAGATACGCACTTTACGGGCGTTTTAGATCTTTCACTACGTTCAAGATGACATATCCTCTAAAAAAACTTTCAGCGGGATACATTTTCACAGGATTATAATTGACGCACCGCACAATTTGCACTATTTTTACGCATCACTGACTGGATATGGATATACGCAAACAATTGGAACAATCCACAGAAATCACGCCGTTCCAAAGACGGGTATATATGGAGCTACTGAATGTTCCCGCAGGCAGCACCATAACATATGGCGAACTGGCGCGGCGCATTGGATGCCGCAGTGCACAGGCTGTGGGACAGGCGTTGAAGCGCAACCCGTTTGCGCCCCATGTTCCGTGCCACCGCGCAGTTGCAGCCGATGGTTCAATAGGCGGTTACTTTGGCGAGCGCGAGGGAGAGATGATTGCCCGCAAACGCAAGTTACTGAACAAGGAGCAGGAGAACGCAAAGCAAGATAAGACAAACATACAATACGAACAATTATGATAGAGCACCTTCTACAGCCATTGGTGTGCGAGCGTTTCAAGAACGATGCACGATACCGCGACGGGCATTTGCGCGTTGTAAACGCGTTACCCGGGAGGCGTGTGTTGGGGCTACACTCGCCCGAGATGAAGCAAATGGCCAAGCTGCTGTCACGCAACGGCGGGGAGGTTGAACTTGCCGACAAGAGCTGCAAGTGGTGCGCCGATGGCGTCGAAGTGATACGTTGTTTCGAGGGCACCGCGAGCGAAAGCCTGTGTTATGAAGAAACGGTTGTTTGGGGTTTTCTTATCAACCTTGAAAAGTACACATTGGGGGAACGCTTTGCAATGTTGGAGCGTTATGTCCCCGTACTGGACAATTGGGCGGTATGCGACTCGTACTGTGCCAATGCCAAGTGGATGGAGCATGCCGACAAGGAAGAGCTTTGGGCGTTCATACTGCCCTATTTCAGTTCCGCACAAGAGTTTGAAGTACGTTTTGCCATTGTAACGGCAATGACATACCTACTGAAAGAGATGTGGTTGGGGCGTGTATTTGAGCAGCTGGACAGTATTGATTTTAACCGCATAAGATCAAGATACAGGAGCGAGAAAGGCAAGCCAAAAGTTGCTCAACAAGGCACCGTGCAGGGTGCAGAACCATACTACGTGCGCATGGGTGTTGCATGGTTGTTGGCAACGGCGTTGGCGAAGTTCCCCGAGCGGACAAGGGCATTCGTGCGTTCATCGCGTCTGCCGGCCGATGTGGTAAAGCTATACACACGCAAGGCACGCGAGTCGTTCCGAACACGCACAATGCAGGCCTTGTAACTGTTGGAATATGAAAGTTTTTATTATCTTCGCACACAACTAACCCCTATTACATCAATGAAAGAGTACACTGCATCCGAAACAAGATACGACGCTGCCGCCGACAAATACCGCCGTTGTGGCAATAGTGGCATATTGCTGCCAAAGGTGAGCCTGGGATTCTGGCAGAACTTCGGTGCCGACGCCTCATATGACAACGCCCGCGCAATAGCGCGCCTGGCATTTGACAACGGCGTGACACATTTTGACCTTGCGAACAACTACGGCCCACCACCGGGCGCAGCCGAGGAGTTGTTGGGACGCATGCTGAAGGATGATTTCCACACCCACCGCGACGAGCTGTTCATAGCCTCAAAAGCAGGATATGACATGTGGGCAGGTCCTTATGGCAGTTGGGGTTCGCGCAAGCACCTGATATCGAGCCTCGACCAGAGCCTTGGGCGCATGCAGCTTGATTATGTAGACCTGTTCTACATCCACCGTTACGACCCCGTAACACCGCTCGACGAGACATTGCAGGCGCTTGTAGACATTGTACGCACCGGCAAGGCACTCTACATTGGTATCTCGCGCTGGCCGCTCGAGGCACTGAAATACGCGAATGAATTCTTGCGCAAGCAGGGTGTTCCACCGCTCATATTCCAGGGACGCCTGAACCTGCTTGACAGAGCCGTACAGGAGGAGGGAGTGCCTGCATACTGCAAGAACGAAGGAATAGGCTTCATATCATTCTCGGCTCTTGCACAGGGCTTGCTGACATCGCGTTACCTTGGCGGAGTGCCAAGCGACTCGCGCATGGCGCGTGGCGGTTCATTGCAGCAGGAGAAGCTGACACCACAACTGTTGGAATACCTGAACACTCTCAACGGAATGGCAATTGAACATGGCGAGTCACTCGCGACAATGTCGCTCGCATGGGTGCTCGCGCAGGAGGGTGTGACATCGGTCCTGGTGGGTGCACGCACTCCCGAGCAGTTCGCCGAGTCGCTGCGCTGCATAGAGGTTTCGCAAGAGATCTGCAAGGAGTTGCCACTCTACCCTCACAAGGTCTTTTAAGGACAATATACAATATAGTCAACGGGGTGACCATCAAGGCCACCCCGTTGCTTTTATCTGTTATCTGGTTCTATCAATATACCAGAACCTTCTCGCCATTCACGACATACATGCCTGCAGGCACTGCAATTCTTGTTGTACCGGCATTCACACGTACCTTACGTACAAGACGGCCATCAACCGAGTAGACTGCAATCTCCTGCGCCTCAAGCGCTGTCACCTTTATGCTGTCGCCACCCTTGACCGAGAATGTAGCATAGACATCGGAGATGCCTGTAGACTGGCTGAAAGCAATCCTTGCATCATCGAAACGTACCTCTTCGTTATTATTGTCAACAGCATATGCATTGACAATCTCAATTGCGCAGGCATCCTCTTCGATAACAGATGTCGCATTTGCATTAAGGCTAAGGATCACATCATCACTGCCATTGAAAATGGCATTTTCATCAGAGTACACCAATACACGATATGTGTTCATGTCAAGCATCTCGTACACGAAGTTATGTGAGTCAAGGACATCGCCGGCAACAACATCATTGATAAAGACACCATCGGGCACTTTGATATCGAACTGCATGGCTGTATAATCCTCGCCGCTGTAGCTCAACAGGCTCAATGGGACAACTGCATCTTCGCCAAGTGGCAGAAGGGCATCGTTTCCATACAGTTCACCTGCTGCAAGCGGAGTATTGTATGCATATATTGAAGATGGGGCATCGGCCATTGTGACTTCCGAAGCTACCATTTCCGCATCGGCATGGTCAATGTATCCGTCGGTATTGGCATCAGCCTTGACTGCACTGAATCGTTTGTAGGTATCACCATTGATATATGCTATGATTACAGCAACATCATGCACTGTCAACTGGTCATTGAGATTGACATCGCCAAGCAAGGTATATATAAGGTCATCGACATTATACTTGCTGAGATTCCTGTACAGGTAATCAGCACGCTCCGAAATCCACTGCTTTGCACGGTCGCGGTCGCTCTCGTTGAAGCCGCATGAAGAGCCCCATTCATAGGCATTGTTCTGGAACGAGGTCTTGGCAAAATCATAGTAGCTGTCAATATAGTCGTGCAACTCGGCAATAGAGTTGTTCTCTACAAACTCCTTCCACACGTGGTAGTAGTGTTTCTTGAACAACTCAATCTTGGTCAAATCCTGCCAGAAACGATATGCCTCCATTGAAGTCTTGATTACGCTTGATGTCTGGCCGCTATAGCAATACTGGCTACCGTTCTCATAGTTGAAGCCCCAATCGAAATCCCACAGCGGACCAAAGGTAATCTTGCCATTGGGGTCGCTCTCATTCTTATAATAGAATGTACTCTTTGGATGGTTGATCTCCTGATTGAGAACAAGGTCATTGGCAAGGAAAAAACGTGCTGTAGCATCGAGGTCAAGCACATCTTCAAGGCCTTTGCCTGTATAGACAGCGGTCTGCATATCTTCAGAATCCTTGCGGATAGCCTTCAGACGGTCGTTTGCATACTCCTGGTTGATATACTCGTCAAGATCGGGCTCACTCACCTTTACAGGCAAGTTATATGTACCGGTGCGATAAATGGGTTCATCGGTACTGCCGTATGTATCCAGCTCTACCAGATAACCCTCCTCTTCATCAATATCTACACTGTTGTTTGCCATACCCACCTTCTCGGTAAACATGTAGCTACCCATGTATTGACCGTTCATGTACAACTCGACAGGAATAATGTGGTTGGTGTACATTGCACCGGCCATCTGACCTATCTTCATTGCAATGGCATTAGCCATAAGTGAGCCCTTCTGTGCGTTGGCCAGCAATACCCAGCTCTTGCCCTTTGTAAGACCGAATGGCTTTACCTTCTCATCGAACTTCAGGCGGTATGGTTTCTTGCTCTGGCTCCACGATGAGTTTCCGCGACCCTTGATCTGCACAGAATCCTCAAAGTTTTCATAAACGCCATTGCCCGAGATGCGGAACTTGGCATTCAGGTAGTAGTCCTTGCTTGTAACGAAGCGGCCGCCGTCGATATCAACATCAATGCGTGGCACCGCGCCAATGCGGTCAGTAAGCCAGTCAATGGTCACATTATATGTGTTGCCGAACGGAACACGGCGGTTCTCATATACGGCATCCTGTATCTTCACAGGCTCCTCGGTTGTTGCAGGCAACACCTTGTAGACGCGCAGCTCGGACAACACAAGGTGGTTCTTTGAATACTCACCGCTTGTCTGCACAATCCTCAGGTAAGAATACTTGCCGCCAAGCGAGATGGTGGGCGAGGTATATTCCTGACCGGCACCGTATCTTGGCATGCCGTCGGCAATATAATCCAATGTGCGGATGAGTGTCCAGTTGTTTCCGTTCTCGCTTGCATATATCTCCCAGATAAGCGGGTTGTAGCCGGTGGCCGGACGGCATTGGTAATAGAGTTGTATATTCTCCAGTTCCTCGGGCAAGGCAATCTGTATATATGCATTCACGTTGACAGTAGAGTTGTTTGCACTACCCCAGGTCGAGTGGAAGATTGAATTAGGATTGCCATCGAGCAGGTTTGCAAGCGACTCGTTGCTGTTTGAAGATGGTTTGTTGGTAGAGAGCATGTCGGCAGTGAGCTTGACCTCCTGCGTTTCGCCCGATGCAGACGGTGTAGACCATATCTCATCCTGCACCTTCACGCTCTGCACAATATTGTAACCCGGATATGTTACCCTGTAAGTAACAGTCTTTGCAAAGCTCTGGCAAGTCTCCTTGCTCACCTGGAGCACTGTATCTACATATGCAACAGCCTTGTCGTCACTCAACTGGAAACTTGCCGTGAGCCACTTTCCAATAGCATTGACACTGAGGTTGATATTCTTGGTTATGTTGGAACATTCAACATCAACATTGAGTGTAGGGTTGTACTTGTTGTTGAACTTGAAAGATGTCATTGTAGGCATTGGAGGCGCTACAAAAGAGATGCTGTCATACTCCTCCTTTGTGTAATACATTGTCTCGCCATCTGCCAATGGGAAGTAGACGGTACCGTTGGCTGTGTAGTAGTCACCATCGAGCGATGCAAGCGAGAAGCCCTCGACATCGCCATTCGAGAGATATACAAAGACAACCTCGCCGTCCTCCAATTCAGGGATTTCCTCGTCCTTACCGTCGCCGCCGGTCTCGCCACCGTCCTCAATCTTGGTAGCGAGGAACTGCTCCATCTCGCGTTCAATCTGGGCATAGATTGAAGAATACTGGCTGGCAGTATACACTCCCGCCTTCTCCTTTGCACCTGCAATGGTAGTGATTATGCCATTGAGGATTGAGCGTGAGCTCTCGGGATATGTTCCTGCAACATATGGTGGCTGGCTGAAAACCGCACTTTCAAGCAAAGCGTTGACCTGAGCCTCATACTTTGACAGGCCGGCAATCATGTAATTTGAGAGCGCCAATGAAAGTTGTTCCTTTGCCGATGCAATCTGGGCAATGCTATTCATTGATGAAACATTCTGCTGGATGGTAGAAATCAATGAGCGCAGGGCGGCATCCTCTCCTGCAGTGCAGTAACCGTCATGGTTGCCATATATTGTCAAGTAACTGTTGGCATCGCTGATTACGGAAGCAAGATGCGACTGCGCCAACTGTGGTACAGTGACCATCAGTTCCTCAACTGTAGAAGCATCGAGCCTTGCCTTGTAGATTGACCAGTTGAATGCAGCAGGCAATGCATAACCCTGACTGTAGTCACCCTTTTCGAGTGCCTGCTTGCGGGGAAGGTCAAATGTCTTCATCTTTGATGTTATGCCGTCACGCATCTCGGCAGCCACATAAAGAGTGACAGCACCTGATGAGTTCTCGCCATCGTACTGCATCTCGAAATAGCCGTTGTCAACAGCCGAAATCTTTACACCGGCTGCTGCAGTGAAATCAGTAGTGCTGTACTGCCAACCATTCAATCCGTTGAATGATGATGCTGAATTGGCAAGGAACTTGCCGGAAAGAGGCCAATATATAAGATAACGGCCATCGCCGGCAGGTACAAGCTGCATTACATGAGCCGATGAAGCCTCAGTATCACCCTTCTCGGCGTTCTGCATGAACACAGGACCGCTGCCCGAATATGTATATCCGTCAGATGTTGTAAAGTTCTTGACAGAGTTGCTCTGCAACACGAACAACTGCTTTTCAACAGCAAGCTCAACCTCTGCTGTCACGGGATTGCCAAGAGCGAACTCATCGCCCACTGAAGATGGGGTGTAGTCCGTTCCAAGTGTTATTCCCACAGTTGTAGGTGCATTCTTGGGTTCTCCGAGGCGAGTTGACCACTCAATGAAGAACGAATCGACACTCCTGTCGAGAGCAAGTTCAATGTAATGATAATCGGCAACAGCGTTGAACGAGTCCCACATAGAGTGAAAATAACTCTTGATGTTATTGTCCGACAAACCATCGAGGCCGGCACCATCGGTGCTGTACCATGACAAAGAGTTGTGATCGGCATTTGAAGATGCCTTATATGAAACAATCATACCATCCTTGTCATAGATTTTGAGCTCTGACAGGGCAAAGGTAACATTGTTGCCATTAGGCATTTCGCCATTCACTGTACCGACAACAGTCATGCGCACTTTGTTGGTTGTCACACCGGGGGTAAGGAGTTCCGATGTAAACTGGTAATACTCGTTGCCATAGTAATCCTTTGACACACCGGGCAAACCATCTACATTAGAGAAAGTGACAGACCAGTTCTGGGCACTGATGCCGACCATAGCCGAAAGTACACAAACCAATGAAATAAAAAATCTCTTCATATTGCCGTAATTATTTTGTTTCATATTGAATGGGCGAAGCCTTATCTCATAGAGATAAGCCTCCAATTTGCAAAGGAACAAAATAATCATATCCTTTCAAAAGAAAAGTCCATTTTTTTGACCAAACAGGGTTTATATCCAACAAAAAGCGCATTATTTACGGAGTAACAGAAATGGAAGTGATGGAAAATATTTTAGCTACAATTTTTGTTTATTTGTAAAAAATACGTACCTTTGCAACGCAAAACGGAGCGGGATGTAGCTCAGCCCGGTTAGAGTACGCGTCTGGGGGGCGTGTGGTCGCTGGTTCGAATCCAGTCATCCCGACAAAGAGAAACATTTGATTTACAACCATTAAGGAGTAGATTGGATGTTTCTCTTTTTTTGTTGCATAAGCGGCTTAACAGGTGGTCAAAGCACCAGGCAAAAAGAAACAAGGCATCCGAACCGCCCTGCACGCAGACAGGCACTGCAACACGGGCGCAAACAGAAACTTTCCAAATGATCTGCCATTGCCGATACGCGGCAGGGGTGGATTGCATCTTGTTGTTTAACCTTAAACTGGTTTTGACTATGGAAAAGTTTCCTTGTTTTGAGTATGTGGCCGGCTGTTCAGCCGACGGCAAGTTGAGAATGGAAAAGCGCTTTGCGGGTGCTCTCATTGAGTCGCACCGCGATTTCATCCTTGGAATTGGGGGTGCAAAGCGTTACCGGGAGTGGCTGGCGCTTGGTGCCATGTGCGAGGAGTTGCATCGCGACATAGAAGCGATGGATGCCTACATGGAGGTGTTCGACCACATTATGTGGGACAGCACCCTGAAGCTCTCACGCGGCAGGCGCAGGCTACTGAAGCAGCTGGCTATTGAAGGGTTGCTGAGGTTGGCTGGCAGCCCCGAGGAGGTTGTTTGGGAGATATGCTCACAGATAACCTATGAGTGGAGGAACATTGGATAACTCCATAATACAAGAAAGAGAAACGCCGGGCGTTTCTCTTTCTGTATCATATCATTTATTTCTGTCACTATCAATAAGTTGCAACAGGCGTTCTATAGCCTCATCCTCGGGGATGTTCTTTTCGACACACTCCTTGCGACGATAGAGAGAAACCTTTCCGCGCGCTGCTCCCACGTAGCCATAATCGGCATCGGCCATTTCGCCGGGGCCGTTAACAATACAGCCCATGACACCAATCTTCAGGCCCTTGAGGTGAGCTGTAGCAGCCTTTATGCGCGCCAGCGTACCCTGAAGGTCATACATGGTGCGGCCACAGCCTGGGCAAGCGATGTACTCGGTCTTGCTAATGCGGGCACGTGTGGCCTGCAGAATGCCGAACATAATGGCATTGAGTTCCTCGGCGCTGCTTGATGGGTTCTCGAGCCACAAGCCATCGACAAGGCCGTCGATGAGGAGCACGCCCAAATCGGCAGCAGCCTTTATGCGCAATGCCTCAACCGATTGCTCATCGTATGCCCTGCGGATGATTACAGGAGCATCAACGCCCTCAATTGTCAGCTTATGCACCAATGCACGCAGTTCTGCCACAGGGTTTGCATGGGTTGTCGAAGCGACAATCGCAATATTCTCAAGTGACTTTAGTTTTGCAATGTTCTCAGCCGTGAGGTCTTTATACCCAAGTGCCACAAAAGAGCCATCAACAGCCTCACAAGGAGAGCACACTGTAACATTGGCCGCTACGAAGTCGGGAACGATATCAGCATCAGCAACCTCGCCACCTATTACCACCGGTACATTGTTTCCACCAATAATGCCCCACTCTTTTGTAGCACGGCGCACAGGTTCCTCGTAATTGAACGAGGGGGACACGACAGCCTCAACGGACTCATGTCCTGCACGATGCGTTATATAATCGACAAGTTGTTTTGCTACAGGAATTTCATTCTCGGGAGCCTCGGCAAGCGACACACGCAAGGTATCGCCTATTCCATCGGCCAACAATGCGCCAATACCAACCGCACTCTTTATGCGACCGTCCTCGGCATCACCGGCCTCGGTAACGCCAAGATGCAAGGGATAAGAGATTCCCTCCTCGGCCATCACGCGCACAAGACGGCGCACGGTAGTTACCATCATTGATGTGTTGCTGGTCTTGATAGAAACCACAACGTTTTTGAACTCCTCGTCACGGCAGATGCGCAGGAACTCCATACATGACTCCACAACTCCCGAAGGAGTGTCTCCATAACGGCTCATGATGCGGTCACTGAGCGAACCGTGGTTCACGCCAACGCGGACAGCCTTGCCCTCGGCCTTGCAGATATCAAGGAACGCCACAAAACGCTCACGCAGGCGTTTGAGTTCCTCGGCATACTCGGCATCGGTGTAATCGATGTGCTTGAATGTACGCGCTGTGTCAACATAGTTACCGGGATTGACACGTACCTTGTCGGCATAACGTGCTGCAGTATCGGCCACAGCGGCATTGAAATGAACATCGGCCACAAGCGGCACATTGCAGCCACGTGCAACCAGCTGCTGCTTGATGTTGCCAAGATTTACCGCCTCACGGTTACCCTGCGTGGTCAAACGCACCAATTCGCCACCACGCTCGACAATGCGAAGGGTCTGCTCCACACTGCCATCGGTATCCATTGTGCTGGTGTTGGTCATTGACTGCACACGTACTGGCTGCTCACTGCCAATGAGGACATCACCCACAGCAACCTCAACCGTAGCACGGCGCTTGTAGTTGAAGAGATTCATATCAGTTTGTCTTGAATTCATATTTGAGTTCCTTGAGCTCCTCGTTTGCCTTCTCTATCTTTTTGCAAAGATTGCTCTTGTAGTCGGCAAGACGCTCGGCAAGCTCAGCATCGGCAAGCGACAGCATCTCAACCGCAAGGATTGCTGCGTTGAGTGATGCGTTTACGCCCACTGTAGCCACTGGAATACCCGGAGGCATCTGCACAATCGCGAGCAGCGCATCCATACCGTCAAGTGTGCTGTTGATGGGCACACCGATAACAGGCAATGTGGTGCTTGCAGCAATGACACCCGGAAGATGGGCTGCCATACCTGCCGCAGCGATTATAATCTTGATACCACGCTCCTTTGCACCTTTTGAGAAGGCTTCAACAGCCTCGGGGGTGCGGTGAGCCGAAAGGGCATTTACCTCAAAAGGCACCTTCATATCGTTAAGGAAATCGGTAGCCTTCTTCATTACAGGCAGATCGGAAGTACTGCCCATTATAACACTTACTATTGGTTTCATATCTTGCTTTGTTTTATTGTTCGTTTTCAATGTCAACCACAACACATATGCTTGAACTTTTCAGTTTTCAGTTTTAACCGCACTTCGTGCGATTGAACCTGCTCGCGCTCGCTGTAAAAGCTCAAGCAAACTTGGCTTTTGTTCGCTTACTCGCAGCTTTCACTTTTCACCTTTCCGTTTTATTGCGGTCTCTCTTTTATCACACCCTTGCGGTATGCATAGTGCAGGCGTTCAAGGTCGGCAATCTTAACCATAATGCCACGGCCTATATCGGTATCGCGCACCTTCTCGCGCTCGCCCACAATCTCGACAATGTTTATTGTGCCGTCGATGTCGGTACCGTTGAGGATGGCCTCCTCGGTTGATGTGAACGGTGTATGCTGCACCAGTTCAAAGCCACGGCTGTGGTAAACGAGTGTGTAGCCGGCGATACCTGTGCGGTTGTGGTAGATCTTTGAGAAACCGCCGTCGATGACCATGAGGCGACCATCGGCCTTGATAGGAGTCTCGCCCTTGAACACACGCACGGGAACGTGACCGTTGATGATGTGACGGTGGTTACCCTTGACACCGAACTCATCGAGGATATAGTCACACACCTCGGGGTTGTCGCGCAATATGTAGTACCAGCCCTTTGGCTCTTTCTGCACCTCCTTGTCGTTGAGGAGATAGCGTTCAAGTGTAGCCATCTTTGCCTTACCGAAAAGTGGAGACTCGGGGCCACACCACAAGTACCAGAAGAAGTCGGCATATTTTTCACGTGTAGCCTCATCGACATCGTTGTCGAATGCAGTACGTGCCATGTGCTCGACCTTCTTCATGAGTTCCTTGCCCTTTACAGGCACGCCGTCGAACACGACCTCGCGCATTGTACCGTCCTCATTGATGGGCACAGCAGCGTGGAACATAAGGTTCGAGTTGTATATCACGAACATACCGCCACGCATAAGCAGGCAGTTGACATGGTTCTGCAAGCGCTCGCTACGCATGAACGAGTGGCGTAGGCGGTCAACGACATCCTGCTCCTCGGGAGTGAGGGCATACGGGTTGGCCGGGTCAAGTGTAGGCCACAGTTTGTCGCCAAGCTCATACTCCTTGCCATCGATGGTTATGATACCGCGCTCCTTGTCTATGAACTCCATGAGACAACGGTCCATCATGTTCCACTCGGGGTGCTTCATTGCAATCTGTCCCGAGAGCTTGAACTCGATTACAGAGATGGCCTTATGCATCTGTGCAATGAGGCGCACATCCTTCTCGTTGAAGTTGGTACGTTCCTCGTCAACACGTGGCTGGTATATCTCACAAGGATCATCGGCATACTGTTCCATTGCGAATGTCGCAAGAGGAACCATGTTGATTGCATAGCCGTCCTCGAGGGTTGTAGTATTGGCATCGCGCAACGACAGACGCAGCACGCTGGCTATACAGCATGTGTTACCGGCAGCAGCACCCATCCACAGCACATCATGGTTACCCCAAGTGATGTCAACATGATGATACTCGCACAACGCATCCATGATATGGTGCGCACCGGGGCCACGGTCAAAGATATCGCCCAGGATGTGCAGACGGTCAATAATGAGTCGCTGGATAAGATAACAGAGGGCTGTTATGAAATGGCCGGCACGTCTTGTACCGATGATTGTATCTACAATGACCTTAAGATACGCCTGCTTGTTCTGATAGTCGTCGCTCTCATGCATGAGCTCCTCGATGATATACGCATACTCCTCGGGGAGGTTCTTGCGCACCTTGGAACGTGTATACTTTGACGACACATTGCGACAAACGATAATCAGGCGGTTCAACGAACGCTCATAGTATTCGTTGAGGTCAATATCCGACTGCTTTACCAGTTTCAGTTTCTCCTCGGGGTAATAGATGAGGGTACACAAATCTTTCTTCTCCTCGTCCGAGATGGTATCGCCAAAAAGTTCGTTGACCTTTCGCTTGATGTTACCCGAAGCATTGCGCAACACATGCTGGAAAGCCTCGTGCTCGCCATGCACATCGGCAAGGAAGTGCTCTGTTGGCTTTGGCAGATGCAGGATTGCCTCGAGGTTGATGATTTCGGTTGTCACACTTGACACGGTTGGAAAATCGCGTGCCAGCAGACGCAGATAGCGGAGGTCTTCCTTGACCTCTTCTATTGTTATGTGCTGTTTTGCCATAATATATCTTTGGTTAATTGTGCGGCAACGGGAACAAAGGCGCCCATTACCGACTCATTACTGCAAATTTACTGTTATTTTCTCAAACTGCAAACATTATAAAGGATAAGCATTTCATTTGCCGAAAGTTTCGGAAACGAACGGCAACGCAATGTAAAGCGCCTCCTGCCAATATTGCCATGTGTGTCCTCCTTCGCGCACACGCAACTGATACGGGATGCGTTTGTTGCGCATTGCCTTTACAAACTCCATATTGTTGTCAAAGAGGAAATCATCGTCGCCGACATCGATAAACCAGCGCACCGATGCAATCTTGGCACACTGTTCCTTTGCAGCATTCTCAACAACCGTAATATTGTTGTTTGCCACAGCGCTCTCCATGAAAACCCTGCGACGGGCATCGGGGTCCTGTGTTATCCAGCTGCCACTGACCAGCCCCATGAGTGCGCTCATGGCATAGGCACTGGAGAACATCTCGCTGTGGTTCAGCGCATACCATGTCGTTCCACCGCCGCCCATAGACAAGCCGGCAATGGCTCTATGCTGCCTATCGGGAATAACACGATAGGTGCTCTCAATATGCGGGATGAATTCTTGAAAGAAGAAGTCCTCATAACACCACCCGTCGCTGTTGAAATATCCGTCATATGTCGTGCCGGCATCCGGCATCACTATTATCATCTCCTGTGCCTTGCCGGTCTCAATAAGTCCGGTCGCTATTTCGCAGACATTTCCTTTGTCACGCCATGCAGTGTGGGTATCGGTAAGGCCATGAAGCAGGTATAGTACGGGAAACACCTTGTCCCCATCGGCATATCCCTGTGGCAGATATACACAGTACTTCTTTGTACAGTCGAGGATATCGCTCTGCATCTCACACTCCTGCACACGTGGGTAAGCATCGTTCTGCGCTACGGATTGCAGTACAGCTACAAGCAGCAGAAAGAAAGCGGTAAAATAACGTTTCATAATAGAATGGTTTATATTTCAGTTACTCCTTGCGCAATCTTGCCACCGGAATATTCAGTTGTTCGCGGTATTTGGCGACAGTGCGGCGGGCCACATTGTATCCCAGTTCAACAAGACGTTCCTGCAGCACCTGATCGGTCAAGGGATTGCCCTTGTCCTCATTTGCAATAAGTTCCTGTATCACGCGGAACAGTTCATAGACCGATTGCGTTGTTCCGTCGGCCATGGTAACGCCATCACTAAAGTAATATTTCAACGGAGTTATGCTCCATGGCGTCTGCACATACTTGCTGTTGCATACGCGTGATATGGTAGAGATGTCATAGCCTGTCATGCGGGCAATATCTTCAAGAATCATAGGTTTGAGGAGAGCCTCATCGCCACCATTGACAAAGTACTCCTTCTGCACCGATGCTATTGCACGCATTGTGGCGAGCATGGTCATCTCGCGCTGCTGCACAGCCGTAATGAAGCCCTTCGCCGCCTCTATCTTCTGTTTCAGGAACAGGGCTGCCGCGCGCTGGTCGGCCGTGCCACCAACAGCCTGTTCATCGAGCATATGCATGAAATCGCCATTCACGCGCAACGACGGGATATGGGAGTTGTTGAGCGAGACATAGACCTTGTCATCAGCAATTTCCAACAGGAAGTCGGGCATCACCTGCTGACGGCTGAAACCGATTCCCTCGGTAAGCGATGCTCCCGGACGCGGATTGAGCCTTACGATATCGGCAATGGCATCGCGGCACTCATCGGCAGGAACGCCCAGTTTATCGGGAATCAGATTCCAACGTTTTCCGGCAAAATCGTCGTAGCACTCGGTCAGGATTCTCTTGTGCACTGCACACTCCTTGCCAGCCACGTTACGCTCAAGCTGCAGCATAAGACACTCCTGCAGATCACGCGCAGCAATGCCTGCGGGATCAAATGTCTGTATAGCCTTGAGTACAGAGAGCAGTTGCGCCTCTGTCGTAGAGATATTGTTATATATCAGCAGTTCATCCTCTATTTCAGAGAGTGGTTTACGCAACAGCCCATCCTCATCAAGTGTTCCAATGAGATACTCTCCAATCGCCATCTCATCAGGGGTAAGAGAAAGCGCACCAAGCTGCTCCATCAGTGTATCGCCAAAAGAGACGGCATCGCCATATGAGGCTTCCATAGAAGGTACAAAGCCACTTGAGGCTACAGGAATATCATCATTACCGCTGTAGTCATCATCGACATCGGCAGAATATACATCTTCGCCACCCTCGACCTCGACAGTACGCGCCTCCTCGGGTTCAACGGCATCAAGGGCGGGGTTATCCATAACCTCGCCTCGCACTCTCTCCTCAATTTCAACCGTAGTCATTTCAAGCAGTTGCACTGCCAGCAATTGCTGCGGCGACAGGGTTTGGGAAAGAGTCTGTTGCTGTTGTTGTATCTGTGAATATGAGCTGTCGGACATTTCTGCGTATATAATCAATACTTGAAACTGCTGCCGCCAAGGAACTCGCGTGCCAAGGATGTGGGTGGCAGTTCTTTATCCTGCAAAGGTACAATATAATCCAAGAAACGCAAAAGCCTTTGCGCCTCGGAATACTCGGCACAGTTCTCGGGCACGGCACGCAACATTGGCTCGGCCTGTGCCTTGAACACTGCCAGTTCATAGAAAAGTGATGAATTGAACATCACATCGGCATTCTCCTGATAGGGGAATATCCATTTTTCCTCGCCACGACGCACATCGGGCCAACGCATGATTGTCTCCTGTGCAGAGTAGCCGCGATACTTGGCATCGCGTATCATACGGCGCAACAGACGGTTGTCCGATGTGGATATGTAGTTATGGTAATCGAGCTTTATTGAAGTGAGCGCCGATACATATATGCGGAACTTGTCACTGTCGGCAATCTGCGACGTGAGCATAGGGTTCAGCGCATGCGTTCCCTCAATCACCAGCACCATCTGCGGAGTAAGCTTCAGGCGCTTGCCGTTGAACTCACGTTCTCCGGTCTTGAAATTGTATGTGGGCACATCGACCTCTTCGCCATTGAGTATGCGGCTCAAAGATTCGTTGAAGAAAGGAAGGTCAATGGAGTATATCGACTCAAAGTCATAGTCGCCGTCGGGCTTGCGCGGCGTATGTGTGCGGTTCACGAAATAGTCATCAAGCGATATTGCATAAGGTTTGAGGCCACATGCTATCAACTGTATGCTAAGACGCTTGCTGAAGGTTGTCTTGCCCGATGATGAAGGGCCGGCAATGAGCACCACCTTGGCATTGCGCTGCGACACCTCATCGGCAATCTGTGAGAGACGACGCTCCTGCAACACCTCGGACACGTTGACAAGGTCAATGCCATAGCCCGCACGTACAGCCTTGTTGAAATCGCCTATTGTCTCCACGCCCATCTTCTGATGCCACTGCAGACGTTCCTCGAACAGTTCGTGCAGTTTCTCTTGCGGCACCTTATCCTCCAGCTCCGACGGACACTCCTTGTTGGGAACACGGAGCAGAACACCATCATCATATTTCTCAATCTCAAAGAGTGTTATATAACCCGTACTTGGCACCAGGCCGTTATAGTAGCTGTCGACATATCCGTCAAGTTCGTAATAGCTTGTATAGAGACGGTCATAGGTCTCGAGCAGGCGCACCTTGTCCTTGCGGCCAATGCGTTCAAAGACCTCAATGGCATCAGCGGTGTGGCACTCTACCCTCTTGAATGGAATATTGCTGTTTATTATAAGACGCATCTTCTCACGCACCATGTCCACCTGCTCCTCACTCATTGGAACATCCATGCGGCAATAGTAACCTTTGGAAATGGCATTCTCAAAACGCACGGTCTTGCCCGGGAACATCTCGTTCATGACCTTCATAAAAATGAATGTGAGCGAACGGACATAGATGCGCATACCGTCATCGCTCCTCACATCAATGAACTCAACATCCTTGTGGCGGTTGAGCCTGAGGGCAAGTCCCTCGGTAACATTATTCACACGGGCTGCAATTACGCCGTATGGCATATCCAGCTCCAGAGCTTCATACACCTCGCACAGCGACACGCCGCTGTGGAACTCCTTTGTAACACCATTGTTCTTGCAGAATACACGAATCATAGCAGTCTATCTTCGAGTTTTATCTCAAAGATACGGATAAGCGAGCGAGAAATATGAAGCTTAAAGCTTCAATATTTTTTACCGCGAGTGCAAGTATCTTCGAGTTTTATCTCAAAGATACAAACAAATAGTTCCAAAAGAAACAATGGAATGACATTTTTAATAAAATTAATGATAATTCACTTTTTGCTATTTGAATTTACACAAACATTGTATAAATTTGCTTGCATCACATACTATGGAGGATTATTATGGAGAAGATGGCACAATACATAAAGAGCATTGAGATTGACTCGCTATGGAGTAACCGCAAGCATATCCTTTGGGAGCTGCGCCCCGATGTCAACATCCTGAGCGGCAGCAACGGTGTGGGCAAGAGCACCATCATCAACCGCTCGGCACGCCACCTGAACATAATGCGCGAAGGACGCCTTACCAGCACCCCGCAGGACGGAGTGAAAGTAACGTTCTACCCCGAGGATGCCACAAGCATCAACTTTGACATAATCAGCAGCATTGACCGCCCTATAATGAGCGGCGACATGCTTGAGAAGATTCCCGGCGCCGACATACGCACCGAGCTCGACTGGCAGCTATACAACCTCCAACGCCGATATCTCAACTATCAGGTAAATGTAGGCAACAGGATCATTACCCTGCTCACAAGCGGCAACCCCGACGACCAACGCCTTGCCACCGAGCTGACAAAGCCTAAGAAACAGTTCCAGGACCTTGTCGATGAGTTGTTTGCCCCAACGGCAAAGACCATTGCCCGCGACAGCAACGAGATATACTTCAACCAATATGGCGAAAGGATATCGCCATACGTGCTGTCATCGGGCGAGAAGCAGATACTGGTAATACTGCTCACAGCACTTGTACAGGAGAACCGCCCCGGCGTGATGCTGATGGACGAGCCCGAGATTTCACTGCACATCGAGTGGCAGCAGCGCCTCATCAGTCTTGTACGCACACTCAATCCCAACACACAGATCATACTGTGTACCCACTCGCCTGCCATTGTAATGGATGGCTGGATGGATGCGGTAACAGAGATGGAAGACATAACGAGGTGAAAGGTGAAAGGTTAAAGCGGAAAGCGGAAAGCGGAAAGCCGCGAGTAAGCGAGAGCAGAGGTAAAACTTGTTTTACTATGCCGAGCAGGAGCGGGTTCAATCGCACGAAGTGCGGTTAAAGCTGAAAACTGAAAACTGAAAACTGAAAACCGAAAGTTTCAGGCACACACAGTGTGCTTAAAGATAATACAACTGAGATATGAAAAGGCTGACTGAATATCTCAATTCCAACTTCATAGAGGCAGCGAACGCACTGAGACCGAAGCGTGCTGCACAACGCATCATAGCATACGTGGAAAGCTATGATGACATCTCTTTCTGGCGCTCAGTATTCAATGAATACGAGAGTGAGAAGGTGCATTTTGAGATAATGCTGCCAGCACGTACCACTCTCACAAAAGGCAAGAAACAGGCAATGATGAACCTGCTTGGCAAGGCCTACGGCCGTAATATGATTGCCTGCGTGGACAGCGACTACGATTACCTGCTGCAGGGTGCGACATCCACATCGCGGCAGATGCTGGAGAACAGGTTCATACTGCACACATACGCCTACTCCATTGAAAATTTCCGTTGCTATGCCGACAGCCTGAAGCAGGTGTGCGTACTTTGCACGCAGAACGACAGCAACGTAATTGATTTCAAAGAGTACTTCAAGCTCTACTCCCGGATATGCTACCCGCTGTTCGTATGGAACATACTGCTCTACCGCCGGCACGACACAAAGACAATGAGCCTGCTTCACTTCTGCGAGATTGTACGCCTGTCATCATTTACCATTGAGAACCCGGCCTATTCGTTGCAGCAGCTGAGCAAGCGTGTGAAGCACAACATAAGCATGCTTGAAAGGCAGTTCCCAGACCTTAAGGAGGAGCACATCAAGTTGAGCGAGGAGATGACAGCGCTTGGCATAACACCCGATGAGACCTATTTCTACATCCAAGGACACCATATCATGAACGGTGTCACGATGCGCATCATGCAACCCGTATGCCGACATCTGCGCAGCAAACGCGAGGAGGAGATTGAGCTCTATGCCTACCACCGCCAGCAATACAACAACGAACTGGCATCCTACCGTCACAGCCAATGCGACGTAGCCACAATGCTCAGCAAGAACACCGACTACAGGAACGCGCCACCCTTTCAGCGGTTGAAGGCAGACATTGAGAAGCTGTTGAAAGACATAGTATAACAAAAAAAAAATGGAGTGACTACTCCATTTTTTCGTATATATACTTACTTACTTATCTTCTTTTCCAGAACACCGGTGTCAAGAGCAACAGAACTGCGAAGAATTCAAGACGGCCCACGAGCATCTGGAATGCGCTGAACCATTTGACAGCCGCCGGCAGTGGTGCAAAGGAGTCCATTGGACCATAATGGCCAAGAGCAGGACCTACATTACCTACCGATGCTACCGAAAGGCTGAAGGCGTCAAGGAAATCCACGCCAAAGGCCATGTTGACGAAGAGGCCCAACACCAGCATAAAGATATAGATTACAGTATAGGCAAGGATTGCCGACTGTATTGCAGCCGGTATTATGCGGCCTGTCATTCGAACGGGAATCACAGCATTGGGGTGCACTATGCGCTTGAACTCATTCCACATCACCTTGAACAGGATTGATATACGGGCACACTTCATGGCACCCGATGTCGAGCCCGAACAGGCACCGATGAACATCAGCGCGCAGAGCAACAGCCACAACAAAGGCATCCACACCGCATAGTTGACAGTAGCGAATCCGGTGGTCGTCTGTATTGCCACCACCTGGAACAGTGATGCACGCAACGAGCCCTCGACACCCAAACCTGTTGTAAAGAACAATCCTGTACCAATGACAATGGAGAACACTGCAACAATCATGAAATAAGTTTTGAACTCAGTATCACGGAACAGCGTCATTGGACGTGCCTTGAATATCGCCAGATAGAGAAGCGAGAGGTTCACACCCGACACAAACATAAAGAATGTTATAACATACTCTATTGCGGGCGAGTTGAATGCGGCAATACTTGCCTGTTTTGTAGAGAAGCCACCCGTTGCGATAGTAGACATTGCATGGCATACAGCATCGAACCAGCCCATTCCGGCAATACGCAGAGCGACAGAGCAGAATATGGTAAGAGCAATGTATATGGTAAGGATCCAGCGAGCGGTCACCGAGATGCGTGGATGCAGTTTGGCACGTATTGGCCCGACAGATTCGGCAGAGAACAGATTTATATCATTGAGACCGAACATGGGGAAGACCGCAACGGTAAAGAACACGATACCCAAACCGCCCACCCAATGGGTCATCATACGCCAGAAGAGTATTGACCTGGGCAGTGCCTCAATATCCTCCAGAATTGTGGCTCCGGTAGTTGTAAAGCCCGACATCGTCTCAAAGAAGGCATCGGTAAAGCCAGGGATGCTGCCCGTGAGCATATACGGCAGGGTTCCGAAGAGTGAAAAGACCACCCAGCAGAGAGTAACGACCATATAGCCGTCCTTTCTGGAAATATTCCTTTCGCCACCCTTGCAAAATGTAACCAATAAAGCGCCTGCCAAGGCAATGATGCCGAAAGAGTACAGGAGTGGCCTTACGGTATGTTCGCCGTAGAACAAGGAGACACCTATGCTTCCCAAAAGGAATGCCGCTTCAATAAAGAGCAGGATTCCAACAATGCGGAATATGACTTTAGGATGAAACATCTTCTACTTGAAATATTTTTCCAGTTTTTTGAGCACACGTTCCAGACAGAAGAAGATGACATGGTCGCCCGGTTCAACCATTGTGTTACCGGTAACATGCACACCCACGCCATTACGTATGAGACCACCGATGTTGGCACCATCGGGCAAGCCAAGAGCCTTTACCGGCTTGCGTGTAATGAGGTCATTCTCGTGAACAGGGAACTCCACAACCACGGCCTGAATGAATGTAAGACACTTGACACTTGAGACATCGGTCTTGAGCATCATCTGGAAGATGGTACTTGCCGCAAGTTTCTTCTTGTTGATGACCGAACCGATATCCATCTTCTCGGCCATTGATATGTAGTCGATGTTCTCAATCTCCGAAACGGCACGGCACACACCGGCTTTCTTTGCTGCAAGGCAGGCAAGGATATTTGTCTCGGAGTTGTCACTCAAGGCAATGAAGACATCGGTATTTGCAATACCCTCACTACGCAGGAGCTCGGGGTCACGGGCATCGCCATTGATGACCATTACCCTGTCATCGACAAGCTCAAGTAGCTTGTGACAACGGTTGATGTCGCTTTCGATAATTTTTACATCAATATCATCAGGAATCAGCTTAGTGGTACGCACCGCAATGCGGCTACCGCCCATTATGATAATGCTCTTGACCTCGGAGAACTGTTCCTTTCCACAAATCTGACGGATAAAAGGAATATTCTCGTGCGTTGTCATGAAGCAGACAATGTCATTTGGAAGGATGCAGTCGTTACCACGCGGAATGATTGTCTCATCACCACGTTGCATGGCCACAATGTGATATGGAATGTCGTGTGGAAGTTCCTTGAATGGGGTGTTTATTATTGATGCATTCTCCCTTACCTTGACACCGACCATTACGAGTGCACCATTGCCGAACTCGAGCAACTGGCGCATCCAGCTGTATTTGATGCTTGTTGCTATCTCCTCGGCAGCAAGCTGCTCGGGGTAGATGAGTGAATCGACACCCAAAGATGAGAAATACTCCTTATGTTTGGGGAGCAGATACTCATAGTTGTCTATTCGCGCAATGGTCTTGGCTGCACCAAGATAATGCGCGAGGATACAGGCAGTTATATTACGGCTCTCGTCGGGGGTTACGGCAACGAACAGGTCGGCGCTGCCTACACCGGCATCCTTGAGGGCAGATATTTTTGTTGGATCGCCGACAATGGTCTGAAGGTCGAACGATGTCTCCATCTTGCTCAACTTCTCCTCGCTCTCGTCGAGCAGGACCACATTCTCATTTTCGGAAGAAAGCATCTTGGCAAGGTGCGTACCAACAGCACCGGCACCGGCAATGACTATTCTCATAACATCGGACTTTTATATATTTACAAGTCGTTCACTCACTGTTTCTTGAAGCCCATGATTGCAGCAAGGACACTCTCGGCATCCATACCGCATATCCTGTACAGCTGTTCGGGAGTACCGTGTTCAATGAAAGAATCGGGTATTCCAAGCACCTTTATCTGCGGTGTGTAGCCATTCTGCGCCATATACTCGGCAACGGCGCTACCCAGACCTCCCTTCACGGTTCCGTCCTCAAGAGTCACGACATACTTGAAATTCTCGCCCACCTCGCGCAGGATATCCTCGTCAATAGGCTTGAGGAAGCGCATGTCATAGTGTGCGACACTCACACCCTCTGCGGCGGCATCCTTCACAACCTGCTCCATGAATTTTCCTATAGGGCCCAATGTAAGGAATGCCACATCGCTACCGGCAACAAGCTTGCGGCCTGTACCCACCTTGACACTCTCCAACGGACAACGCCAATCGACAAGATTACCCTTGCCACGCGGATATCGTATGACAAAAGTTCCCATATCGGGCTGTACTGCGGTATACATGAGACGGCGCAACTCGCACTCGTCGTATGGCGATGAAATTGTTATATTAGGAACCGGACGCAGATATGCGAGATCGAACGAACCGTGGTGTGTAGGGCCATCCTCGCCCACAATTCCGGCACGGTCAAGGCAGAACACCATATTAAGGCGCTGCAATGCCGCATCGTGTATGAGGTTGTCATATCCTCGCTGCATGAACGATGAGTAGATGTTGCAGAACGGCATCATTCCACCCTTGGCCAGACCGGCCGAGAATGTAACGGCATGTCCCTCGGCAATACCCACATCGAAGAAACGGTCGGGGAACTGCTCCAGAAGCTTGTTCATGGAACAGCCTGTAGGCATCGCCGGTGTAATGCCCACAATCTTCTCATTCTCCTTGGCAAGCTCGACAAGCGTTTCGCCGAACACATCCTGGAAACGCGGCGAACCACCTTCGGTAACTATACGCTCGCCGGTCTCAATATCAAAGATACCGGGCTGATGCCAAACGGTAGCATTCTTCTCGGCAGGCTCCCATCCCTTACCCTTGACGGTGTGGATGTGAAGCATCTTGGGACCTTTCATATCCTTGATGCTCTTGAGCATACGCACAAGTTCAAGGACATTGTGTCCGTTGATGGGGCCAAAATAGCGTGCGCTCATTCCCTCGAAGAAGTTGTTCTGCTTAAAAAGCATTGCCTTGAGACCGTTATTGAAACGTATCAGGGCATTTGCACGCTGCTCGTTGAGGATTCCCACCTTTCTCAAGGCCTTGGCGATGCCGTAGCGTATCTTGTTGTATGTCTTTGACGAATGCATGGAGATGAGCACCTCGCTCATTCCGCCCACGCTCTTGTCGATGGACATGTTGTTGTCATTGAGAATTATCAGCAGATTGCTTTTTGTATTGGCCAGGTTGTTGAGTCCTTCGTATGCCAGACCGCCGCTCATTGAGCCGTCACCGATGATTGCCACCACCTGCTCATTGCTGCCGTTCATTGCCGATGACACCGCAAGACCCAACGCTGCCGAAATGGAATTCGACGCGTGGCCGGCCACAAAAGCGTCATACTCGCTCTCATCGGGCGAGGGGAAAGGCTTGATGCCGTTCAGTTTACGGTTGGTGTGGAAACGCTCACGACGGCCGGTAAGGATCTTGTGGCCGTATGCCTGATGACCGACATCCCAGACGAGTTTGTCATCGGGTGTCGAGAATACATAATGCAGAGCCACTGTCAACTCAACCGAGCCAAGGCTCGAAGCAAAGTGGCCGGGATTGTTCGCCAACGAATCGATGATGAAGCCTCGCAATTCGCTACAAACCTGCTCCAACTGATTCTCATGCAATTTACGCAGGTCGGCCGGGGAGTTGATGGTCTCCAGCAATGGATATTTTATCTCTTTTTCCATTTCTATCTTCATAATTCTGCTATAACAGCAAACCGTCAGGAATGCACATGTACAATATGTACACAATTCTGACCATAATTGGTTTTCTGCGAATATAGCAGTAAAAATACAAATTTGTTGCAAAGATACTATAAATCTTATTGATTTGATTATTTTTGCATATAAAATACCCATTACGATGTTTTTCAGCACACCTGTAGAGCTGCCTTGCGGCACTCTGGACATATCACACAAAAGCAGACTGATGCTTATCGGCTCATGTTTTGCCGGCAACATCGGCGCCGCCTTGCTCGACAAGAAGTTCAATGTCGACGTGAACCCTTTTGGTGTGCAGTACAACCCGCTCTCAATAGCCACGGTCCTTACGAGGATTGCCGATGGCACACCGTTTGACAACTGCTCGCCCGAACTTTTTGAGCACAACGGCAAGTGGCACAGCATACTGCACCACAGCGACTTCTCGCGTGACAGCAAAGCAGAACTCATCGAAGGCATCAACGGAAGGCTTTCAAAGGCGCACAATGCCATTGGAGAGTGCGACGCGATAATCATCACATTGGGTACGGCATACGCCTACACACGCAACAGCGACAACTCTGTTGCGGGCAACTGCCATAAACTGCCGGGCAACTGCTTCACACGTTCGTTGTTGGGCATTGAAGAGATTACCCAAAGGTTGCAGAGCGTTATGCAGCGCATCATGAGACTGAACCCGAATGTGAAATTCATATTCACGGTCAGCCCCATACGCCACCTGCGCGACGGGGCACACGACAACCAGAAAAGCAAGGCCACGCTGCTGCTTGCCATAGACAGGATAACGGAGGCTCTACCGCAGAACACAGCCTATTTCCCATCGTATGAGATAATGATGGACGAGTTGCGCGACTACCGTTTCTATGCCGACGACATGCTGCACCCATCGGCCAAAGCCATTGAATACATATGGGAGTGCTTTGACAAGTGCTACTTCAGCGAGGCCACAAGACGTTTGAACACAAGGACTGCCGAGATTGCACGCGGGTTGGCACACCGCCCGTTCGACCCGGGCTCCGACACATACAGACAATTCGTTGCGCAGCTTATACAGAAGATTGAGGCTATTGAAAAAGAGCATCCATATATCGATTTCGAAAACGAGAAGAGACAATGCAATACACTGTTGAACAGATAAAGGAGATATTGAAAGCCGACGGAAGGCTTGCCACACCCGACAGTAAGGTAACACGCCTGCTGACGGACAGCCGCTCACTCTCTTTCCCCGAGGAGACACTGTTCTTTGCCATACAGACAAAGCATGGCAACGGACACAACTACATAAAAGCGCTATACAACAAGGGCGTAAGGAATTTTGTGGTGAACGACGCCACAGCTTTCGGCGACATTACCGATGCCAACTTCATTGTAACCGCCGACAGCCTTGCCGCACTGCAGGCCATTGCGGTACATCACCGTTCGCAATTCGAAATCCCGGTCGTGGGAATCACAGGAAGCGACGGCAAGACCATTGTCAAGGAGTGGCTCTACCAGCTCACAGCCGGCAACTACAATGTCACACGCTCACCACGCAGCTACAACTCGCAGATAGGCGTTCCGCTCTCGGTGTGGATGCTGAACGAGAACAGCACTCTCGGCATATTTGAGGCCGGCATATCCCAATGCCATGAGATGAGCAACCTGCAGCATATAATAAAGCCTACAATAGGCATCATAACAAATATAAGCGGTGCACACCAGGAGAACTTCAAGTCCCTGCAGCAGAAGTGCAGCGAAAAGCTGCAGCTGCTGAGCGGATGCGACATAATCATATACAATGCCGATGATGAGATATTGTCCGACTGCATTGCACACTCAATGCTCCCTTCGCGCGAGATCGCATGGTCAAGAACCGACTCGGAACGCCCGTTGTACATAGAATCAGTGACTCAGGAGGATGAGAGCACCCTTGTCAAGTACCGTTACCTGACGATAGAGGGCAGCTACCGCATACCGTTTGTCGACAACGCGTCCATTGAGGACTCCATCAACTGCCTTGCAGCAGCACTATATCTCATGGTGCCACCCGAAACAATTGCCGAACGTATGGCACAGCTTGAGCCAATAGCCATGCGCCTTGAGGTAAAGGAGGGCAAGAACGGTTGCATGATAATCAACGACAGCTACAACTCGGACACTGCATCGCTTGACATAGCGCTCGACTTTATGGAGCGCCGTTGCAAGACAATGCCGGGACTGAAGCGCACGCTCATACTTGCCGACATAAAGCAGACCGGCGAGAGCGCACACTCGCTCTACCGCAATGTCATTGAGTGTATCAAGGAACACCACATAGAGAAGTTCATAGGTATTGGAAGCGACATCCAGTCACAGGCACAGATGTTCTGCAATGCAGGAATGGAATGCCATTTCTTTGCCGATACTGAAGAGCTGCTCGCTTCGCCAATAATCAAGAAACTGCAGAACGAGTGCGTATTGGTAAAAGGTTCTCGTTCGTTCCACTTTGAGGATGTGACCGAGGTGCTTGAAAAGAAGGTACACCAGACCATTCTGGAGGTAAACCTCAATGCCTTGCGCGACAACCTGAACTACTACCGCAACAACCTTGGTACAGGCACAAAGACCGTGTGCATGGTAAAGGCCAGTGCATATGGTGCCGGAGCCTTGGAGGTAGGACGTACCTTGCAGGAGTGCAACGTGGACTATCTTGCCGTTGCCGTTGCCGATGAGGGTGCCGAACTGCGCAAGGATGGCATAACAACAGGAATCATTGTCATGAACCCCGAGCCAAGTTCATTCGGCACATTGTTCGACAACAAACTCGAGCCCGAGGTCTATGGTTTTGGAATGTTGAGGTCTCTCATTGAGGCTGCTCGCCGCGAGGGAATAACAGACTACCCGGTACACATAAAGGTTGATACAGGCATGCATCGCCTTGGATTCCTGCCCGATGAAATTCCTGCACTTATAGAGATTCTGAAACAGCAGGATGCCTTGACCCCACGTTCTATATTCTCACACTTTGCAGGCAGTGACAGCCCACTGTTCGATGAGTTCTCGAAGCAGCAACATACACTTTTCAACACAGCCGCCGACACATTGCAGCAGGCTTTCGCGCACAAGATATTGAGACACATATGCAACAGTGCAGGTGCAGAGCGCTTTGATGGTGCAAGAGAAGACATGGTACGTTTGGGAATTGGACTGTATGGAATTTCGCCCATTGAGGAGAACCCGAACCTGCGCCCCATCTCAACCCTGAAGACCATCATTCTGCAGATGCGCGATGTTCCGGCCGATGAGACCGTAGGCTACAGCCGCAAGGGCACGCTGAAGCGCGACTCACGCATTGCCGCATTGCCTATAGGATATGCCGACGGACTGAACCGCCGTCTTGGCAATGGCAATGGATACTGCATTGTCAACGGAAAGCGTGCGCCTTACATTGGAAATATATGCATGGATGTATGCATGATTGATGTTACTGACATAGAGTGCAAGGAGGGCGATACGGTTGAAATCTTCGGCCCTCAACTGCCGGTAACAACAATTGCCGATTGGCTTGAGACAATACCATACGAAGTGCTCACATCAGTATCGGAGAGAATAAAGAGAGTATACTATAGTGACTAAAAACAATTAAGGCGGACCGTGAAGTGAACCCCAAAAGTTAGACAAAAAACTTTTGGGGTTTATTTATGCGTAAAAAACACGATTATTCAGCATTGCTAAAATATATGCATATGCTTGAAGATGGTTATTCCATCAATTATGTTCATACCAATTATGGT
>JAFZFO010000052.1 GCA_017555845.1 Bacteroidaceae bacterium | reverse complement strand
CAGTTCGGTGGTCAGCGTTTCGGAGAGATGGAGGTTTGGGCACTCGAGGCATTCGGTGCAGCACACATCCTTCAGGAGATTCTGACAATCAAGTCGGACGATGTTGTAGGCCGTTCAAAGGCATACGAGGCTATCGTTAAGGGTGATCCAATGCCAACACCAGGTATCCCTGAGTCACTCAACGTGCTTTTGCATGAGCTCCGTGGTCTTGGTTTGAGTATTTCGTTTGAATAAATAATTCCTTCACGTTTGTCAATATAAAACTATGGCTTTTAGAAAAGAATCAAAGACAAAGAATAATTTTTCGAAGATTACCATCGGTCTTGCTTCACCGCAGGAGATACTTGGTAATTCATGTGGAGAGGTGTTGAAACCAGAGACAATCAACTACCGTACCTATAAGCCCGAGCGTGACGGTTTGTTCTGCGAGCGCATCTTCGGTCCGGTCAAGGACTATGAGTGCCACTGTGGAAAGTACAAGCGCATCCGCTATAAAGGCATTGTCTGCGACCGTTGCGGTGTAATGGTTACAGAGAAGAAGGTACGTCGTGAGCGCATGGGACACATCCAGCTTGTTGTTCCTGTTGCACACATCTGGTATTTCCGTTCATTGCCAAACAAGATAGGTTATCTGCTCGGACTCCCTACAAAGAGTCTCGATGCAGTGATCTACTACGAGAAATATATCGTTATCCAGCCGGGTGTAATGGCCCGCAAGGGTGACGAGGCACGCCAGGAGATCTCTGGCAAGGAGAGCGTACTCAACGGTGTTGACGCATATCAGCTGCTCACCGAGGACGAGTACATCACAATCATGGACAACCTGCCACAGGGCAACGAGTACCTCGACGACAAGGATCCTAACAAGTTCATTGCGAAGATGGGTGCCGAGGCTATTCAGGATCTCCTTGCACGTATCGACTTGGATTCGCTCTCTTATGAGTTGCGTAACCGTGCAAATACCGACATGTCGCAGCAGCGCAAGAACGAGGCTTTGAAGCGCCTTCAGGTTGTGGAGTCTTTCCGTTCTTCAATGGCTGCTTCAAACGGCAACAACCGTCCCGAGTGGATGATCATGACAGTTATCCCTGTCACACCTCCTGAGTTGCGTCCTTTGGTGCCTCTGGATGGTGGCCGTTTTGCAACATCCGACCTCAACGACCTCTATCGTCGTGTTATCATACGTAACAACCGTCTTAAGAAACTTATCGAGATCAAGGCTCCCGAGGTTATCTTGCGTAACGAGAAGCGTATGCTCCAGGAGGCTGTCGATTCACTATTCGACAACTCACGTAAGGCAAGCGCGCTCAAGTCAGATGCCAACCGTCCTCTCAAGTCACTTTCAGACAGCTTGAAGGGTAAGCAGGGACGTTTCCGTCAGAACCTCCTCGGTAAGCGTGTTGACTACTCTGCACGTTCGGTAATTGTCGTTGGTCCTGAGTTGAAGATGGGCGAGTGCGGTTTGCCAAAGCTTATGGCTGCCGAGCTCTACAAGCCATTCATCATCCGCAAGCTCATTGAGCGCGGTATCGTGAAGACTGTAAAGTCTGCGAAGAAGATTGTAGACCGTCGCGAGCCAATCATCTGGGACATCCTCGAGCACGTAATGAAGGGTCACCCCGTATTGCTCAACCGTGCTCCGACACTTCACCGTCTCGGTATCCAGGCATTCCAGCCTAAGATGATCGAGGGTAAGGCAATCCAGTTGCACCCACTTGCATGTACAGCGTTCAACGCCGACTTCGACGGTGACCAGATGGCTGTTCACTTGCCACTCAGTAACGAGGCAATTCTTGAGGCTCAGATGCTTATGCTCCAGTCTCACAACATATTGAACCCATCGAACGGTGCGCCTATCACTGTGCCTTCACAGGATATGGTACTCGGTTTGTACTACATCACCAAGTTGCGTGAGGGTGCTAAGGGTTCAGGCATGACATTCTATGGTCCCGAGGAGGCACTTATCGCCTACAACCAGGGCCGTGTCGCTATCCACGCTCCTGTAAAGGTTATGGTAGAGGATATCGATGAGAATGGCGACTATATCCAGGTATTGCGCGAGACATCAGTCGGTCGAATCATCGTGAACCAGATTGTTCCACGCGAGATGGGATATATCAACCAGATTATTTCTAAGAAGACATTGCGCGATATCATTACTGAGGTTATCAAGCGCGTGGGTGTGGCACGTTCTGCCGACTTCCTCGACGGTATCAAGAACCTCGGTTATCAGATGGCCTTCCAGGGTGGTCTGTCATTCAACCTTGACGATGTCATCATTCCAAAGGAGAAGGAAGAACTCGTACGCAAGGGTAATGAGAAGGTTGAGGAGATCCTCGCAGAGTATAACCTCGGTCTTATCACTGACAAGGAGCGTTATAACAAGGTTGTCGATGAGTGGACACACGTTAACGCCGATTTGGCAAACGTCCTCATGAAGACTATCTCTACCGACGACCAGGGCTTTAACTCAGTATACATGATGCTTGACTCAGGTGCCCGTGGTTCTAAGGACCAGATCCGTCAGCTCTCGGGTATGCGTGGTCTTATGGCCAAGCCTCAGAAGGCCGGTTCAGAGGGTGCACAGATTATCGAGAACCCAATTCTTTCTAACTTTAAGGAGGGTCTTTCGGTGCTCGAGTACTTTATCTCTTCTCACGGTGCGCGTAAGGGTCTTGCCGATACCGCTTTGAAGACTGCCGATGCCGGTTACCTTACACGTCGTCTTGTAGACGTTTCACACGATGTCATCATCAACGAGGAGGATTGCGGTACATTGCGTGGTCTTGTCTGCACAGCACTCAAGAACGGTGATGAGACTGTTGCTACTCTCGGTGAGCGCATCATGGGCCGTGTATCAGTTCACGACGTTGTTCACCCAACTACAGGTAAGATTATCGTTCACTCTGGCGACCTCATCACAGAGGCAATTGCCGACGAGATCGAGAACTCACCAATCGAGAGCGTTGAGATCCGTTCAGTACTCACTTGTGAGTCTAAGCACGGTGTCTGCGCCAAGTGTTATGGCCGCAACCTTGCAACAAGCCGCATGGTTGAGAAGGGTGAGGCTGTCGGTGTCATCGCTGCACAGTCAATCGGTGAGCCTGGTACACAGCTTACACTTCGTACCTTCCACGCCGGTGGTACCGCTGCCAACATTGCAGCCGATGCAACCATCCGTGCAAAGCACGCTTCACGCCTCAAGTTCGAGGAGTTGCGTACTGTTGACACTATTGAAGCCGATGGTACACCAGTCAAGATTGTTGTCAGCCGTTTGAGCGAGGTTCGTTTCATCGATATCAACACAGGCATCGTATTGTCATCGCACAATATTCCTTACGGTTCTAAACTCTATGCAAGTGAGGATGAGATCGTTGAGAAGGGCAAGGTAATTGCTGCTTGGGACCCATTCAACGCCGTAATCGTTACTGAGTTTGCCGGTAAGGTTGAATTCGAGTCTGTAATCGAGAATATTACATATAAGGTTGAGACTGATGAGAGTACAGGTCTGCACGAGATCGTCATCATTGAGTCTAGGGACAAGAACAAGATCCCAACCGTACACATCAACGATGAGAATGGTACTTCACTCCATAACTACAACCTCCCAGTGGGTGGTCACGTAGTAGTAGAGGATGGCGATGTTCTCAAGGCCGGTGATGTACTCGTCAAGATCCCACGTGTATTCGGTAGCGCAGGTGATATTACCGGTGGTCTCCCACGTGTAACTGAGCTCTTCGAGGCACGTAACCCATCTAACCCGGCTGTCGTTTCTGAAATCGATGGTGAGGTAACAATGGGTAAGGTAAAACGTGGTAACCGTGAGATCGTTGTGACATCAAAGGTTGGCGATGTGAAGAAGTACCTTGTTGCCCTCTCTAAGCAGATTCTTGTTCAGGACGGTGATTATGTACGTGCCGGAACACCACTTTCTGACGGTGCCGTTACTCCATCGGATATCCTTGCTATCAAGGGACCTACCGCTGTACAGGAGTACATCGTTAACGAGGCACAGGACGTTTACCGTTCACAGGGTGTGAAGATCAACGACAAGCACTTCGAGATTATCGTGCGCCAGATGATGCGCAAGGTACAGATCGACGAGCCGGGCGATACACGCTTCCTTGAGTTGCAGATTGTTGACAAGCTCCAGTTCCATGAGGAGAACGACCGCATCTGGGGTAAGAAGGTTGTAGTTGACGCAGGTGATTCAGAGAACCTGAAGGCCGGTCAGATTATCACAGCCCGCAAGTTGCGCGATGAGAACAGTATGCTCAAGCGCCGTGACCTCAAGCCTGTTGTTTCTCGTGATGCAAAGCCTGCTACCTCAACACAGATTCTCCAGGGTATCACACGCGCCGCATTGCAGACACAGAGCTTCATGTCGGCTGCATCGTTCCAGGAGACAACAAAGGTGCTCAACGAGGCTGCTATCAACATGAAGAGCGACAACTTGCTCGGTATGAAGGAGAACGTAATCTGCGGTCACCTCATCCCTGCCGGTACAGGTCAGCGCGACTTCAACAAGATCGTAGTTTTGGCGAAAGAGGATTACGAGCGCATTCAGGCAAACAAAAGAAATGTGCTTGACTTCTCTGACGACGCAGAGTAATCAATAGACAATATGTAAAAAACCGATGGGAATTCCCATCGGTTTTTTTGTTAAAGGTTATAGTGCAAACGTGTTGTGCGTAATAAACATAAAGAAGCGGAACCTGGTTCCGCTTCTTTATGTTTATTGCTCTTGATAGCCGCTCTCATCTTCAGCCGCCATGGGCAACTGCTCGTCATTGTATCCTAAATCATAACTCTTGGGTGGTGCGAAGTTCTCCCTTGCCTGTCGGCGTAGTTCAATAAACTCCTCGGCATCCTCCTTGGAGAATACATCGCGTATCTCGTCGTCGGAATAGAGCATTGCTGCCGCTGCGCCAGTCATCATATCTACTCCAATCTCTACTTTTGAAGCTTCTCTGCTGTTTTTGTTTGACTTGGTCATTGTTACTGTATTTTCTGCTTTAACTGAAGATCTACTTATCTCTTTTGCAAATGTAATAAATTTCACATACGAAAGTGTACATTATTGAAAAATTAACTTCAATAACACCGGGCTGTAAAAACAGAACTTCCTGAAGATATTGTTTTATCAGACAATTTTTAATAAGTTTGCAACATAGGTATAGCAAACTCATTAGCAATATTCAATATAGGATTCTTATGTACGACTTGGCTATTATTGGTGGAGGTCCTGCCGGTTATGTGGCAGCAGAGAAGGCCGGCGCAGCAGGGCTTGGTGTTGTCTTGTTCGAGAAACGTGAATTAGGTGGAGTGTGTCTGAATGAGGGGTGTATTCCAACAAAGACGTTGCTCTATAGTGCAAAGATGTATGATCACGCGACGGGTGGCAAGAAGTATGGCATCACAGCCGGCGAGGTATCATATGAGTACAAGAAGATCGCTGACCGCAAGACAAAGGTCGTGCGCAAGTTGGTTGCCGGCATCAAGATGAAGATGGAGGCAGCAAACGTTACCGTTGTGCGTGGCGAGGCCATGATTGAACGTGGCGATGCAAATGGCGTTGTAATTACTTGTGATGGACAGTGCTACGACGCCAAGAAACTGCTTGTATGCACCGGTAGTGAGGCTTTTGTGCCGCCAATTCCCGGCTTGGTTGACAATGAGGCTGTGCTTACCAACCGCGAGATGCTCGCGCTCACTGAGGCGCCTGCAAGCCTTGTGGTAATTGGCGGCGGAGTCATTGGAATGGAGTTCGCAAGTTTATGTAACAGTCTTGGCATTCCGGTTACGGTAGTTGAAATGATGCCCGAGATACTGGGTGGCATGGACAAGGAGGTAAGTGAAATTCTGCGTGGAATATATGCGAAACGCGGTGTGAAATTCTGCCTGCAGTGCAAGGTAACACGTGTAGAAGGCAATACTGTCCATTATACCGATGCCGATGGTAACGAGCAGCAGTGTGAGGGCGACAGGATACTCGTAAGTATAGGACGCAGGCCTGTATTGAAAGGCTATGGTCTCGAGAACATTGCGGTTGAGGTAGAGCGTGGCATTAAGGTAAATGGTTATATGCAGACATCCCTCCCCAATGTATATGCAGCAGGCGATGTAACAGGCTTCTCTATGTTGGCGCACACCGCAAGCCGCGAGGCCGAGGTGGCTGTCAATCACATATTGGGTGTTGATGACTCTATGGAGTACAACGCCATTCCGGGAGTGGTATATACGAACCCCGAGGTAAGCTGTGTCGGCCTTACCGAGGAGCAGGCTGCAAATGCCGGTATTGAATACAGCCTGCATAAACTGCCTATGACCTACGCGGGCCGTTTTGTTGCCGAGAATGAGGGACAGACCGGTCTTTGCAAGGTTCTTGTATTGCCCGATGGCAAGGTACTTGGTGTGCACATGCTCGGCAACTCATCGAGCGAGTTCGTGTGTGCTGCATGCATGGCAATTACCAATGGGCTTACTGTTGAGCAGTTGAAGCGTACGGTATTCCCGCATCCTACAGTTTGCGAGATATTGAAAGAGGCACTTTGATGATGAAAAAATACGTTTTTTAGGAACTATTGTGCAAAAATTTAGGATAGTTCAATAAAAAGCGGTTATTTTGCTTAATAAATAAAAACAGTTTACTACGATGAATGATATAAAAGTCAAACCCGCCAATGGCAAGTTGGGCGTAATGTGTGTAGGTCTCGGTGCTGTTACCACCACAGCCATAACAGGTGTGCTGATGTCTCGCAAAGGACTCTCTCGCCCTGTAGGCTCATTTGCTTGCGAGGGTATTATGCGTGTTGGTAAAGGCAAGGACAAATGCTATAAGGAGGTAAAGGATCTTGTGCCTGTTGCCGATCTCAATGATATGGTTTTCGGTGCATGGGATCTGTACGAGGACGATGCATATGAAGCTGCGGTAAAGGCAGCAGTGCTCAAACCACAGGATGTTGAGCCTGTAAAGGATGAACTGAAGGCCATCAAGCCATACAAGGCATTGTTCGACAAGAACTATGCGAGCAACATCGACGGTCCTAATGTGAAGGTGGGCGAGACACGTTGGGAACTCACTGAGCAGTTGCGTGAGGATATACGTGACTTCAAGGCTGCCAATGGTTGCGACCGAGTGGTTGTCATATGGATTGCCAGCACCGAGAAGTTCATCCCACGCAACGACGAGGTTCATGGTAGCGTGAAGGCTTTTGAGGCTGCAATGAAGGCCAATGATGTTGCAAATGTAGCTCCAAGTATGTGCTATGCCTATGCGGCTATGCGCGAGGGCTGTCCGTTTGTCATGGGTGCTCCAAACCTTTGTGTTGATATTCCTGCAATGTGGGAACTTGCCGAGGAGACTGGAATGCCTATTGCCGGTAAGGACTTCAAGAGTGGCCAGACCATGATGAAGACTGTTCTTGCACCTGCTTTCTTCACACGTCAGTTGGGAGTGACAGGTTGGTTCTCGACAAATATTCTTGGTAACCGTGACGGAATGGTGCTCGATAACCCTGAGAATTTCGAGACAAAGCGCCGTAGCAAGACATCGGCTCTTGAGAACATTCTCGACAGCGATGTGTACCCCGAACTCTATTCCGATATGTACCATAAGGTACGCATCAACTACTACCCGCCACGTGGCGATGAGAAGGAGAGTTGGGACAATATCGATATATTCGGATGGATGGGTTATCCAATGACAATAAAGGTAAACTTCCTTTGCCGCGACTCAATATTGGCAGCTCCGTTGGTGCTTGACCTCATACTTTTCAGTGACCTTGCCTTGCGCGCAGGCGAGAAGGGTATCCAGGAGTTCATGTCGTTCTACAGCAAGGCTCCAATGCATAAGGATGGCGAGAAACCCGTACACGATCTTTTCAAGCAGTTTGCTATGCTCAAGAACAAGATCCGTGAGTTCGCCGGATATGAGGCCGATCAGGAACTCGATTAAGAAACTTCACGATTTTTATTCATAAAAACATGCAACTTGCAAAAAGTTGCATGTTTTTTTATATTTATTACAAATTGTTGCAGAAATAGGCGCGGATATTGTTTAAATATACCTATCTTTGCACTCCTTAAGTATAAATATGCATTTATGAAAGTAAAGAATTCACGTCTTGATGCCATACGTCTTATACTCTCTACACAGGAGATCGGCTCACAGGAGGAACTGTTGAGCGTTCTTGCACAGGAGGGATTCAAATTGACACAGGCGACTTTGTCGCGTGACCTTCATCAGTTGCGCGTGGTAAAGACCGTTGGGCTTCAGGGACGATACAGATATGTGCTTACACGCCCTCATCACCACCGTCACGAATCAACAAAACAGGATGATGTGCGTCCGGTTGCGGCGCAACAGGACAACAGCGGTTTCATGTCAATAAAGTTCTCGGGCAATATGGCTGTAATACGTACCAAACCAAGTTATGCAGGTACGTTGGCCTATCACATCGACAACCACGATTTCCCCGAAATCCTTGGAACAATTGCCGGAGATGATACCGTGATGCTTGTTGTCGCTGAGGATGCGACAAGGAATGCGGTGCTCAGAGCATTGAGAAGCATAATACCAAATATTTAACAGCAGAGAAAATGGACGAGAAAATCTATAACGACGGTATTGAAATCATTATAGCGAATGCTTCGCACGAGAAGTATGTCGATGAGATACTTGATACCATTACCGCAGCGGCTAAGGTGCGCGGTACAGGTATCGCAAAACGTACACACGAATATGTCACACAGAAGATGAAGGAGGGAAAGGCCATCATTGCGCTTGCCGATGATGAATTTGCCGGTTTCTGCTACATCGAGAGTTGGGGCAACAAACAGTATGTGGCAAACTCCGGTCTTATCGTAAAGGACAAGTTCCGTGGCCACGGTCTGGCGAGACGCATCAAGCAGAAGGCGTTTGAACTCTCGCGTGAGAAATGGCCTGATGCCAAACTGTTCGGATTGACAAGTGGAGGTGCTGTAATGAAGATCAACACAGAATTGGGCTATGTGCCTGTTCCTTTCTCGGAGCTTACTGATGACGAGGCTTTCTGGAAAGGTTGCGAGGGTTGTGTGAACCACGATGTACTGATGCGTACCGAGCGCCGTTACTGCATTTGTACAGCTATGCTCTACGATCCCGCTAAACATCAAAAGAAATAATAACTGATAAAAACAAGACAATATATATGGAGAAGAAGAAAGTGGTTGTTGCCTTCAGTGGCGGTCTCGACACATCGTTCACAGTGATGTATCTTGCCAAGGAGAAGGGTTATGAGGTGTATGCGGCTTGCGCCAATACCGGAGGTTTCAGCCCCGAGCAGCTGAAGCAGAACGAGGAGAATGCCTACAAGTTGGGCGCAAAGGAGTATGTGACTCTTGACGTGACACAGGAGTATTATGAGAAGAGCCTGCGTTACATGATATATGGCAATGTACTGCGTAACGGTACATATCCTATTTCGGTATCATCGGAGAGAATCTTCCAGGCGTTGGCAATTGCACGCTATGCAAATGAGATTGGTGCCGATGCCATAGCACATGGTTCAACCGGTGCCGGCAATGACCAGATACGTTTTGACATGACCTTCCTTGTGTGTGCGCCTGGTGTTGAGATCATCACATTGACACGCGACATGACACTTACACGCGAATATGAGGTCAACTATCTTAACGAGCATGGTTTCAGTGCCGATTTTACCAAATTGAAATATTCATACAATGTCGGTCTTTGGGGTACATCAATCTGTGGTGGCGAAATCCTTGATTCAACACAGGGATTGCCTGACAGTGCATACCTGAAACAGGTTGAGAAACAGGGCGAGGAGGAGTTGCGCCTTACATTTGAGAACGGTGAGCTCAAGGCTGTCAATGGCGAGGAGTTCTGCGATCCTATCAAGGCTATCCAGAAGGTCGAGGAGATTGGTGCACCTTATGGCATTGGACGTGACATGCACGTAGGCGATACAATCATCGGCATCAAGGGCCGTGTGGGTTTTGAGGCTGCAGCTCCTATGCTCATCATTGCAGCCCACAAGTTCCTTGAGAAGTATACACTCAGCAAATGGCAGCAGTATTGGAAGGATCAGGTTGCCAACTGGTATGGTATGTTCCTGCACGAGAGCCAGTATCTTGAGCCTGTGATGCGCGACATCGAGGCTATGCTCGAGAGCTCACAGCGTAATGTTACCGGAACTGCAATCCTCAAGCTTATGCCAAAGCATTTTGAGACAGTGGGCGTTGACTCTCCAAATGATCTCGTGAAGAACAAGTTGGGCGAGTATGGCGAGGTTCAGAAGGGATGGACAGCCGAGGATGCCAAGGGCTTCATCAAGGTAACATCGACACCTTTGCGCGCATACTATGCAAGTCATCCCGACGAAAAGATTTGATATTAAGCAAGTTTAATATATCTTTGTAACCTAGTCAAATAGTTTTGAACAGTTACTTAATTATATATGATTAAAGTTGGAATTATTGGTGGTGCCGGATATACAGCGGGTGAGCTTTTGCGCCTGTTGCTGCAGCACCCCGAAGTAGAGATAAAGTTCGTTCACAGTACCAGCAATGCCGGCAATTACATTACCGATGTGCATGGTGGCCTGCTTGGCGAGACAGACTTGATGTTTACAAGTGAGATGCCTTTTGAAGAGATAGACCTGCTCTTCTTCTGTACAGCTCATGGCGATACACGCAAGTTCCTCGAGAGCCACGCTTTGCCCGATGAACTTAAGGTCATTGACCTTTCAATGGATTATCGCCTAAAGAGTAATGCACATGATTTCATATATGGTTTGCCCGAACTTAACCGCCGCAATACATGCAAGAGCCGTTATGTCGCGAACCCCGGTTGCTTCGCAACCTGCATCGAGCTCGGTCTGTTGCCATTGGCAAAGGAGCATCTTCTCAAGGGCGATGTTTCTGTGAATGCAATTACCGGCAGCACCGGTGCCGGAGTCAAGCCATCATCGACTACCCATTACAGTTGGAGAGACAACAATATAAGCATATACAAGCCATTCGAGCATCAGCACTTGGCCGAGATCATGCAGAGCATCAAACAGCTGCAGCCCGATTTTGACGGAAGCATTGACTTTATCCCATATCGTGGCTGTTTTCCACGTGGAATCTTTGCCACATTGGTCGTGAAGTGCGATCTTGACATTGAGACATTGTATAAGTTGTATGAGAGCTATTACGAGCGTGACTCGTTCACACATGTCGTAAAGCGTCCGCTTGATCTCAAGCAGGTGGTAAACACAAACAAGTGTCTCATACACCTTGAGAAGCATGGCGACAAGCTGCTCATTACATCAATCATCGACAATCTGCTAAAGGGTGCGAGTGGTACAGCTGTACACAATATGAACCTGCTCTTCGGTCTTGCCGAGACGGTAGGCTTGCAGTTGAAGCCATCGGCATTCTGATAGAGCATTAACCTTTTCTTTAAAGTAGATTATAATGAATCTGTACGATGTATATCCGCTTTTTGATGTCAACATTGTAAAGGGCGAGGGTTGCAAGGTATGGGATGAGAATGGTAACGAGTATCTTGATCTCTATGGCGGCCATGCCGTGATATCCATTGGTCACGCCCATCCCAAGTATGTAGAGATGATAAGCAATCAGGTGGCAACACTTGGTTTCTACTCAAATTCAGTCATCAATACATTGCAGCAGCGTGTTGCATGCAAGCTTGGCAAGATTAGCGGTTACGAGGATTATAACCTCTTCTTCATAAACTCTGGTGCCGAGGCAAACGAGAATGCATTGAAGCTCTCTTCATTCAAGAATGGAAAGAACCGCGTGATTGCTTTCAAGAAGGCCTTTCATGGCCGTACATCGCTTGCTGTTGAGGTAACTGACAATCCAAAGATTGTTGCACCTATAAACTCAAACGGTCACACTACATTCGTGGCTATGGGTGACATTGATGCTGTGCGTGCCGAGATAGAGAAGGGCGATGTGACAGCAGTAATCATTGAAGGAATACAGGGCGTCGGTGGCGTTCAGATACCGTCGGCAACATTCCTGCAGCAGCTACAGCAGTTGTGCAACGAGACAGATACAACCCTTATCCTTGATGAGATACAGAGCGGTTGTGGCCGTAGCGGAAAATTCTTTGCACATCAGTGGGCCGGTATCAAGCCCGACATCATAACTCAGGCCAAGGGTATCGGTAACGGTTTCCCTGTTGGAGTTGTGCTCATAAGCCCCAAATTTCAGGCTGTATATGGCGAACTTGGAACAACATTCGGTGGCAACCATCTTGCCTGCGCTGCAGTAGAGGCTGTGCTTGATGTCATGGAGAACGAGAACCTGCTTGATAATGTGAATAAGGTGGGAGATTGGCTTCTTGCCGAACTGAAGAAGATTGATGGTATAAAAGAGGTGCGTGGACAGGGACTTATGATTGGTATCGAGTTTGACGAGCCAGTGAAGGATATACGTCGCCGACTGCTCTTTGAGGAGCGCGTGTTTACCGGTGTCAGTGGTATGAATACCATACGTCTGTTGCCGCCGTTGACTTTGACAATGGAGCAGGCGAGACTCTTTATCGATAAGTTCAGGAAAGTATTGAAAGGTTAAAGCAGAGGACTGAAAACGAAAAACCAAAAGCAGTTACATCATAGTACAAAAAACACAGCATTTCAAATGCTGTGTTTTTTTGTTTTCGCCTTTAATCACACTTTATGTGCGCCTTTAACCTTTAGATTCCACATTCTTATAGCTTCAGCCACTCTGCGGGGTTCAGAAGTGTCTTTTCGCGGTAAAGTTGGAACAGCAGTCGTGGATTGCCGTCTTCGGCATCTATCGTTACATCTCCAATTATATCCCCGGCCTTTATCTTGTCTCCACTCTTGACCTTTACATTCTCCACATTGCAGTAGACCGAAATGTACTTGCCGTGGCGCACCAGTACGCAGGTATAGTCGTTGTGATGGAATACTGTCGACACGCTGCCCTCGAAGATGGAGCGCGCCTTTGCGCCCTTTGTGCCTTTGAAGGTGAGGCCGCCGTTGTTTATCATAACGCTTCCTTTACCCTCTACGGCATTCCTTTCGCCGAACTTGTCAACAAGCAGATATGCTCCGGTTATAGGTATAGGCATCTTGCCTTGGTTGGCTTGGAATGTGCCCGACATCTTTGCCGTTCCTGCATCATCGGTGTATTTTGAACCCTGCTTAGCGCTCTGTTTGTTCTTGCTTGCTGTTGATTTGGCATTCTCGGCAGCGACAACCTTCTCTACTTCGCGTTTGATGGCGGCGTTCAGCCTATTGAGTTCATCACGTTGCTTCTTCAGCTCGGTCTGCACCTTCTTCTTCTCCTTCTCGAGTCCGGCAATGATGTTTTTCTGTTCTTTCTCGAGTTTCTGTATCCGTGCGCGCTCTGCCTCCTGTTCTTTTAGTGAAGCTCTCTTTTCCAAGCGTGTCTTTTCCAGTTCATCACGCTTCGCCTTCAGTTCGCACTGTTTTTCTTCCAGTTCAAGAATTCTCTTCTTTAGACTGTCGGCCAGTTCCTTGTGCGCATTCATATAGCTGTTGGCATAACGGTAACGACGTGCCATCTTGTTGAAGTCATCGGCCGAGAATACGAACATCATCTTGTTCTCGAAATTATTGTGCTTGCGTGCCGTACGCAGGGCGCCGGCATACTCGGCACGTGAAATCTCCACGCTCTTTTCTTTCTGGGCAATGTCGTTGCCAAGAGTCTTTATCTCTTTGTCGATGGCGTACATCCTGTTGTCAAGAGCCTTTACCTCTTTCTGCAGCACACTCACAAGACCTTTGTATTCGGCAATTTTGGCCGATATTATCTTGAGGTTGTTCAGCTTGCCGTTGATGTTCTTCTGTGACGACATTAGTATGGCCTCTTTCTCCTTTATCTCCTTGCGCAGTGTGTTTGCTTTGCTGCGTAGGCTCTCGACAGATTCGCTCTGTGCCTGCACATTCAAAAGGGTAAAGAAAGAGACAAGAACCGGCAATATGTAGCCTATTATACGGTTTTTCATCTGTTTTATTTTATAGACTTGAGGAAGTCGTCAATGCTCTGTTTGCGATATGAACTGGTTATGCTGCGGCTTGAGAAACTGAACGATTTATTGCTGATCTTGTTCAAGTCAATGTCGAGTATGATCTTGGAATCTCCATTGAAGCCGATGCAAAGATTATTGGGGTATGATACAGAACCTATATTTGCAAAATCGGAGTATTCGCACTTTACGCTCTCTCCTGTGCTGCTTACACCGCTGCAAGATGTCAACTCTCCACTGTCCTTGTCGATGAGGAAGCTATATTTCATTGTTGCATTACCCTTTGTTGAAAGATGATAGCTGCTGCCTTTGTCTGCAATATCCATCTCCTTGAGTCCCTTGTAGGCAAGGCGGCCATCGGGCAGGAACGCGTGGTTCAGGAAAATTGCTTCGAGCACTTTGTAGTTGATGCCACCAAGACCAATTGCCGATGCCTCGGAGTAGGGGACTTCGGTGTACTTCTTTGTCAATTTATTGATAAGCCTTACCTTCTGTGGCAGGAACTCTACACAGGCAGCCTCAATGAGCCCCAATGGTGTGATGCTTATCTGTACTCCCTCTCCTCTTTTAATGTGCAGTTTGCCTTTAAGGCTCACATTGCTGCCATCAACATTCAGTTTCAGAGTCGCGTTACCCGAGATGTACTGCACTGTTGTAGTATCGGGTGTTACGGATGCGAACCCGGCGACGATGGCTGTATAGTCTGTTGTCGGTTCTTCTTCGGGTATCTGTACTGTTTTCTTTGATTTGCAACCGGCAAGCATCATTGTCAATGCCAGCAGGGCGAATGTCAATTTTTTAATCTTTTGCTCCATTGTAGTATTTGCGTTTCTTTATTTTCTTGTTCAATATCTTTGTTTCGTCGCCGGCATCGCGTGCCATCTCCCAATATGTCACGGCCTTGTCAATGTTGCCGCATTTTGCAAAGATGTCGCCTATGTGGTGGAGTACCACGTAGCTCATGTCTTCGTCAAGGGAAATTATCTTCTCGGCATACGCCTTGGCCTCTTCGTACCTCCCGAGCTTGAAAAGGATCCAGGCATACGTGTCAAGATAAGTCTGGTTGTCGGGCTCGGTTGTTATGGTCCTGTGGCTCATCTCCAGGGCTTTCTGCAACTCCTTCTCTTCGAGTGACAGATAGTAGGAGTAGTTGTTCAGGACATCCAGCCTGTATGGGTCATATACCAATGCCGAATCATATGCCGCATAGCACTCTTTTACCATGTCAAGATCGTGGTATGTATCGCCCAGTGTGGTAAACACTGCGGCAACCACATCTGGGTCTGTATCGCTGCCGCGTTTGGCAAGACCTTCCTTGTAGATGTCAATGCTCTCTTTCTTGTTCCCGAGCAGGTAATGCGAGAATCCTTTGTAGAAATAGAGTTCAATCTTTTCGGGAAGGTAAAGCAGTGCCTCATCGGCATATTTGCAGACTGCATTCTTGTCCTCATCCTCTATGGCATATTGCAATAATTTTACGATTGCTGTAACGTTCTCCGAGTCAAGTTCTACAATCTTTTCGTATATGGGTACAAGCTCACTCTTGTCGGCGTTCTTGTACTCAAGATAATCGGCATATGATTCATGCAGTTCCAACTGGTCAAAAGGAAGTTGCAGGAGTTCCTGGTAGAATGGCCTGATAGATGCACTGTCAGTGCTTTCCTTATAAAGGACATAGGTGACCAGGTTCTTCAGGCGTATTTCGGTATCTACCTTTTCGTTCTTGATCAATCTCTCTACTGTATTGCAGAAAGCATCGTCGTCTTCGACCTGTGCATAAAGGTTGACAAGCGATGTGAGTGTCATGACATTGTCGGGATACCTTTCGAGGATATTCAGGTAAGTTTCCTCGGCAAGGGCGTAGTTTCCAGCCACGGCATATACCTCACCTTTTAAGGTCATGAAACGCGTATCATCCGGATTCTCGGCAATAGCCTGCTCAATTATGGCAATTGCCTCGTTGTGCTTGCCAAGCATCATGAGCTGCTCGATCTGCAGCAATGTCAATTCACTTGATTTGCCTTCGAGGCTCTCAATCTTTTCAAGGACCTCAATGGCCTTTTCATAGTTGTCGTCGTTGTAGTAGAGTGTATACAGCGACTTGTATATCTCGCTCTTGGAGTGTGCAGAATCGACAATCCTTTCATATACCGCAATTGCAGCTTTCCAGTTGCCTTGACGTGCATATTGGTTTACCAAAGCGTCGTTGTATGCATCGTTGTCGGGGTTTTCACGGACAATCTGTTCGTACATGCTGCTGGCAATGCTGTCATTGCCCAACACACTGTAATATGGTGCCAAAAAGTACTTTATGGCAGCAGATGAGGTATCGAGGGCATGACAATGTCCAAGCAGTTCAAATGCTTCATCATATCTCTCCTGCTCCATGAGTGATGTGGACTCCAAATGAAAATAATCGACGGCACGCGTGCGTGCGTCGATATCATTTTCTTTATTCTGTGCCTGTCCTGCCATTGAGAGCAACAGCAGGAACAGACATGTCATGTACCTCCATGGTTGTTTCATACAGTATGTTTTGGAGCCATTGTCATACACCGGTATGGCCGAAACCACCGGCACCGCGGTCTGTCTCGCCAAGAACTTCGCATTCGCACCATTCAACCTGCTCGTGGCGTGCGATTACCATCTGGGCAATACGTTCGCCGTCGGTAATGGTAAATGGTTCGTTTGACAGGTTTACAAGTATCACACACACCTCGCCACGATAGTCGGCATCGATTGTGCCCGGAGAATTGAGCACGGTTATGCCTTTCTTGATTGCGAGTCCGCTACGTGGACGCACCTGCGCCTCGTATCCTGCAGGCAAGGCCATGAACAGGCCTGTAGGGACCAAAGTCCTCTCCAATGGCTGCAGCACGATGGGGTTGTCAAGGTTTGCTCTCAAGTCCATGCCTGCCGAAAGTTCTGTGGCATATGATGGCAACTGATGTTTCGATCTATTTATTATTTCAACTTTCATACTATATATAATTTGCTAAAAGGTGGAATTGTTGTGCAATCTGAATCAGATTTCTTCATTTCCATTGTTTTCTATGTAAAAGACTTTGTTGGCTCCCGATGTAAGTTTGATAGCCTCGGGATGTTCGCGTATAAAGGACTCTATGTAGCGCATTTTTGTGCTGTCCTGCATCTCATCAACTGTGATAAGCAGGCCGGTCTCTTCAACGTTGCCGAAGTCATAGTTGACAGCTGTGCCGAAAATCTTCATTGTGGGCGATAGGCCCATGTATGCATTTACCATTGGTGGTATTGCGAGACCGAACTTGCGTACCTCCTGTTTGAGGATACGGTAATCTTCCTTGAATGTATCGGCCGAGAATATCTGGGCAAGTTCATTCTCGTCGGTTTCGAGCTGCAACGGTGTTACCGGTTCAACAAGGCCTTCCTTGTCGGGGAAGTGCTTCTTGAGGAAGTACAATATCATATCGCGTGCCTTTGTCAAGTATGACGGGTACATCGTTACTTTTCCATAGAAATACTTGACATCGGGGAGTACAACCGTCAATGCTCCAAGACCATCCCACAGGTTGTCGAGTGCGAAGAGGCTCTTTGAACCCATTCGGGTAGACTGGTATTCAAGCGAAACGAATGCGCGTCCAAGCTCTACGGTGTATGGAAGAATCTCCTTGAGGAATTTCTCCGAGAAACGGAACATACCGTGTGCTGTAGCGATGATGGGCTCGCCGTTCTCATCAAAACGCACCTCCTTGCCGCTGATGTAGCGGTAGCCTCCAATGATATCGTTGTTCTCTGGGTTCCATACAACCAATTGCTTGTATGGTACTTCCATGGTGTCGAACTCGTCAATGTCGAGTTCCTTGCCTGTGCCGCCACCTGCCGCGCGGAACGCAATTTCACGCAAACGGCCAATCTCGCGCATCACGTTTGGTGCGTTGAATGCTGTTACTATATAAATCTCGTTGTCGCTTCTGTGTGTAAAGCGCAACAGCTTGTCTTCAGTAAGCTCTGCTTTCAACAGTTCCTTGGGAACAGGTGCTATGATGTCTTTCATATTGTGAATGTAATTGTTTATAGTGAATAGACAATGTCCTGAACATGCTGCGCCCATTCTGTAGCGCTCTTTGACTTGTCGAATGTCTGCCAAGGAATAGGCTTGCCAATGGTAACCTTGAACTTCTTGTTCATGTTCTTGAACATCTCGTCACTTAGGTAGAGCATGGCGATGTTGAATTTCAGACCAAAGAATTTTCCTATGTTCGCAAGGCGATAGAAGAATTCTGAGTTTTCGCCTTCAAAATGAATGGGGACAATATCGCGTTGTGACTGAATACTCTTTGTAATGAATGTCTTTTTCCATGGCAGGTCCTTGACAACGCCCTTTCTCTTGCGTGAACACAGACCGGCGGGGAACATTATTATGTGATTGTCGCTCTCGAAAGCGGCATTTATCTGCTGTGGAAGATTACGTGCCTGATTGCCTGTCTTGTTGATGGGAATCCAGAATGATGAGATCTGTGGAAAGTTCATCAACAGGTCATTGGCGAGGAACTTTATCTTTCCATCGTAAACCGGGCCCAGAATGTGTGTCAGCCCAAGACCGTCCTGTGCACCAAGAGGGTGGTTGCTCACGAATGTGAAACGGCGGTCATCGTGTGGCAGGTTCTCAAGACCGTGTACCTCGAAAGAGTTTTTGAAGTATTCCATGAAAGCGCTTACGAAATCAAGACCTTCCTTGTGGCCGAAGGTGCGCAACGCCTCGTTTACCTCATCCTGATGGATAATCTTCTTGAGGTATGAAATGACGAACTTGGGAATATATCGTGCCTTTTTGCCGGCTTTTGCCTTAACGATAGACTCAACGTCTATTTGAATTGTCTTATTCATATTCTTGAACGATTTTTTGTTGTGAATAATGTATCCACGATATCGCAAATATACTAAATATTATTAAAAGAGAGTCATTATAGTTGTAAAAATGCGATGAAAATGGATAAAACAATAGTGCGCGCCGGTACCGGCGCGCACTATTGTCAGATGTTATTTTTCGGTCTTCTTATCTCTTTTTCTCATCTCTTTTCTGATGTTAGACAGGATAAACAGCATGAATATTGACAGCAGACCTGTATTGCACAGCATCTTTACAATGCTGTTTCCATCGGGTATCAGCAATGATGCTCCGTATAGCACAGCAAAAAGTGCTGTGAAACGGAATATGGTCTTCAAATCATAGCTTATGGCATTTCTCTTCTGTCCGATTATGTATGATAGCAGCATTGCCGTAAAGTAACCGGTAAACGATGCCCATGCGCATGCAATGTAGCCATACTTGGGAACAAAGATTATGTTCACAGCAAAAAGCAGTGCGCAGCCTATGAATGAGAAGATAGCTCCCCAATATGTCTCGTCGTTCAGCTTGTACCAGAACGAGAGGTTGAAGTATATGCCCATGAATATCTCGGCAGCCATGACAATTGGCACTACCTTCAAGCCATCCCAATAGTTGCTGTTTATGATATATTTGAGTATATCCATGTAAAATACCACGACAAGGAACGCCAACATGGATACTATGATGAAGTATTTCATGGCTTTGGCATATAGCGCCTTGCTGTCACTCTCCTTGCTGTTGCTGAATACGAATGGCTCGTAGGCGTAGCGGAACGCCTGCATCAGCATTGCCATAATGGCTGCAATCTTCACGGCGGCTCCGTATACACTGAGCTCCTGTATGCCTTTCTCGCCCGGGACAAGCCATGTGTATATGATCTTGTCGGCGTGCAGGTTCAACACTCCCGCAATTCCAAGCAACAACAATGGCCATGAGTATCCGAGCATGCTTCTAAGCAGTTCCTTGTCAAATGTGGGGCGGTAGATCTTCAACTCAGGAATGAGGAAGAACGTGACGCTTGCCGTGCATACAAGGTTTATGAAGAATACGTAGAACGCCTGATTGTCGGGGAAGTAGATATTGCCGAACAGGTCGGGGTTCTTTGTGTACAGATAGGGGAGTGCAACGAATACAAACAGGTTCAGGGCAATGTTCGTGAATATGTTGAACAGTTTCAGCGATGCGAATTTTATAGGTCGCTTCTGTAGTCTCAACAGACCGAACGGTATGGCCTGCAGTGCATCAAGAGCCACAACAATCGCCATCATGCCAATGAACTCAGGGTACATCCCGTACCCTAATGTCTTTGCTATGGAAGGCAGGAAACTGAATATTGCAAGAAGGAACAGACCGCAAAGCGCACCGATGACCTGCATGGACATTGAGAATACCTTTGGAGTGTTCTCCTTCTCCTTGCTCGCGAACCTGAAGAATGTTGTCTCAAAGCCAAAGGTCAGTATGACCAGCAGGACTGCTGTCCATGCATAGACATTTGTTACAACACCATAGTTGCCGCTCTCCACACTCATCTTTGCCGTGTATAGCGGTACCAGAAGGTAGTTGAGGAAACGTCCTATGATACTGCTCAAGCCATATATGGCAGTCTCCTTTAGTAGTGATTGCAGTTTGCCCATCTTGTGTCTTAGAATAGTGTACCTTGTTCGTTGTTGTTGAAGCGGCTCTTGCCGAGATGCTTGTATGCAAGGTCGGTTACCTCGCGACCTCGTGGGGTACGCTTGATGAATCCCTCCTTGATTAGATAAGGCTCATAAACCTCCTCTATAGTTCCGGTGTCCTCGCTGAGCGCTGTGGCTATTGTGCCAATACCCACAGGACCACCCTTGAACTTGTCGATTATGGTACAGAGAATCTTGTTGTCAATCTCATCGAGTCCATACTTGTCAATGTTCAGTGCCTCGAGCGCCATCTTTGCAATGCCGTTTGTTATGTGTCCGTCGCCCATGACCTGTGCAAAATCCCTTACACGGCGCAGCAGTGCGTTGGCGATACGTGGCGTTCCGCGGCTACGGCGCGCAATCTCGTATGTGGCATCCTCGTCGAACGACACGCCAAGAATCTGCGCAGAGCGTCCGATGATGCCGGCCAGTGTCTTGCTGTCATAGTATTCAAGGTGCATGTTTATGCCGAAACGTGCACGCAACGGAGCTGTAAGCAATCCGCTTCGTGTTGTGGCTCCAATCAATGTGAAAGGGTTCAGGTCAATCTGTATTGAGCGTGCCGACGGGCCTTTGTCAATGAGGATATCTATGCGGTAATCCTCCATTGCCGAGTAGAGATACTCCTCTACAATGGGCGAGAGGCGATGTATCTCATCAATGAACAGCACGTCATTGGGCTCCAACGAAGTGAGGATGCCGGCAAGATCGCCGGGCTTGTCGAGTACAGGACCCGATGTAACCTTGAATCCCACTCCCAATTCATTGGCGATGATGTTGCTCAATGTTGTCTTTCCAAGTCCCGGGGGGCCGTGGAGCAGTACGTGGTCGAGTGACTCGCCACGCATCTTTGCGGCCTGGACAAAAATCTTGAGGTTGCTCACAATCTTTTCCTGACCGTTGAAATCCGGGAAAGACAGCGGACGCAATGCATTCTCGAACTCCTTGTCGCTGTTCTTGCCGCGAATGTTGAAATCTCCGCTCATATATTGTAGTTGTTTTATTCCAAATAAGATTATTCTTTATGCAAAAATAGTGCATGAAAAGGTCAATTGAAAATTTAATTTCCTTTTTATATGCCCCATTTCATCAAAACTGCAATAATTATAAGCACGACAAAAAACAGTATGCCTCTCCTTTGTCCTTTGGTAAAGTAGAAAAAGTCCTTCATGTTATTTTTTCATAAAAGTGTCACAAATATGAATTCTTGCACTATTTTTGTCTGCAATTCTGTAGCAAAGTTATAAATAAAGTTGTTACTTCTTTGTATTTGCAAGATAAACTATATGATGAAGATGATATCAATTCTGCTGAAACAGTATATGTTGACACTGTTGACACTGGTCCTTATACTGTTTCTGACATTCTACAAACCAATGGGACTTGAGCGCAAGAGTATGCCTGTTGGTACTGACAAACTTGTGCATTTTGCCATGTACTTTATGTTGTGTGCAGTGTTCTGGTACGAGAATTTCAAGATAACCATGAAGCCGGGCAAGGTCTTTATGGCAATTTTTGCCGTGATTGTACCGATATTGTTCAGTGGATTGATGGAGTATCTTCAATATCTTCTGACATCGTACAGGACCGGAGATATGGAAGACTTCGTGTACAATACGGCGGGTGTTGTCGCGGCATTGTTCTTCAGCCTTTTCGTGACCCGCCCTTATATGGCAAGGCGCAGCAGGAACTGATTTCTTACCAGCTCTTGTATGGAAAGCGTGTGAGCCTTGAGTTGTAGTAGCGCTTGTCGCCGGTTACTTCCTCTCCAATGAAATCGGGTTTTTCAAACTCTTCATTGGCATCTCCCAGTTCAACCTCTGCAACCGTCAGACCCTCGTTGTCGCCAAAGAATTCATCGACCTCGAATGTGTGGGCTCCACACTTCACAAGGTAACGTATCTTGTCTATGATGCCGTCATGACACAGTTTCAACAGCTCCAACGCCTCATCTACGGGTATCTCCTTTTCCCACTCGAAGCGGCTCAGACCGCCATCCAAAGAAGGACCTTTTATGGTTATGTAGCCTTTGTTTCCACGTACTCTTACGCGAGCCGAGTTGCCGCCTTCGCGACAGATATATCCCTGTGCTATGCGGTCACTCCTGAAGGCCAATGCCTTGTAGCTGTCGCTCGTGACAATGAATTTTCTTTCTATCTCAAGCATGTTTTTTTAAGGTGAAAGGTTAAATCGGAAAACGTAAAGCCGTAGTTAGTTGTTTTCACCTTTCACCTTTCCGCTTTCAGTTTTCCGTTTTTTATTACTCTCCCTTATCGGCAAATTCCATCAGGTATGCCTTCACGAAGCCGTCGATCTTACCGTCCATCACGCCGTTCACGTCAGATGTCTGGTAGCCTGTACGGTGATCCTTCACGCGGCGGTCATCGAAGACGTAGCTGCGAATCTGTGAACCCCACTCAATCTTCTTCTTGCCGGCCTCGACCTTTGCCTGCTCTTCCATGCGGTGCTGCATCTCCTTATTGTAGAGGATTGAACGCAACTGGCGCATGGCATTCTCCTTGTTCTTGGGCTGGTCACGGGTCTCGGTGTTCTCAATGAGAATCTCCTCCTCGGCTCCTGTGTATGGGTCCTTGAACTGGTAACGCAAGCGTACACCCGATTCCACCTTGTTCACGTTCTGTCCACCGGCACCACCGCTTCGGAATGTGTCCCATGATATGCGCGCAGGCTCAATTACAACCTCAATGCTGTCATCGACAAGTGGAGTCACGAATACCGAACTGAACGATGTCATTCGCTTGCCCTGTGCGTTGTATGGGCTCACGCGCACCAGACGGTGCACACCGTTCTCGCCTTTGAGATAACCATAGGCATAAGGGCCCTGCAACTCGAGTGTTACGGTCTTGATACCCGCATCCTCGGCTTCCTGAAGGTTGGCAACTGCCACCTTATAGCCGTTAGACTCGGCCCAACGCATATACATACGCATGAGCATGCTTGCCCAGTCCTGAGCCTCGGTACCACCGGCGCCGGAGTTGATTTTCAGCACACAGTCCATGTCATCGGCCTCGCCGCGGAGCATATTCTTGAGTTCAAGTTCCTCAATGGCTGTCAATGCGCGTGCATATGCATCATCAACCTCATGCTCATCAACCATCTCTTCACGGAAAAGCTCCATTGCCATCTCGGTCTCCTCGGTACGGTTGTTGACCTCCTTGTAACCCTCGATCCACGCCTGAAGAGCCTTTACTTTCTTCATCTGTGCTTCGGCTTTCTTTGCGTCGTCCCAAAAACCTGGGGCCTGGGTGCGGAGCTGTTCCTCCTCAACCTGTATAATCTTTTCGTCAATGGCAAGGTATTGCTTAAGGGCGGCTGTGCGCTCCTTGATGTCCTTCAACTGGTCGGCTGTAATCATCTCTATTGTGTTATCTATTAATTATTGCGCGAAGATACAACGATATTCAAAAATACGCAAGAGTATACGCGTGTAAAGGCTGTTTTGGAACCGTATAATTGCCTGCTGTTGATAAATTCCCCTTGTCTCATTTTGCAGATGGGGCTTGCTGTTGTACCTTTGTACCGAAAGGATTTGTTTTTATGAAAGTAAATGAAGCGAATGTCAAGCAGGCTGTTGAGCTGTTGAAGGTTCTTGTCAGTACACCATCAATCAGCCGCGAGGAAGGTGAGGCGACCGATAAGCTGCAACTCTTTATTGAGCGCGGTGCTCCGGTAAAGTGCGATGTGCGCCGTCATCTCAATAACTTGTGGTGTGTTGCGCCCGGGTTTGATGCCTCGCGCCCCACATTGTTGCTCGACGCCCATATCGACACGGTAAAGCCGGTCAGTGGCTGGAACAAGCATCCTTTCACACCCATTGTCGAGGGCGATGTCATCTATGGTCTGGGAACCAATGATGATGGCGCTTCGTTGGTCACTCTGTTGCAGGTCTTCTATCAGATATGTCAGAAACCGCAGAAGTATAATACGATATTCCTTGCATCGGCCGAGGAAGAGGTGTCGGGTGCAAACGGTATTGAAGCCGTTCTGCCGCATCTTCCAGCCTTAAACTGCGCCATAATGGGCGAACCGACATCTATGCAGCCTGCAGTTGCCGAGAAGGGACTGATGGTGCTCGATTGTGTGGCCGAAGGCGTTTCGGGACATGCTGCCCGCAACGAGGGAGTGAATGCGCTATACAAGGCAATAGCCGACATTGAGTGGTTCCGCACGCATAATTGCACAAGAACATCGGAACTTTTGGGCGATGTAAAAATGACCGTCACCCAAATAAATGCCGGTACACAGCACAATGTAATCCCCGACAAATGCAACTATGTAGTGGATGTGCGCAGCAATGAATGCTACTCGAACCAGGAACTGCTGGATATGATAAAATCGAATGTCGGCAGCAATGTCACTGCGCGTTCGACAAGGCTCAACTCTTCTTTCATCTCATTGGAACATCCTCTTGTGCAACGTGCCGTTGCAATGGGTTGTGTGCCTTATGGCTCGCCGACGCTGTCGAACCAGGCATTGGTCGGCGGTATTCCGACATTGAAAATGGGCCCCGGTGATACAGCGCGTTCACACACTGCCGATGAGTATGTCCTTATCAGCGAAATTCGTGACGGCATAGAAAAGTTCTGTACGTTGCTCGATGGCTTGAAGCTGTAACCTTATTGAGACAACAAAATAAACGGTTCATAACTCCTGCAGGGATTTATGAACCGGTATTTTTTATCTCATGGCCAGTGCCTTGTTCTCGCAGGCTTCCATAATCTCACGTTCACCCTCGCCCTTGTCGTTGATGCCACACAGGTGAAGGATGCCGTGTATGATCACGCGATGCAGTTCCTGCTCATATGTGGCGCCAACCTGCTCGCTGTTGCTTCGCACGGTATCCAACGAGATGAAAAGGTCACCACTTATAACATCCTCCTCACAATAGTCGAAAGTGATGATGTCGGTGTAATAGTCGTGCTGCAGGTACTCACGGTTTACCTCAAGGATCTTTTCATCATCGCAGAAAATGTAGGCAATATCTCCAACCTTCTTGCCATATGAAGCCGCAACGGCCTTTATCCATGCGGTTGTCTCTCTCCTCTTTATTGCGGGCATCTTTACGCCCTCGGTCTGGTAGCTTATCATATTATTGATGTTTTATCGGTTTCTGTATAAAGATACGAATACGCAAGTAAGAAATACGAAGTTTGCTTCAATATTTTTCACTGTGGGCGAAAATGTCTTATTTAAAGAAAATATATCCCACTACTATTGCGGCAATTATTCCTGCGAGATCTGCAAGCAGGCCGCAGGTCAGCGCGTGGCGTGTCTTCTTTATTCCCACGCTGCCGAAATAGACGGCAAGTATGTAGAATGTAGTGTCTGTAGCACCTTGGAAGATACATGCGAGACGTCCGGCAAATGAGTCGGCTCCGTATGTGTTCATGGCATCGACCATCATTCCACGTGCGCCGCTGCCGCTCAATGGTTTCATGATTGCAGTCGGCATTGCCCCAACAAAATCTGTGCCGGCTCCCATGGCATTCGCACACCATGCTATGCCGTCCATGATTACATCCATTCCTCCCGACGCGCGGAATACTCCAATGGCAACCAATATTGCAATGAGGTAGGGAATGATGCGTACTGCTGTGCCGAATCCATCCTTTGCACCCTCAATGAATGCTTCGTATACGTTTATTCTTGCTTTTACTCCGGCAAGTATGAACAGTATGATTATTGAGAATAGGGTTACTCCGGCAAGTGAAGTGGAGAGTGCTTCAATACGTACTTGTGACAGTTGCATCATGCCCCATGTGCCGCCCGCAATGAAAAGGCACACTCCAAGAATGAACAGCAGCATGGTCCTGTTGAAAAGGTTTATGCGTTGGTAGATGCTTGTTACAATAAGTCCCATCAGTGTTGCTACAGTAGTGGCCAGGAGTATGGGCAGGAATATGTCTGTCGGGTTCGCAGCTCCCATCTCCGTGCGGAATGTCAGTACCGACACGGGTATCAGTGTCAATCCCGAGGTGTTCAGTACAAGGAACATTATCATCGGGTTGCTTGCCGTGTCCTTCTTTGGGTTCAGCTCCTGCAGCTCCTGCATGGCCTTCAGTCCCATGGGGGTGGCTGCATTGTCCAGTCCAAGCATATTAGCCGAGAAATTCATGAACATTGTTCCCATAGCCGGGTGCCCTTTGGGGACATCGGGGAAAATCTTGCTCAATACAGGGCTCAGGAATCTTGCCAGCGCAGCTACAAGTCCGCCCTTTTCGCCAATCTTCATGATACCCATCCATAGCGACAGTACGCCTGTCAATCCCAACGACAACTCAAAAGCGCTCTTTGCTGTGGTTGTGCAGGCGGTCATCATTTCTGTAAACACAGTCGTGTCTCCCCAGAATATCAGTTTGCCAAGTGCTATGACAAACGAGAGTACGAAAAAAGCAATCCAAATATAATTGAGAACCATGTATCTGTTGTCTGTTGTTGAATATTGAGTGCGAATATACAAAAAGTAGAGCGCAGTTTCCAGATGTTGGCTCTATTTTTTTGCACAGCATAAAACAAAACGGCGATGAGTTTTGTTATATGTTCATACGCCGGTGATTTTGCCGGTAAAAACATTTAAACATAGATTATTTTGGAAGCTGCAAAATTCAGGAGAGAGCTGCTTGAGGTTCAGTCGGAGCTGCAACGCTTTGCCTATAAACTCACGGCAGACAGGGAAGAGGCGAACGATTTGCTGCAGGAAACATCGTTGAAGGCATTGGGTAATATGGAGAAGTATACCCCGGGTACGAACTTTAAAGGCTGGGTGTATACGATAATGCGCAACATCTTCATCAATAACTACCGTAAGGAGGTAAGGGACCAGATATTCGTGGACCAGACCGACAATCTGTTCCATCTTAACAGCCCGCGCGAACTTGATGACTACATTACCGACAATGATTACGATACAAAAGAGATCTATCGTGTTGTGCATAGCTTGCCACGCGACTACCGTATTCCGTTCCTGATGCATATTGCAGGATTCAAATATCGTGAGATAGCCGAGCGTCTTGGCTTGCCGCTCGGTACGGTCAAGAGCCGTATATTCTTCACTCGCCAGCAGTTGCAGGCATTATTGAAGGATTATAAATGATCACATCGGACCCGCTCTGTAAGGAGCGGGCCCGATGTGATGTTTTTATACAATATCAGATATTTGCAATGCGCATGATGTCGGCAAAGACACCGGCTGCTGTAACGCTGGCTCCGGCACCATAGCCCTGGATGAGCATAGGGTACTCCTTGTAGCGTTCTGTGGTCAGCAGGATGATGTTGTTGCTGCCCTCGAGATGGTAGAAAGGATGGCGCTCGTTTACTTTGCATAGCGAGACACTTCCCTTGCCGTTCTCGTACTTGGCAATGAAACGCCAATGCATCTTCTCGTCGGCAAGCTTCTTGCGCTCCTCCTCGAACTGTGCGTCAAGTTGTGGCAACTTTGCCCAGAAATTCTCGAGCGTTCCGTCGAATAGCTCCTGTGGAATGAACAGGTTGGCATCAACATCGCTCTGCTCAATTGCGTATCCCGCTTCACGTGCCAGAATGACGAGCTTGCGTATCACATCCTTGCCGCAAAGGTCAATGCGTGGGTCGGGCTCGCTATAGCCCTTCTCCTGTGCAAGACGCACAGCCTGACTCATTGGGATATCCTTGCTCAACACGTTGAATATGAAGTTCAGCGTGCCGCTGAGCACAGCCTCAATCTTCAATATCTTGTCGCCGCTGTTGATGAGGTCATTTATGGTGTTGATGATTGGTAGTCCAGCGCCTACATTGGTCTCAAACAGGTATTTGATGTTACGCTGGCGTGCAATCTGCTTGAGGTTGTTGTATGTGGCATAGTCGGCCGATGCTGCAATCTTGTTCGCTGCCACCACGCTGATGTTGTGCGACAGGAGATCGCCGTATATCGCCGCCACCTCGCTGCTTGCCGTGCAGTCCACGAATACCGAGTTGAAGATGTTCATCTCGATGATGTCATCGCGCAGTTTCTCAATGCTGCTAGGTGCGCTCTCCTTCAGGGCTGTACGGTAGTTTGTAGTGTCGAGTCCTTCACGGTCGAAGATTGCATTGCGGCTATTGGCAATACCCACGATATTCAGTTTAAGACCATGGTCTTTCTTCAGTGTCTCCTGCTGTGATACAATCTGTTCGATGAGGCTGCCGCCAACGGTTCCCACTCCGCAGATGAAGAGGTTCAGCACCTTGTATTCCGAGAGGAAGAACGAGTCGTGGATTACGTTCAGTGTCTTGCGCAACAGGTCGGCCTTAATCACGAATGAGATGTTGGTCTCCTGACCACCCTGGGCACATGCAATGACATTGATACCGTTGCGGCCGAGTGTCTGGAACAGCTTGCCGATGATGCCGGCATTGTGGCGCATGTTTTCGCCGACAATGGCTACCGTAGAGAGGTCGCTTGTCGCGCGGACACTCTCCATCAGACCCATTGAAATCTCTTTCTCGAATTCCTTGTTCAGTACCTCGGTAGCCTTGTCTGCATCTACGTGGCGCAAACCTATTGATGTGCTGTTCTCCGATGATGCCTGTGCAACAAGGAACACGCTGATGCCTGCATTGCCAAGCGCACGGAAGATACGGTGGTTCACACCTACCACACCCACCATGCCAAGTCCTTGCACTGTGAGCAGGTCGGTATCGTTGATGCTTGAGATACCCTTGATGAGGCGGCCTTCACTCTCGCTGTGGGCATCGATTATTGTACCCTCGCCGTCGGGGTTGAAGGTGTTCTTGATCTTGATTGGGATGTTTGCCTTGAATACCGGATATATTGTAGGGGGGTAGACAACCTTCGCACCAAAGTTGCAGAGCTCTGTCGCTTCAACGTAGCTCAGGTGCCCAATGGTGTATGCATTGTTGATTACGCGTGGGTCGGCTGTCATGAATCCGTCCACGTCGGTCCATATCTCAAGGCAATCTGCGTTCAATGTCGCTGCGATGATGGCTGCTGTGTAGTCGCTTCCGCCACGTCCAAGGTTGGTAATCTCCTCGCTGTCCTTGTCCTGGGCAATGAATCCCGGAACAACGATTACTCTCTCGTCACAACCGTCAAAGTGTTCGTGTATCAGTCTGTCTGTGATGTCATCAGCAAGGATATACTTCTTGTGCTTTGTCTCGGTCTTTATGAACTTGCGGGCATTGAAACGCACGGCACCCTCGATGAGTGCAGAGACGATGCGGCTTGATATCCTCTCGCCATAGCTGACGATTGTGGCCTCGGACTTAGGTGTCATATTGTTGATGAGCGCGAGTCCCTGATAGATGTTGTTCAGCTCGCCAAGCAACATGTCAACCTCCTCCAACAGCACCTTGCGCTTCTCCTCATCGGGGATGACGGTGTCTATAAGTTGGTGGTGGCGCATGAAGATCTCACGGCGCTCATCGTTGAATGCCATGTCGCCATTGACCGCCAGGTTTGCGGTCTTAATCAGTTTGTCTGTAATGCCGCCAAGTGCCGACACTACAACAATCACACGCTCATTTTTTGCAGCCTCCTCAACAATCTTCTTGAGGCTCAATATGCTCTCCACGGAACCAACTGATGTTCCGCCGAATTTCATCACTTTCATTCTACAGTCGTTTAAATGTGCAGTATTTTGTTACTTCTGCAAATCTCAAGGTGCAAATTTACTTTTTTTGCTCTAAAACAGCAACAATTCACTATCTTTGCACTGCAAATATTACGAATTATAATTTAAAAAGTCTTTTATATATGGTTTCGGTCGATGGATTGGCTGTAGAGTTTGGTGGAACAACGCTTTTCAGTGATGTTTCGTTTGTGATTAATGAGAAGGACCGCATTGCCCTCATGGGCAAGAACGGTGCCGGAAAGAGTACCCTATTGAAGATACTTGCAGGTGTGCGCACGGCATCCCGCGGCACAGTGTCTGCACCAAAGGATACCGTCATTGCCTATTTGCCACAGCACCTGATGACCGAGGACGGACGTACCGTCTTTGAAGAGGCATCGCAGGCCTTTGCCCATCTCTATGAGATGGAGGCCGAGCTTGACCGCATGAATAACGAGCTTGCTACCCGCACCGATTACGAGAGCGATGACTATATGGCTCTCATTGAGGAGGTTGCCACAAAGAGCGAGAAGTTCTATGCCATTGACATGACCCACTTTGAGGAGGATGTCGAGAAGACTCTCCTTGGTCTTGGTTTTGAGCGCAAGGATTTTAACCGCCAGACAAGCGAGTTCAGCGGCGGATGGCGCATGCGTATAGAACTTGCAAAGATGCTTCTGCGCAATCCCGATGTGCTGCTGCTCGACGAGCCTACCAACCACCTTGATATCGAGTCTATCGGCTGGCTCGAGGAGTTTCTTGTGAACAATGGCAAGGCTGTTGTTGTCATCAGCCACGACCGTAAGTTTGTGGACAACATAACAACCCGTACCATTGAGGTTACAATGGGGCGCATCTATGACTACAAGGTCAACTACTCGCAGTATCTTGTGTTGCGTGCCGAGCGCCGTCAGCAGCAGATGAAGCAGTACGAGGAGCAGCAGAAGATGATCCAGGAGACCAAGGACTTCATTGAGCGTTTCAAGGGAACATACTCAAAGACCCTGCAGGTGCAGAGCCGCGTGAAGATGCTCGAGAAATTGGAGATCATAGAGGTTGACGAGGAGGATACATCGGCATTGCGTCTCAAGTTCCCGCCATCGCCACGTGCAGGACAGTATCCTGTGATTATGGATGGCGCGGGCAAGGCCTTTGGCGAGAAACGTATCTTCTCAGGCGCAACACTTACCATCGAGCGTGGCAACAAGGTCGCATTCGTAGGCCGCAACGGTGAGGGTAAGTCAACTCTTGTAAAATGTATAATGAAGGAACTTGAGCACGAGGGCTCGTTGCAGCTTGGCCACAATGTGCAGATAGGTTATTTTGCTCAAAACCAGGCTTCGTTGCTCGATGAGGAACTTACTGTGTTCCAGACAATCGATGATGTTGCCAAGGGTGAGATCCGTAACAAGATCCGCGACCTGCTCGGTGCATTCATGTTCGGTGGTGAGGCCAGCACAAAGAAGGTAAAGGTGCTTTCCGGTGGTGAGCGCACACGCCTTGCATTGCTCAAGCTGTTGCTTGAACCGGTGAACCTGCTCATTCTCGATGAGCCTACCAACCACCTCGACCTCAAGACAAAGGATATCCTCAAACAGGCGCTGCAGGATTATGACGGTACACTCATCTGCGTGAGCCACGACCGCGACTTCCTTGACGGGCTTGTTACAAAGGTCTATGAATTCGGCCACGGCAAGGTACGTGAGCACCTGTGCGGAATCTATGAATTCCTCGCAGCAAAGAAGATGGAGGAACTCAGCGAACTGGAGCGTAAATAATAGAGATCCGGTTGATTTCCCGTTTGGATATTGGTCATAGGACGGCTTATCGGAAAAGTTTCAATAAGCCCCTTGTGGCTAAAACGAAAAGGCGGACGGCAGGGTTCTCATTTGTAAACAGAATCCTTTCGACAACGGGCATGTCATATCGGTATTTCTCGATATCGCTTTTGAGCTCCTGATAGAACATGGTCTCCTTCATCCCTTTTACGCTACATCTTTTACCATAGAAATTCTTGAAACTTTTCAATCGGTTCTTTATTGTGAACACGAAGTAGTTCTCTCTCTCTTCAGCGGGAATTGAAGATGTCAGGTGTAGGTGATATAGTTGCTCATATTCGGGTGTCGACTTGAACGAGTGCATTATACTGCCTTCATTCTGCCTGTAATAGTATATTCCCGGCTTGTTGGTAATGGTAATGCCGCTTTTGTCACTTGCGAATGCGAGCCTTATGTTCATCAGCATATCCTCCCCGACAACAATGGTACGGGGAATGTCAAAAGTGGAATTCTTGAAAAGCTTCTTGCGGAACAGCTTGCTGCATGGGCCGGGGTCAACACTTCCTTTGCCGCCCACAAACAGTTGCTCTATGTATCTCTCTCTTGGAAGATTTGCCGGGTGTATGTCGCGCTCGTTGATGACAATGTCGACCTTGTCATTCATGGCATCATGCAATGTTTCCAGATAATCTGCCGCTATGGTGTCATCGCTGTCGACAAATGTGATGAATTCGCACCCGTCGGCTTCCTTGACTCCGCAGGCGCGTGCTTGGGTTACACCGGCATTCTGCTGATGGATGACGGTTATGCGTGGGTCTGTTTTTGCGTATTCGTCGCATATGTGACCGGCATTGTCGGGAGTGCCGTCATCAACAAGAACAAGACGGAATTTTGTATATGATTGTGCGAGAATACTTTCAATGCACTCCTTGATATACTTCCCGGTTCTGTATACCGGAACTATTACACCTATAAGACCTTGTTGCATCATTCGTTCGTGGTTAAAACAGACCTTTGATCTTTTTCCAGAACATTGACAGGCTGCTTTTTGTGGTACACTGCACAGTGGATTGGCAGACGCCTTTTCTCTTTGCCAACCTGAAGAATTTCTTTCGTCTTTTGCGTTCTCTGCTATCGTGTTCAAGTGATGGATTGTACTTCAGTGCCTCGCTGTATGGGATTGCTCTCATGTTGCATTGCGGCATATTGCCATCTCTCCATACAATCACAAATGAGAGCCCTTTGTCATCATCAATTTCAGGGCAGATATGCTGTGCGCCCCACAGGTCGGCAAGTGTGATGTCGCTACCGCTTTTGCCACTGCGGGCAGGGCACTTGTGGCACGATGGGCGAAGGCAAAGGTCGCTGAGGAAACTTTTCATGAAAAGGTTCTTGTCCATTGTTTCGCGGAATTCGCATTCTTGTCCGTTGCATCCGGTGTATTTGATGACAAAGCTATATCTTTTCCATCCCTCTGTCTTGTTGCGGAACTGGATACCGCTAATGTTCGAGATGTTGTTTGCATGGCAGATTTCATCAAGATAACTTTTCCAGATCCAAGGGCTTGGCGTTCCATGGCAGGCAATGTCAATGGCCTTCAAGTTGTCGTATTCCTTGCGCAGGAATCTCTTGAGGCCTGCAATCTGGCAAGGTGTGCCGCTGAAAAGGACCTCTTTGCCTTCTTTCAGGAATTTCTCGGCTATTGCATAGCTGTTGCCTATGCGGCTCTGCACGTATTTACTGCCGCGCAGTCTGCTCAAGTCATCTACATTGTCAACAAATATGTGCTCAACCTCCCAATTCTTGTTGAACGCCGCTCCAAAGACAACACCGCCGTCGTTTATTGTTGCCTCGGCGAGTTGTGTGAAGATTCCGCCCGATGAACTTTGCTCTCTTATAGCCTGGTTGCTGTTTGTTGCAGCATAGGCGGCTATGGGTTGCTGTGCCGGTTTCCGGTTGATGACCGGGCATACTCTGTTGCACAATCCGCAATCAGTACATTGGTGCTTGTCGACAACAGGATACAGGAAACCCTCCTTGTCGCTCTGCATTGTGATGCAGTGCCTTGGGCAACGCTGTGCACAAGCGCTGCATCCGCAACAGTCCTTCTTGTCAATGATTCCGATCATCTCTTTGCCTGTGTTTCGGACAGGGTATGGGTTGTACTATCCCTTGAGTTATTTGAGTGTTATGCGTGCCAGATAGTCGTAATGTTCGCCGTCAATGCACTTCTCGCAGATGAGTCCGTGCTCTTCGGCATACATTGAGAGGGTGTCAAAGTCAATGTAGAGCCAATCGAAAGGTTTGCCTGTGATGTTCTTGTAGCGCATCTTGTAGTCTATCTCGCCATAATATCCGGCTGCAAGGTCTATGTCCATGCCGCCGTCCTCATCCATGAAGATGTATCGGATATCCGACGAGTCAAGCAATACCTGACCACCGGGTGCCAGCAGGCGTTTGATGCTGCGGAAGAATGCTGGCAGGTTGTCAATCTTGCCAACAATGCCGATGCCGTTCATTGCAAGCAGGATGGTGTCGAACTTCTCGGTGAATGTCTCGTCGAAGAAGTTGGTGTTGCGGGCATCAATGCCTCTCTCTCTCATTACTTCAACCGACAGCTCCGATATGTCTATGGCAACAGTCTCATGTCCACGCTCCTTGAGAATGACGCTGTGGCAACCGCTGCCGGCACCAACATCGAGTATCTTGCCGCGGCACAGCTCTATTGCCTTCTGCTCCTGAATCGGCATTTCATCGAAATCGCGGAACAGGGTGGCAACGGGAATCTCGTCTTCGTAGAACATAGATGAGAGAACTCTGAGCTTACCCGCTTTACCTGTGTGGTAATAGTCGGAAATCGCCATTCCCATGGGGTCTTTTTCCTTGTTGGTGATTGTCTGCATTGTTTATCTGTTTTTGTTCTGTTCTGTTTTGTGTATGATCTTGTCCGCTATTGTCTGCGGTGGAATATCCATGCAACGGTAGTCGCCAAAACGGCAAGGCTTGTTGCCGAATATAGAGCATGGGCGGCATTCCAAAGGCAACTCAATGCAATCTTCCTTGTCCTGCTTCCATCCAAGGAAACCTGCCAAAGGCGATGTCGCTCCCCATATGGATATTGCCGGTGTGCCTGCAAGTGAGGCCATGTGCATGTTGGCCGAATCCATACATACCATTGCGTCGAGGCGGCTGATGAGACGTAGCTCGCCATTGAAGTTGCTCTTGCCGATGAATGATATGGTGTTTGGGTATCTGCTGCACCAGTTATTGATGGTTTTCTCCTCCTTGGGGCCATTGCCGAAGAAAATGAGCTTGATGTGCTCCCGTCCCGAAAGCAGTTCCACGACCTTCTCCATTTTGTCCAATGGGTATATTTTGCCATTGTGGCGTGCAAATGGCGCAATGCCTATCCAATGGTCATTGCCCTTTGGTGGAATTGTTGCCGACAGGTCATCAATGTCCCCCTTGCCATTGCCGAAAAGTGATGAAAAATCCGGTGTAAAAGGCATGTTGAGACGCGTGAAGACATCGCAGTAGCGCTCAAAGGTACTTTTGAGTGCGCTCTTGTTTTTATTGTTTGGCTTTATCAGTTGTCGCTTTTCCTTGCGGCCTTTGTCAATGTATGCGACTTCTGTTCTGCTGAACAGCCTGAAGTATGTCCTCAGGATCTTTGTTCTCAGGACATCGTGCAGGTCGGCAAAAGCGTCGGGTTTCAGCTCCGACAGTTCGCGATAGAGTCTGTAAAGGCCATGGAGTCCTTTGTAATTTGCCGTATTGATCCCTATGAAATCAAGGTTCTGCGGTTTGTTTATGAAGAATTGTCCGAACCGTTCGCGGCTGACAAAGATGAAACGGTGCGCTGGGTAAGTCTCGCTAAGCGAATATAACAATGGAATAGTCATTGCTATGTCGCCCACAGCCGAGAAGCGTGTTATAAGTATGGTCTTTGTGTTATTTTTTTGAACCATAGAGCACAGGGTTGAGTGCAGGGTCATTGTACATCTTCATCTGTCGGTAAACCTTCATGTACTTGCGGCCTGCTGCAATGTCATCAAGCAACTGGCCTATGGATGTTGTCATGTCCTTGTACTGCTCGTTAAGGACATTGAGCTTTGCCTGGCATTTTGCACGGTGCTCCTCATCTACATCGGTGCGGTTTACCTCCTCCTGCATATGGTATATCTTGAGCGAGAGGATTGAATAACGGTCTACCGCCCAGGCGGGGCTTTCTGTATTGATTGTAGCACCATCAAGCGGTGTCACGTCCTTATACATGTCAAGAAAATAGCTGTCTATCAGCTCTACAAGGTCGGTACGGTCCTGGTTTGACTTGTCGATGCGGCGTTTCAGTGTCAAAGCCTCGACGGGGTCAATGTTGGGGTCGCGTATGATGTCCTCGAAATGCCACTGTACGGTGTCGATCCAACATTTCAGATATAGGTAGTACTCGATGCTCTTTACCGGATAGGGGTTGTCTATTGGAGTGTCTACATTATCTGTCTTGTGGTAGTCGGCAATGGCCTCGTTGAAGATTGGCCAACTCATTTCGGTGAATCTTTCCATATTGTCTCTTTTTGAATGCCTGTTAGTTTAATACATCAGGCTGTGCTGTTTTGTTCTGCTATTTATATGCAAAACTAACGATTTTAATCTTAACTGCAAAACTTTACTCCAAAACTCGCTCCAACTTGTTATATTTGAGATGAATCTCCAATATATACTGCACTCGCTGTAATAAATATCCAGGCAAGCTTGATATTTCTCGCTCGTTTGTTGTTATCTTTGCGGAAGTGAAAAAGAATACAGATATGAAGGCCGTTATTGATGAAAAGATACCCTATCTGCGCGATGCGTTGGTTGCGATGGGAGTGGAGGTGGTAGCATTGCCGGGCGATGCCGTTGCCGATTTGCATCTGGTTGATGCACAGGCACTTTTCGTGCGGACACGTACACGTTGCGATGCCGCTCTGTTGGCGGGTACTGCTGTGCGTTTCATTGGTACGGCGACAATAGGTTATGACCATATCGATGCCTCATATTGTAATGAGAACGGTATTGTATGGACTAATGCGGCCGGATGCAATGCCGGCGCAGTGCTGCAGTATGTGCAGTCTGTGATATACTCATGGTCGCGCGACAATGGTTCTCCTATAGCCGGGCTCACGCTTGGAATTGTGGGACTTGGCGAGATAGGTTCGCGTGTGGCGGCATGGGCTGAAAGTGTGGGGCTGAAGGTCATTGCCAATGACCCTCCAAAGGCGGATGCCGGTGTTCCCGGGCTTGTGACATTGGAAGAGGTTGCGGCGCAGAGCGATATAATTACGTTCCACCCGACATTGAATGTTGACGGTGTCTATAAGAGTGTGCATCTTGCCGATGAACGCTTTTTTGCTTCACTCAAGCATTGCAGGCTGTTCATCAATGCTTCGCGCGGTGCTGTGGTGGACAATGTGGCCCTGTCGGCCGCCATTGACAGCGGTGCCGTGCAGTGCGCTGCAATCGATGTCTGGGAGAATGAACCGGATATCAATCTCACTCTTTTAGATAAGGTATATATAGCAACTCCGCATATCGCAGGCTATTCGGCCGAGGGAAAGATCAATGCTACATCAATTGTGTTGCGCGAATTTGCGCGTCATATTGATTATGATGGAGAAGTTCCGGTCTTGCGTCTTGATGCACCTGAAGAACCATTTGTGGAGGCGTCATGTGAAGGCGATGCCATGCTTGCGATATATTCTCCACTGGATGATACTGTGGTTTTGAAGGGTACACCTGGCGATTTTGAGAGCCTGCGCAATAATTACCGACTACGTCGTGAGCCATCGGCCTATACAATAAAGTTGAGTGAAGCAAAAGTGTAATGGCTGTATATTTAGTCTAATTTTTGCACATTTTGCGGCATTTGTGCAATGGGGTTTGCGTTTTTTTTATAGAATTCTTTGTAGTTCTTAATTTTTGTCTTACTTTTGCCACGAAAGATAATTTATAAATCTTTAAAATTTACAATTATGTCAGAAATTGAATCAAGAGTAAAAGCTATTATCATCGAGAAGTTCGGTGTATCAGAGTCAGAGGTTACATCAGAGGCTAACTTTACAAACGACTTGAGCGCTGACTCATTGGATAGAGTAGAGCTTATTATGGAGATCGAGGATGAGTTCGGTATCTCAATCCCCGAGGATCAGGCTGAGAAAATTGCGACAGTAGGTGATGCTGTCAAGTATGTAGAGGAGAAGGTTGCCGAGAAGTAATATTTCTCTCTCCCTACTGTACTCTAACAATTCTATATGAAACTTAGAAGAGTTGTTGTAACAGGTCTTGGTGCCGTTTCGCCCATTGGTAATGATGTTCCTACAATGTGGGAAAATGCTATTAATGGAGTGAGTGGCGCAGGACCTATTACTCGTTTTGATGCCTACCTCTTCAAGACACAGTTTGCCTGTGAAGTGAAGAATTTCGACCCTACGGTGGCTATGGACCGTCGTGAACTCCGTAAGGTCGATACCGATACACATTATGGTGTGGCGGCTGCCGTTGAGGCTATCAAAGACAGTGGTATCGATTTTGAGAAGGTCGATTGCAACAAGGTAGGTGTAATATTCGGCGAAGGCATTGGAGGATTGGGCTCTCTTGAAGACGAAGCCCGCGCTTATGCACTTAGCCAGGAAAATGGTCCACGTTTTTCACCATTCTTGATAACCAAGATGATATCGGATATGACAACCGGAATCATCTCTATCCGTTATGGTTTGAAAGGCCCCAATTATGTGACGACATCCGCATGTGCTTCGTCTTCGAACGCGATCATTGATGCATATGACCAGATACGTCTCGGCAGAGCCGACGTGATAATATCCGGTGGTGCCGAGGCAGCCATTTGCAATATCGGCGTGGGTGCATTCAATGCCATGCATGCCTTGTCCGTGCGTAATGATGAACCACAAGCTGCATCACGCCCGTTCAGCAAGAGCCGCGACGGCTTTGTGATGGCCGAAGGTGCCGCTTCGCTCGTTCTCGAGGAGTATGAGCATGCGGTAGCCCGTGGCGCAAAGATTTATGCCGAAATTGTGGGTACAGGTCTTACTGCCGATGCATATCACATTACTGCTCCTCATCCCGAGGGTGAGGGCGCTTCACGAGTGATGAAGGCTGCGCTTGATGAGGCCGGATTGCCTGTTGAGAGTGTTGACTATATCAACGTTCACGGTACATCTACATATGCAGGTGATATTGCCGAGGCCAAGGCCATCAAGAACCTTTTCGGTGAACATGCTTACAGATTGAATATCAGTTCTACAAAATCAATGACAGGTCACTTGCTTGGTGGTGCTGGTGCGTTGGAGGCAGTGTTGACAGTGCTTGCTATTGAGCACGGAATAATACCGCCGACAATCAATCACGCCGATGGCGATGAGGATCCCGAGATTGATTATCGTATGAACTTTACATTTAACAAGGCCCAGAAGAGAGATGTGAACGTGGCATTGTCTAATACGTTCGGTTTCGGTGGCCACAATGCAAGTATTGCGTTTAAGAAAATTGAAGGCTGATAGACTTTTCAAGAAGGTAATTGATAAGATAAGACTCCTGTCCCATAAGGACAGGGAGTCTTATTTGTTGTTGTACTCTATCTTGGGTTATGTGCCACGCAATATAAAATTGTATGAGATGGCCATGACGCACAGCTCTACATCGGGCATGAAGAAGCTCTCCTGCAACGAGCGTTTGGAATTCCTTGGCGATGCGGTCCTAAGTTCCGTTACAGCCGATTATCTCTATTCCAACTTCAGCCGTGAGCGTGAAGGTTTCCTTACCAAATCACGCAGTAATCTTGTCTGCCGTGAAAGATTGAACGAACTGGCCCTGCAGATAGGGCTCGACAAGTATGTCAATGCATGCGGCGTAGCGCATCAGCATAACAATTACATATATGGCAATGCTCTTGAGGCTCTGGTAGGTGCCATATACATTGACAAAGGATACAAGCATTGCCGACGCTTTCTGCTTGACAGGGTGTTCTCGCGCCTTACCGACATAGAGTCAGTGGTGAAGTCGGACAAGAACTACAAGAGCCGTCTCATTGAATGGGGACAGAAGAAACATATTGATGTCGAATTCCGCATTGTTACCGAGGAACTCCGCAAGGAGGGTGTCTTCTTTGTGAGCGAGGTACTTGTCGCCGGCGAAGTGTGTGGAATCGGCGACGGTTTCTCAAAACGCGAGAGTCAGCAGAAGGCTGCCCGTCAAGCCCTCGCGAAACTCAAGTGATCACTATCGTCTGCTCGTAAGCGTAACAGCTGCTTTCAGTCTGTCACCACCCATTGGTGGTGTGTCCTTGCATAAGGTAATCTCTATTGCAGCAACCTGGCAGAAATTATCATATAGTCTTCTTGAAATCCTGTTGCATACGTGTTCCAACAGGTTGGATGGTATGCTCATCTCTTGGCGCAGTATATCATATACATCGGCGTAGCTGACGGTGCCTTCTATCAGGTCACTCTCCGAACAGCTGCTGTCATTTATTTCAAGCTTGATGTCAATTGTAAACCAGGCGCCTATCTCGCGTTCCTGCAACATTACGCCATGGTGCGCGAACATGTGTACATCGCGCAATTCTATTGAGTAATTTTCTATCTGCATAATTCTTTGTTTGACTACAAGGAACCGATTCGGTTCCTTGTAGTTGTTCTATAGTGTTATCCGCATTTTGAATATCCGCAACCGGGGCAGTGCAGGCAACCTTCTTCAAATATAAGCTGTTGTTTGCAGTTCGGGCACTTCTCGGCGCTTGATGTTCCATCCTTCATATAACGCTTCAGGGCACGTTCAACACCATTCTTCCATGTGTTGATGTTGTCTGATGCGAGTTCAAGTGATGAAATCAGCTTGATGACCTGTTCTATAGGCATCTTGTAGCGCAACACTCCGGAGATCAGTTTCGCGTAGTTCCAGAACTCGGGGTTGAAGCGTTCTGACAAACCTTCAATGGTGGTCTTGTAGCCAATCTTGTTCTCGAACTGGAAGTCGTAGCGTTTGCTTCCGTCCTCGTTGGTATGCTTGATGATGATGCCGTGTGTCACGTTCTTGGGCAATGGAATGCCGTCCTCATCATCTTGCTGACCTGTGAATATCTCGTATGGCTCTCCGTTGAGCAGGCCTATGAATGCCACCCACTTCTCCTTGTTGTTCTGGAATCGTACGACGTCGGCCTGGAGAATTGTAGGGCGCACCTCTGTGATGAATGGTTTCATCTCCTCGTTTGCCTTCTTCTCTTTTTTGCTGTCGGTGGAAACAAGCACTCCCGCGCGCGAGCCGTCGCGATATACGGTGCAGCCTTTACAACCGCACTTCCATGCTGTCACATAAAGCTCGTTCACAAGTTTCTCATCCACATTGTTGGGTAGGTTGATGGTTACGCTGATAGAGTGGTCTACCCACTTTTGTATGCGTCCCTGCATCTCAACCTTTGCAACCCAGTCGATATCATTGGATGTCGCCTTGTTGTATGGCGAGCGTGAGACAATATTGTCTATCTCCACTTGTGAATAGCGCTTTGTGGTGTCGATGCCGCTTTTCTTCATCCACTCCACGAACTTGTGGTGGTACACGATGTACTCCTCGAATGTATCGCCGTTCTCATCAGTGAAATCCACGTGGACATCGGCATCGTTGGGGTTGACTTTCCTGCGGCGCTTGTATACGGGCATGAATACCGGTTCTATGCCTGATGTGGTCTGTGTCATGATGCTCACTGTACCGGTCGGGGCAATGGTAAGGCATGCGATGTTGCGTCTTCCATATTTCTCCATCTCCTCATACAGGCTTGGGCAGGCCTCCTTCAGGCGGTTGATGAATGGGTTTTCCGCTTCGCGTGTGATGTCGAAGACCTCAAATGCACCACGCTCCTTTGCGAGATTCACTGATGACGAGTAAACCGTGATGGCCAATGTCTTGTGTATCTCCTCGGCAAGGGCTGTCGCCTCGGCCGAACCATAGCGTAGTCCCATCGCGGCGAGCATGTCGCCCTCGGCTGTTATGCCCACTCCTGTACGGCGTCCCATGCTGCTCTTGCGGTAGATCTTCTCCCAAAGCTTCCTCTCGGCTCCTTTTACCTCATCACTTTCGGGGTCGCTGTCAATCTTCTCCATTATGGTCTCAATCTTTTCAAGCTCAAGGTCAATTATGTCGTCCATCATTCGCTGGGTCTTTGCTGCATGCTCCTTGAAAAGTGCGTAGTCAAAATATGCCTCAGGGGTGAATGGGTTCACGACATATGAGAACAGATTGATGGCAATGAGACGGCACGAATCGTATGGACACAATGGGATTTCTCCACATGGGTTTGTGGATACTGTCTCAAATCCGAGGTCGGCATAGCAGTCGGGAATTGATTCGCGCTTGATGGTGTCCCAGAAAAGCACTCCGGGCTCGGCCGATTTCCAGGCATTATGGATGATCTTCTCCCATAGCTTTACTGCATCGATCTCCTTCGTGTATGTGGGGTTTTCGGCGTTGATGGGGTACTGCTGCCTATATGGTGTTGCGGTTGTGACTGCCTTCATGAATTCATCATCGATCTTTACCGAAACATTCGCGCCTGTCACTTTGCCTTCGGTCATCTTTGCATCAATGAATGCCTCGGCATCGGGGTGTTTGATGGATACGCTCAGCATCAAGGCGCCGCGGCGGCCATCCTGTGCAACTTCGCGTGTCGAGTTCGAGTATCGCTCCATGAATGGAACAAGACCTGTCGATGTGAGGGCAGAATTCTTTACCGGCGAACCTTTGGGACGTATGTGTGAAAGGTCATGTCCCACACCGCCGCGTCGCTTCATCAGCTGCACCTGTTCCTCGTCAATGCGTATGATGGCACCATAGGAATCGGCTTTTCCCTCCATGCCAATCACAAAACAGTTCGAGAGTGATGCTATCTGGAAGTTGTTTCCGATGCCTGACATCGGGCTGCCCGAAGGTACTACGTATCTGAATCTGTCAAGCAGGTCAAAGATCTCCTGTGCCGACATGGGGTTGCTGTACTTTGATTCAATACGTGCAATTTCGTTGGCTATTCGCCAATGCATGTCTGCCGGCGACTTTTCGTAGATGTTGCCGAATGAGTCTTTAAGGGCGTACTTGTTGACCCAGACTCTGGCTGCCAGCTCGTCGCCGTCAAAGTATTCAAGAGAAGACTTGAAGGCTTCCTCCTGTGAGTATATTTTCTGTTCCACTATGGTATTTTATTTTGGTTATTGTTATATGAATGTTTTCCCGAATGGGGAATACAAATTTAAAAATCATTTATATAAGTACCAAAATAAATCATTCATTTAACGTTGGTTGAAATGAAAGTTTTCCAAAAATATTTTTAAATCGTTGATTATCAATATCTGTATTTTTAAAAAGCTCTATAAAGTTTTCCAAAAAGAAAATTTCTCCGCTCGGTTCAGCCGTCTTGTTTGACAATTGTTGGATTTGTGTTTTGAAGGCAGTGTGTTTTTTGTATAAAGCATCAGCGGCTGCATCTATAAACAGATGCAGCCGCTGATGTTCGTTATGTTGATAGTATTATGCGCTCAAGAGTGAGTTGTCGATCTCTTCAAGTTCTACACGGAACTGTTTGTCTGTGTCGGCAAGGTTGGTGATTGTCTTGCATGCGTGGAGCACTGTCGCGTGGTCGCGGTCACCGATGTATTTACCGATCTTTGAGGTTGACATGTCAAGGTGTTTCTTTGCGAGGTACATTGCTACCTGGCGCACGAGTACAACTTCGCGTTTGCGTGAACGTGTGTTGATGGCATTTACCTCAACGCCGTAGTACTCCGAAACGGTCTTTATGATATCGTCAATGGTTATTGTCTTCTTCTCATAGTCTGAGAAATCGCCAATGATTCTGCGTGCGAGGTTTATGTCGATATCGGCATTGTTGATGGTCGAGTGTGCCATTATTGACACTACTATACCCTCAAGGTCGCGGATGCTTGCATTTACATTCTCGGCGATGTATGAGATTACCTCCTCTGGGAACTTCAGACCGTCTCTGTAGATCTTGTTGCGGAGAATGTTCTTGCGCAATTCGAAATCGGGCTTTTCAATCTCGGCTGTCATGCCCCACTTGAATCGTGTGATTAAACGCTCTTCCATACCCTGCAATTGCGCGGGTGAGCGGTCTGATGTCATAATCAGCTGCTTTCCGTTCAGATGCAGGTGATTGAATATATGGAAGAAAGCGTTCTGGGTCTTTTGAAGGCCCGCAAACTCCTGAATATCATCAATGATAAGGACATCAATGCTTTGATAGAATCTCATGAAATCATTGAAGTTCTTCTGGAGTATAGAATCTGTATATTGTACCTGGAAAAGATGAGCCGATACGTAGAGTACACGAAGCTCAGGGTGCAATTCCTTAATTTTGATACCGATAGCGTTTATCAGGTGGGTCTTGCCGACACCTGATGAACCATGGATGAACAATGGGTTGAATGCTCGGCCCGGTTTGTCGGCAACGCTGATGGCCACAGAACGTGACAAGCGGTTGCTGATACCCTCGACATAGTTGTCAAAGGTGTAGCGGTTGATGAGCATTGAGTCCAGCTCCTGTATTGTCTCCTGCTTTGCTACAGGGGCATTGTTGCCACTGTTGGCTGTTCTGCGACATGTAGAAGCGCTGTTGTCGGTTCCGACTTCCATGCTCAGGTTGTTGTCCTTGTCCGTGAGCACGCTGTACATGAGCTGTGTACCATTGCCCATTACCTTGAAAAGGGTAGAACGCAACAGGTCGACAAAGTTACCCTCAAGAAACTCATATACAAAATTGCTCTTGACCTGTATGGTAAGAGTGTTACCCTCATACTTGAGCGGCTTGATATCCGCGAACCAAGTATTGAAGGTTGTTTCAGAGACATTATCACGAATGATCTCCAAACATTTATTCCATTTTGTATCGAGATGTTGTGTCATCGACTGTTCGTGTTTTTTCTATCCTAAGTAATCGGGGAATAATTTCGGAATGATGTGTGCAAGAGGCTTGCACTGTCAATCGGTCGTTGCCGGTCGGATTCCTTTTTCGATTAATTCCTATGCAAATATCTGCAAATAAAAATGAAAATGCAAGCAAAGAAAAAGACCCCGAAAACTTGCATTGAATAATGGGCTGTATATCAGTGCTTTAAGAAATGGCGGGATTATAAGGTTGTTGTTTTATGTTATTTTTTTTAAACATTGATACTCAATGTGTTATCTTGCTATGCACACCCGCTTGATATTGTGAAACATCTTCAGAATGTACCTTTCTTCCGCTTCTGGTATGGTTTTTGAATTTCATCCGCCAGTTTCGCCTGTAGTCTTTCCTATTTAGAATAATTCTAAATAAGGCGAAAAATTTTCATATTTAAAAAGATGTTTTAGAGCCCTGATACCATGTTAAAAATGTGTCAATTTAATTTGTTTTTTATGATTTTATGACTTTAATTATAGGGCTTCCATTCAGAGGCTTCAGGCCATAATTGCTGTTTGGGTGGAGTATCCGGTGCTGTTGAATAAGTAAAGAGGAAGGATGAATTGGTTCATCCTTCCTCTTGTTATCTCGCAACTTCAAGATTTAGCTCGACGCGCAGTTTCTCGACTAACGGGTTCTTCTCTACCAGTATCGCATATTGCTTGCTCTTGTCGCTGGTGTGTCGCTCTACAACCACTTTGTTCACGACGATATTCATTTTCATTGTCGTGTTGTTCAGGAACTTTGCCATTCCTTCACATATGCGTTTCTCCTCTCTTGTGAAGAGGTCGGCTGCCATCTGGTTGTCTACCGATATCATGAAACAGTTTGGGTTCTCGACTTTGGGCGACATTATTTTCATACGGTCGGCCAATGCTCTCTCGTTCTCGGGCAGCAACAAGGCAAATGAAGTCCATGCTTGCGAGAGCATGGCATCTGTTACCATTGCCGGTGTGCTGCTTGGCGCAACTGTCGGTTCGCTCCTGACTATATTCTGCTTCTCCGCTTCAGGCGCTTTCTCTGGTACGCCTGCTTCAATGACGGTTCTCGATCTTTGGAACATCTTGCCCAGACTGCCGGCACCCTCTTTCCTTGTTCTCAATTCTGCGGGTCTTCCTTGTATTGCAGGTGTCGCAGCCGTAGTTGTGGCTGCTGTTGCCTGTGTGGCACTATTGTTGGGTGTAACCGGCTGTTGATGCTGGATCCGTGGCGCATTGTTGACGGCTGGTGCCGGTTGTGCCGGGGCTGCAGTCTGTGTTACCTGTGGCGCGGGCGCCTGTGGCGTTTCTTGAACTATCTTGTTGAATATCGGTTTAAGCATCTTGGGGCCACGCCCCCGGCCATCTTCGCCGTCGCTGTCACTCATCTGTGACAGCTCAATGAGTGTGAGCTCCACCTGTAGACGCTTGTTGCGGCTGGTCCTGTAGTTGAGGCTGCAGTTGCTGCAGAGCCTTATGGCGTTGAACAGCATTTTGGGGGTGCAACGGCGTGCCTGCTCGGTGTATCTGTTTCTCAGGTCTGTACTTCCTTCGAAAAGTTCGGCTGTGGCATCGTCGCTGTTTACAAGCAGGTCTCTGAAGTGTGATGCTGCGCCTTCAATGAATATGTTTCCCTCAAATCCTTTGTTCAATACATCATTGAAAAGCAGGAGACACTGTGCAGTCTTTTTCTCAAGGATGAAATCGGTGAGTCTGAAGTAGTACTCGTAGTCCAACACATTGAGGCTTTCAATGACTTTGGTGTATGTGAGGTCTCCTTGAGTGAAGCTTGCCATCTGGTCAAACAGTGACAGCGCATCACGCATGCAACCGTCCGATTTTTGTGCAATGATTCTCAGCGCTTCGTAGTCGCAGTTTATGCTCTCCTTCTCGGCAATACCTTTCAGGTGTGCAATGATGTCTGCAACCTCAATTCGGCTGAAGTCATATATTTGGCAACGCGAAAGGATGGTTGGGATGATCTTGTGCTTCTCGGTTGTCGCAAGAATGAATATTGCGTGTGCAGGCGGCTCCTCAAGAGTCTTGAGGAAGGCATTGAATGCGGCCTGTGACAACATGTGGACCTCATCGATGATATAGACCTTGTACTTGCCAACCTGGGGTGGGATGCGTACTTGCTCGTTTAGTGAACGGATGTCCTCTACCGAGTTGTTGCTGGCGGCGTCAAGCTCATAGATTGAATATGAACGCTGCTGGTTGAATGACTGGCATGACTCGCACTGGTTGCAGGGCTCGCCGTTCTCGGTGGGGTTGGTACAATTGATTGTCTTGGCAAATATTCGTGCACAGGTTGTCTTGCCGACACCACGTGGTCCACAGAATAGATAGGCGTGTGCCAGCTTTCCGCTATGGATCGCGTTCTTCAGCGTTGTGGTCAACGATTTCTGGGCTACCACCGACTCGAAGGTGTCCGGGCGGTATTTTCTTGCCGAAACTATGTAGTTTTCCATTTTTTCTTGCCTTGTTATATAATGTATATAGCTTACGCAAAGATAATGCAAAGCGAGCGTAGAACAAAACGGGATGATTGTTTTTTTATCCCGCCATAAACCAAAGTTGAAAGATAATTTGATTATCTTTGTAGTATCAAACAATAACTTATGCGCACCAAGGTTTTCGACAGGATAAAGGCTCTCTTTAATTGGATTAAGAATCACAAGTATATATTTGTGACCATTGTCTTTTTGGCGATTATAATCGTTGTCGATGACAACAACATGATCAGCCACATAAAGAACAAGGCTACCATTGACAAATTGACTGATGAGATCAGGGAGATGGAGGCCGACTCGGCCGAGGTACAGGACAAACTCAAATTGTATACCGATGGCGATCTCAGTGTCATCGAAGATGTGGCACGTGCTCAGGGATTGATAAAAAAGGATGAAGATATATATATAATAAAGGAGTGAAAAAGTTTTTTGTATTATTGAATTATGCAGGAGCTGTCGCGCTGTTGGCCGGATTGGTGATGCGCATGTTCCTTCCACATGTCTACGCCTATGTGTATATATGTGGTGCAGTGCTTTTTGCTGTAACACAATTCCTGTTGCGCCCCCGACATGACGGGCTGGTGCTGCGTCGCCTTGTAGCACAACAGCAGCTTGCCGGTTTGCTGCTTGTAGGTGCAGGAGTGTTGATGTTTACCCATTATAGCAATGAGTGGATAGTGATTCTGTTCTGCGGAACGTTGATGGAACTATATAGCGCTTTCCGCATATCGCATGAGATGAACAAACTCGGAGAATAAACAAAGAGTGACAGAGATTTTCTCTGTCACTCTTTGTTTATCTGAGTCTCACGACATCTCCCACTTTCAGTGTCGTGTAGCTCACATATTGTGGGTTCAACTTATATATGGCTTTTAGCTTGATTCCATATATCTGTGATATCTTGTACAGGCTCTCTCCCTGTTTGGTCGTGTGGAAATTGTATCCTTTTACAGCCTTGTTGTTCTTCTTTTTAAGGTAGACGATATCGCCGTCGCTGAATGTGTACTCCTTGTGCAGGTCGTTGTATTTGCGTATCTTACGCTTTGTAATGCCCAGTTCCTTAGACAGTGACTTGAAGTTGTCTCCGTATTCGGCTATGACATATGGCAGTCCGTTCGCCTTCAGAATCTCCTTTCCCACGTTTGCAACAACTGCATCCCTGTCGCTTTGAGGAACCATTCCCTTTATCTCCTTTCTTGCATCGGCAACCGTGTAGTTGTCATATTTGTACAGGCCGTATCTCTCAATGATGCCAATCAGCTTGACGTCATATTGGCGGTCTTCGGCATAGTAGGCATTCTTCAGTCCTTTGGCCCATCCTTTGTAATCTGTGCGTTTTAGCTTGAAAAGGGTATCGTAACGGCTGTTGCCCACAAGGAATAGCGAATGGTCCTCATAGGATTTCTCGGCATTCTTATATACACGGAACTTGTGCCAGTTGCCGTTATCCAGATGTGAGTACGTCTCACCGTTCCATCTGCTGTCGGCCTTTATTCCAAAATGGTTGTTCGCTTCCGTTGCCAGCTTGCTCTTTCCGGCTCCGCTCTCCAATAGTCCTTGTGCCAGAGTGATGCTTGCAGGTATGCCATACTTTTCCATCTGCTCAACGGCAATGGCCGAATAGGTCAGCAGGTAACGCTCGCTGTCATTGAGTGCAGCGTATCCCTTTTGCTCCTGAGCTTTTATGGGGTGGCAGACTGTGAACGCGAGCAGTGCTGCCAATAGCAATAGATATGTTTTTTTCATATTCAATAATTGGACAAATGTGGCACAAAATAAGTGAATAAATTGTTTATGCGCAAGATTTGGGCTAAATTCGCACTGATAATCTGTTGAAAAAGTGCAGCGGATTGTCATGCTAAAAGTTTAAGGCTTATGAAAGAGATGATAATTAATACGACAGTGAAGGTGTGTACGGTTGATGAACTTTCCTCTGCCGACAGGGAGATTGTGGATGCTGCGCGCGCGGCAACCGCCAACAGCTATGCAGTCTATTCCGGTTTCAATGTCGGTGCGGCGGTGCGTCTGGCCGATGGTACTGTTGTCTGCGGAACAAACCAGGAGAATGCGGCTTATCCTTCGGGCCTTTGTGCTGAACGTACAACGCTTTTCTGGGCAAACTCCCAGTATCCCACACAGGCGGTCGAGGTACTTGCAATTGCGGCCCGCACCGAGCAAGGCGAGCTGGAAAGGCCAATCCCTCCATGCGGCGCTTGCCGTCAGGTTATCCTTGAGACCGAAAAACGCTATAACAGCCCCATCCGCATAATTCTGTATGGCGCAAAGGAGTGCTATATAATAGAGGATGGCATAAAGGCGCTTTTGCCCCTCTCTTTTGATGCCGCTTTCCTTGAATGAAAATGTTATGAAAAAGATAATGTTCGTGTGCCACGGAAACATCTGCCGTTCTCCGATGGCTGAATTTGTGATGAAGTCACTTGCTGCAAAGGTGGGTGCGGAACTGCATATTGAATCCTCGGCAACAAGCCGCGAGGAGATAGGCAATGGAATATATCCTCCAGCAGCTTCTGTATTGTCAATGCATGGAATTGGCAGCAACGGTCATCGTGCCCGCCAGTTTTCCGTAGCCGATTACAACGCATTTGATATGGTTGTGATTATGGAGGATTACAACAGACGCAATCTTATGAGGCTCATTGGTTGTGATTGCGAGAATAAGGTTTGGAAACTCCTTGACTTTGTGACTGATGAACCATGTCCATGTACCGGCGTTGATATTTCGGACCCATGGTATCATGGCAATTTCGACAAGACCTATAAGGAAATTGAGCAGGGTTGCAAAGGATTGCTCAAGTATCTGGGATATTGAGATGGGGAAAGCTGCCGACGATAAGGTAATAATGGGCATTGATCCCGGAACAAACATTATGGGATATGCCTTCATTGGCGTGAACGGAAACCGTGCACGCCTCATTACCATGGGCGTGATTGATATGCGCAAGTGCAAGGATATGTATATGAAACTCGGAGAGATCTTCGAAAGAGTGCAGGGCTTGATAGCATCCTTTCTGCCCGATGAGCTTGCCATAGAGGCGCCTTTCTTTGGAAAAAATGTGCAGAGTATGCTCAAATTGGGTAGGGCGCAAGGAGTGGCCATTGCCGCTGCAATCAGCCGCCAAGTACCGATTCATGAATATGCTCCGCTTAAAATCAAGATGGCCATTACCGGTAACGGCTCGGCATCAAAGGAGCAGGTTGCCGATATGTTGCGCCGTATGCTCAATATTTCAAGCGATGAGATGCCACAGTTCATGGATGCCACCGACGCGCTTGGAGCTGCATTCTGTCATTATCTGCAAAACGGCAAGCCTGTTAGTGAGAAGAAATACTCCTCATGGGCCGATTTCGTAAACAAGAACCCCGACAAAGTGAAATGAATCACCTGTCGGGGTTTTCTTATTGAAAAGCTATCAGAAGTCCCGGACAGCAGGGCGAACCATACTACTAACTGGGGAAATGCATCTGATAACTTTGCTGGATTCACTTGAACTGCGCTATCATTTGTAGCTTTGGGCATTGACAAAGCTCGCTTTCCGCGACCCGCACGGGTGTGACTATTACCACACTTCGTGCGACCTATCGCTGCTCGCTTTGTCGATACGCTGTTACTTGAACTGCGCTATCATTTGCAGGGCTGTAACAGCGCATTCGTCTCCCTTGTTGCCAAGGCGGCCGCCGCTGCGCTCCTGAGCCTGCAACAGGTTATTTGTTGTTATGAGGCCAAAGATTACAGGAGTGTCATACTCCACATTCAGCTTTGAGAGTCCGGCTGTCACGCCTTCGCAGATGTAGTCAAAGTGAGGAGTATCGCCCCTGATTACGCAACCGATGGCTATTACGGCATCGTAGTTGCCGCTCTTTACCATCTGCGATGCTCCAAAGATGAGCTCAAAACTGCCGGGAACGCTTGCGAGTGTTATGTCGCTCTCCTCAACTCCATTGTCGATGAGTGTCTTGATGGCGCCATCGCGCAGAGCGTATGTGATCTCGTCGTTCCACTCGGCATATACAATACCGATCTTGCGTCCTTTACCGTTTGCGACCTTGGTTGGGTCGTATGATGACAGGTTCTTCAATTCTGTTGCCATATTGCTTCAGTATATTAAAAAAGGCTGTCCCGTTTTATTGCGACAGCCTTTTGTTATGTTTGTTGTTGAATTACTTCGCAGCGTTGATCTTGATGTTCGCCTCGTATGCAACAGGTGAGCTTGGATACTCATCGTTGATTCTGTTGTAAAGCTTCAAAGCCTCAGCCTTGTTACCCTGTGCCTCATACATGGCAGCAGCATCTCTCAAACAAGCAGGTGTCACTGCAATGTTGTTTGCCATTTCGGCAGCCTCCATAACGAGCTCGATAGCCTTGTTGATGTCGCCTGTGTGTGAATAGCAGTTACCGAGTGTCTGCTTTGCCTTTGCTGCAATGATGTTGTCGTTGCCCTCATATGCGCTAAGGAATTTGATAGCCTCCTCATACTGCTTCTGCTGTGCGTATACGATACCTACATAGAGGTTTGCCTTGTTTGCTGCTGTTGTGCCATCGTATTTCTCGATGATCTCGAGAAGGCCGATGTTGAAGTCGTCGCCGTTCAATGCTGTCTCGAAATCGCCCTCGAATACCTTGTACTCGATATTTGCAATTGCGAGGTTTGCCTCACTGTTCTCATTGCTCTTTGGAGAGAAAACGCCGAACGCGTTGAGTGCTGCAACAACGATGATTACCAAAATTACACCAATGAATGCCTTCTTGTTCTCCAATACGAATTTTTCTGCTTTACCCAATGCCTCGTCTGGTGCGATGGGTGTGTCGATTTTCTTGCTCATAGTTATTTTTTATTTTGTTTTCTGTTCTTGATGAATATTAAATTGCCCTTTGGGTGCAATATTAGAGCGCAAAAATAAACAAAATATTGTTAGCTTGAAAATTATAATGGTTTTTTTTGCTTCTAAATGAATTTATCTCGCATGCCTGTTGCCGTCTTTGAATTAAGGCTCGAAGATATACTGCACCTGCAGTGAAAAAAAGGAGTAAAACTTCATATTTCTCGCTCGCTTGTTGCTATCTTTGCGTTAACCGCGAACATAGCCTGTGCTCGCTGTGAAAAAAATGAAGTAAAACTTCATATTTCTCGCTCGCTTGTTGCTATCTTTGCAAAATAAACACATATAGACAGAATAAATGAGGTAAATATGGAATTGCGTAGTATATCATTGTTGAACTATAGGAATCTGCAGGAGGTAAATGTCAATTTTTCTCCCAAGATAAACTGCCTGATAGGCTGCAATGGAATGGGCAAGACCAATCTGCTCGATGCTGTCTATTATCTCTCCTTCTGTAAGAGTGCGGTCAATGCTTCCGATTCCTCAAATATAATGCATGATGCAGCGTTCTTCATGCTGCAGGGCTGCTATTGCAGTGATAAAGGTATAGAGAGTGAAGTGTCATGTGGCTTGAAACGCAACGACAAGAAACAGTTCCGCAAGGATGGCAAACTTTATGACCGTCTTTCCGACCACATAGGTTCTGTTCCGCTTGTGATGGTTTCACCGGCCGACAATGAACTCATTGCCGGAGGAAGCGAGGAACGCCGTCGTTTCATGGATGTAGTCATATCCCAATACGATAAGGAGTATCTTCAGTCGCTTATACGTTATAACCGTGCATTGCAGCAGCGTAATGCATTGTTGCGTGGTGACCGTGAACCCGATGCCGACATGATGTCGCTCATTGAGGAGATGATGACCGAAGAGGCTCTGTTTATCCACGGATGTCGCAGAAACTTCATTGATGAACTTGTGCCTATATTCACCAAGTTCCATAATGCAATAACCGGTGGCAATGAGCCTGTGGCTTTGGGCTATCGTTCGCATTTGAATGAAGGGGACCTGTTGGAGATATTGCGTAATTCAAGAGCGGACGACCGTCGTCTTGGCCACACTTCAAAGGGTGTGCACCGCGATGAACTGATAATGCAACTTTGTGGCTATCCGCTCAGACGCGAGGGGTCGCAGGGGCAGAACAAGACATTCCTTGTGTCGCTGAAACTTGCCCAGTACGATTTCCTTCGCGCAAAGGGTGGGGAGATGCCGTTGCTTCTGCTTGATGATATCTTTGACAAGCTCGACAGCCGCAGGGTTGAACAGATAATCTCTCTTGTTTCAGGCAATGATTTCGGACAGATCTTCATTACCGATGTCAACCGTGAGCATATTGACCATATCCTTGAGGGTGTCAGCGGTGGCTATCATCTTTTCGAGGTGCAGGGCGGATGTGTCGAATTGTTAAAATCGCGTGAAGTATGAAAAGAGGTTCTACAAAATCCATAGCCGAACTTGTACGTGTGATGTGCCGTGAAGAGGGGCTTGAGACTCCGCTCAACGAGTATCGCCTGATCAATGCCTGGCCAAAAGTGCTGGGACAATCGGTGTGCACATATACAAAGGACCTCAAGATATATAATCAGGTGCTTTTTGTCACAGTGACATCATCCGTGCTCCGCCAGGAGCTGTTGATGAACAGGCGTTCTCTGGTGGCAAAGCTCAATGAATATGTAAAGGCGCAGGTAATCACGGATATTGTGTTCCGATGAACATAATGCCTGTCCGGCGGTTTATAAGTTTGGTGTAAAGTGGACTTTATAACGGAAATGATAAAAATAAAATAACATGCAGAATTCTAATGTCAAAACAAAACTCATTGTATTGAGTTTCTTGCAGTTTGCGGTCTGGGGCGCGTATCTAACCTCGATGGGACGCTATTTGGGTAGCGCCGGTATGGGTAGTGATATCGGTTGGTTCTACTCGGTACAGGGAATTGTTTCAATCTTCATGCCGGCTCTCATAGGTATCATTGCCGACCGTTGGGTTCCGGCACAGCGTATGCTCTCTTTCTGTCATGCTGTGGCAGCCGTGTTCATGGGTGTCACGGGTTATATAGGAATGACCAAGGGTGCCGATGTCGTTTTCAATGACCTGTTCTGGACATATACCATCAGTGTAGCATTCTATATGCCTACACTTGCGCTATCCAACTCTGTATCCTATACTGTATTGACAAAGGCCGGCCTCGATACCGTCAAGGCATTCCCACCAATACGTGTGTTCGGTACTGTAGGTTTCATCGTGTCAATGTGGATTGTTGACCTTGCCGGTTTCCAGAACGACTATTCGCAGTTCCTCGCATCGGCAGCGTGGGGCGCAGTGCTTGCAGTCTACTCACTGACTTTGCCCAGCTGTCCTGTAGACAAGGGCGCGGAGCAGAAATCTTTGTCTTCAGCATTGGGACTTGATGCCTTCAAACTGTTCAACCAGAGGAGAATGGCCATGTTCTTCATTTTCTCAATGCTGCTTGGTGCTGCATTGCAGGTGTCGAACGGTTATGCCAATATGTTCATTGGTGGTTTTGGAGCAATGGAGGAGTATGCCGGCACATTTGCCGTTGAACATACGAACATGCTTATCTCATTGTCTCAGATTTCGGAGACTCTGTGCATCCTGTTGATTCCATTCTTCCTCAAGAGATTCGGTATCAAGATTGTGATGCTCATTGCCATGTTGGGCTGGATGCTCCGCTTCGGCTTCTTTGCAGTCGGTGATCCGGGTATGCCGGGCGTGATGCTGTTCGTGCTCTCAATGATAGTGTATGGTGTCGCATTCGATTTCTTCAATATTTCGGGTTCATTGTTCGTTGACAAGGAGGTACCCGAGAGTATGCGTTCAAGTGCGCAGGGGTTGTTCATGTTGATGACAAACGGTCTTGGCGCTTCAATTGGAGTTATTGCCGCGCAGGGCGTAGTCAATGCGTGTACCAGGAATCAGACATATTTTGCGGGTTGGCCGACTGCATGGTATATCTTTGCCGGTTATGCATTGGTAATTGCAGTGCTCTTTGCATTGGTATTTAAGGAGAAGAAGGCGAATAAAGCATAAAGATCTATGGTAGAACTTGTTGTAACGGACATAATGTCTAAGGCTAATGATCATCGCGCTCACGTGCTTCTGTTGAGCGAGAAGGATGGGCTGCGCAAGATTATTGTTGCCTTGGGATTCCTTGAGGCACAGGCAATAGCTTTTGCACTGCGAGGATTAAAGACTGATCGCCCGCTCACACATGATCTTTTTGGCTTTGTGACTTCGGCATTCGGTGTCGAACTGCAATATGTCCTCATCAACAATATAGCTGACGGCACATTCTGCTCACAACTGTGTTACAGACAAGGTGATATTGAACAGTGCATCGACTCCCGCACCAGTGATGCAATTGCCATAGCTCTGCGTTCAGGGGCTCCAATATATATAGAGGATGCTTTGCTGTCACGCATGTGCATACGTGACGAGCAGAACGGGGCATTCTCCATTCCCATCACTGCTGCCGATGAGGCTACGCTCCGTGTGGCAATAGAAAATGCGGTGAAGGTTGAGAATTACGAACTCGCACACAAACTGAAAGAGGAAATTGAATCACGCCACACGGCGCAAAGCAGCGCGTGTTGCGACAAAATGGAAAACGACAATTGATTTATGGCACTTTTTTATGTACCTGATATTGCAAATACGTGGGAGCTTTCCGAAGAGGAGGCCGCTCACGCATTGCGCGTTCTGCGCCTTTCGGTAGGTAGCGGACTCGAGATAACTGACGGTAAGGGAAATCTCTACAAGACAGCTATCGCTTCAATAGCCGGCAAGCATTGTTATGTAGAGCCTTGTGCGCCATTGGAGAAACCCAAGAACTGGCATGGTAATGTGCATATTGCCATTGCTCCCACAAAGAATATGGACCGCATTGAGTGGTTTGCCGAGAAGGCGACCGAGATTGGTCTTGATGCCATAACATTCCTTAACTGCCGTTTCTCGGAGCGTAAGGTCATCAAGCCCGAGCGTGTTGAGCGCATCGTTGTATCTGCGATGAAGCAGTCACTCAAATATTGCAAGCCTTTGGTGTCGGATATGGTAGACTTCAAGAAGTTCATAGCGACCGAACGCCCCGGCGCAAAATATATAGCGCACTGCTATGACAGTGAGAGAGTGCTCCTGAAAGATGTGCTCGTGTCAGGCGAAGATGCCACAATACTCATTGGCCCCGAGGGCGATTTCAGCCCCGAGGAGGTAGAACTTGCCGTAAAGGCCGGATACAAACCTATCAGTCTTGGCAGTTCCCGCCTGCGTACAGAGACTGCTGCTCTTGTGGCATGTCATACCTACATCCTTAAGAATGAGATATGACACAGCGCTATTTCATATATTTCTCATATGATGGTGCAGCCTATCATGGTTGGCAGGTGCAGCCCAATGCCGTGACCGTACAGCAGATGCTGGAGGAGGCGTTGGCAACTATATTGCGTGTTCCTGTTCCTGTAGTGGGTGCAGGCCGCACCGATACCGGCGTGAATGCCGAGTGTATGGTGGCTCATGCCGACCTGCCAATGAATGTCGATGTCCGGCAACTCATATATAAACTGAACCGTATACTTCCGCCGGATATTGCCGTGAGTGATATCAGACGCGTACGTGATGATGCCCATGCACGTTTCGACGCCATCTCGCGCCGTTACAGATATCGTGTTGTCACAGCCAAGTCCCCATTTGCCCGTCGTTATGCTCTTAGAGTTATGCCTGGAATAGATTTCGAGGCGATGAACCGCGCTGCAGAGCTGCTGTATGAGTATACCGATTTTACCAGTTTCAGCAAGTTACATACCGATGTCAAGACCAACAACTGCAAGGTAACATATGCGGCATGGCACAATGTCGGTGGCAATGAGTGGGTCTTTGAGATTGAGGCCGACCGCTTTCTGCGTAACATGGTGCGTGCCATTGTCGGTACGCTCCTGCTTGTCGGCCGTGGAAAGATGACTATCGATGGTTTCCGTGATGTGATAGAGAACAAGGCGCGTGGCGAGGCCGGTGACTCGGCTATGGGCGAGGCGCTTTTCCTTGTCGATGTGAAATATCCAAACGAGATTTATCTGTGATGTGGGCACTGCTTGCTTTTATGTCGGCAGCGCTGCTTGGCTGCTATGACTTCTTCAAGAAGGTATCGCTCAAGGAGAACTCCGTGCTGGCGGTGCTTTTTCTGAATACACTTTTCTCTTCCCTGCTCTTTGCTCCATTCATACTTTTGTCGCATGCAGGGATAATAACCCAAGGGCAGCTGTATGTACCGCAGATTGGTCTTGAAACACATCTGTTGTTGCTTCTCAAGGCTGTTATTGTGCTTTCATCATGGCTTTGCGGATATATAGGTATAAAGCATTTGCCGATTACCATTGTTTCTCCCATACAGTCAACCCGTCCGGTGCTTGTGCTGTTGGGAGCGTTGTTCCTGTTTGGCGAGACACTGAACCTGTATCAGTGGATTGGTGTGACAATTGCCATAATATCGGTATTTCTGTTGAGCCGTAGCGGAAAACGTGAAGGTATAGACTTTACTCACAACCGTTGGGTTGTTTTCGTGGCGTTGGCAGCGCTATTCGGTGCAGTGAGTGCATTGTACGACAAGTATCTCATGCGTTCCATTGAGCCTATTGTGGTGCAGTCTTGGTTCAATATATACCAGTGCCTGCTCATGGGTGTCATCATATCGGTGATGAATGCTGTCAATCCCGTGCAGCGTAGCCGCAAGTTCATATGGCGCTGGTCGATACCAATGATTTCGATATTCCTTGGTCTTGCCGATTTCTGTTACTTCACGTCGTTGGCACAGGAAGGAGCTCTCATTGCTGTAGTCTCAATGATCAGGCGCGGCAGTGTAATCGTTTCCTTTGCTTTCGGAGCATTGCTGCTTCGTGAAAAGAATCTCAAGAGCAAGGCATTTGATGTATTGTTGATATTGCTTGGATTATTTTTCCTATATTTGGGCTCGAAATGAGAAAGTTGCTGTCTGTAATATTGTTGTTAGTGTGCGTGGCGTCATCGGCGCCTGCCCAGAATATGCGTTCCATCTTTTTGAATGCACCCGATGCCGTATTCCCTTTATTGACAAAGAATCTGCGTGCCGATATGGTCGATTATGTTGAGGCCGGAATGGAAGCTAAGATTACCAATAGACTTGATGGTGTGAGTGTGCTCAAGGAATTGGCTGATGATTATCTGCTGCTTGCGATGACTGCATCATCAACAATGCAGCTGAAACTGTTGCCTGTCGTTGATGATACGATCATATGCATGGTAAAGAGCGTCAAGGCCGAGGCTGCCGACAGCCGCGTCTGTTTCTATGACAAGGAGTGGAACCTGCTTGATAGCGGTGAGTTATTCGCCTATCCGTCAATAAGTGATTTCTTTACTTCGGCGACCGCTGAGTGCATGGATATATGTGATATCTATCTGGTAGCGCTTGCGCTTTCTGCTGATGACAACACTCTTGTTGCCGAATATACCATGCCGGCATATATGAGCTCCGACGATGCCAAAAAAGTGAAGCCGCTGTTGCGCAAGCTTGTGTACCGCTGGAATGGCGAGCGTTTTGTCATCGACTGATGCGTACCGTGTCTATCGATATCTCTTTTATTTCCCCTTTGTTGTGCCTGTCGAACAGTGAACGGCTGTCGCTGATGAACTGCTGCCGCTTCTGCTCGGCATTACTCCAACCTTTAATCTCTGTCGTTGCTGCCGGGTAGATTGTGAAATCGCGTTTGCCTTCGCTCTCTCTTGGTGCAATCCATGTAAGCAGATAACGTACGTCAAGAGGCCTTGTGTAGTTCAAGATCTTACGCAGCTTCATTGCCAACATGATGCCTCCATCTGTGCGGCGCAGTGACATGTTCGATACCAGGTTGCCGATGGAGTAGGCTACAACGTGCCTGTCGGGGGTGGTCTCTGATTCTCTTATCTCAATAGGCTGCAGAACATGCGGATGATTGCCTATGACATGGTTGACACCCTGTTCAATGAGCCAGTTGCTCAGTTCCTTTATATGCTGTGGTGGAAGGCTTACATATTCATCTCCCCAATGCATGCAGGCGATTATTGCATCCGGGTGTTTCTCCTTGGCTGCCTGAATGTCCTTTAGTATAGTTCCCTTGTCAATGAGGTTGACCACCATTGGCGCGGGTACTTCCCTGCCATTTGTGCCGTAGGTATAGTTCAGGATTGCAACGCGCACTCCTTTCTCTTCAACGATGAGCGGGTATCTCTCCTCGCGTTCCTTACTGTTGCGGTATACTCCGCAGTGTGCAATCTGCAGGCTGTCGAGCATGTCGAGCGTGTGCAGTGCGCCGCGCTTGCCCTTGTCCATGCAGTGGTTGTTGGCAAAAAGCAACACCTTGAATCCGGCATCCTTTACGGCATACAGGAAACTGTCCGGAGCGCAGAACGACGGGTATCCGCTGTATCCGCTCTTGCCGATGGTTGTCTCAAGGTTCGCGATGGATATGTCGGTGCTTTTGACAAATGGCGATATATGGCGGAAACAGTATGAAAAGCTGTACTCTCCATCACTCTGTCTTGCCATGTCAAGCTGTGCTTCGTGCTGCATTATATCGCCGGCATACAGCAGCTCTACCTGTTGTATGGGCGTAGTGAAGATTTGCGCTGTTGACAGCAATGGCTGTGCGCAAATGAGAAGTGTTGCTAAAAAAGTCCTGAGAGTCTGCCTCATTTGTAGATGGCACGTTTGCCGGCAAGCAAGGTGTTCTTCATGAGTGACACAATGGTCATTGGACCAACACCGCCCGGAACGGGTGTAATGAACGAGCATTTTGGTGCTACATTATCAAAGTCTACGTCGCCGCATAGACGGAAACCGCTCTTGCGTGTCTCATCGGGTACACGTGTTGTGCCCACATCAATGACTACCGCACCTTCCTTCACCATGTCGGCTTTGAGGAAATGTGGCTGTCCCAATGCAGCAATGATGATGTCGGCCTGACGGCACTCCTCGGCAATGTTCTGTGTGTGGCTGTGGCAGACGGTTACCGTGGCGTCCCCGGGGATGCTCTTCTGCATCATGAGGTTTGCCATTGGCTTGCCCACAATGTTGCTGCGTCCCAATACTACACACTTCTTACCTTTTGTATCAATGTCGTAACGGCGCAAAAGCTCCATGATACCATTTGGTGTTGCCGAGAGGAAACAAGGCAGTCCAATTGACAGGCGGCCGGCATTGACGGGGTGGAAACCGTCGACATCCTTGCGGTAGTCGATGGCCTCTGTTATCTTCTGCTCGTCGATGTGCTTGGGCAAAGGCAACTGGACAATGAAACCATCAACGTCGGCATCATTGTTCAGCTCTTCAACCTTGGCAAGCAGCTCCTCCTCGGTAACGTCAGCTTCATATCGGATGAGTGTCGACTTGAAACCGCACTCCTCGCAGGCCTTCACTTTGCTGGCTACGTATGTCTCGCTGCCGCCGTCGTGTCCCACAAGTATTGCGGCAAGGTGGGGGCGCTTGCCGCCGTTTGCCAATATTTCATTAACCTCGGTTGCAATTTCCTTTTTTATCTGTGCTGCTACAGCCTTGCCGTCAATAAGTTGCATGGGATTGTCTTTTTATGTTAGAACTTGAATTTTGACATCATGTTATTCATCTTGCCACCTGCAAAGGTCTTCATTGTCTTGCGTATCTGCTCGAACTGCTTCATCAGACGGTTGACATCCTGCATTGTAGTACCGCTACCGCGGGCAATGCGCTCCTTACGTGATGTATTGATGATATCTGGGTTTGCACGCTCCTTTGGAGTCATTGACTGGATGATTGCCTCAACTCCCTTGAAAGCGTTGTCGTCGATGTCCATATCCTTGACAGCCTTGCCCACACCTGGAATCATGGCCATAAGGTCCTTGATGTTACCCATCTTCTTGATCTGCTGTATCTGGGTAAGGAAGTCATTGAAATCGAACTGGTTGCGTGCGAGCTTGCGCTGCAGTTTCTTTGCTTCCTCCTCATCGAACTGCTCCTGCGCGCGCTCAACAAGTGAAACCACGTCGCCCATACCAAGGATACGGTCGGCCATACGGTTGGGGTGGAACTGGTCGATTGCCTCCATCTTCTCGCCTGTACCGATGAACTTGATGGGCTTTGTAACCACTGTGCGGATCGACAACGCTGCACCACCACGTGTGTCGCCGTCGAGCTTGGTAAGGATGACACCGGTAAAGTCCAGACGGTCGTTGAACTCCTTGGCGGTGTTCACTGCGTCCTGACCGGTCATTGAGTCAACGACAAAAAGTGTCTCGGTTGGCTTGACAGCCTCCTTGATTGCTGCAATCTCATTCATCATCGCCTCGTCAACAGCCAGGCGACCGGCGGTATCGATGATCACGAGGTTGTAGCTCTTGGCCTTTGCCTCCTTGATGGCGTTCAGTGCAATCTGTACGGGGTCCTTGCTCTCGGGCTCGCTATATACGGGCACGCCAATGGCCTCGCCAAGAACCTTCAACTGGTCAATGGCTGCAGGACGGTATACGTCGCAGGCAACCAACAGCGGGTTGCGGTTCTTCTTTTTCTTGAGATAGTTGGCAAGCTTTGAAGAGAATGTTGTCTTACCGCTACCCTGAAGACCCGACATGAGGATCACGGCTGGATGGCCTTCATAGTTGATTTCGGCAGTCTCGCCACCCATCAGGGCTGTGAGCTCGTCGTGAACGATCTTTACCATCAGCTGGCTTGGGTGCAGTGATGTGAGCACGTTCTGGCCGATGGCCTTGTTCTTTACGGTGTCGGTAAATGTCTTTGCTACCTTGTAGTTTACGTCGGCGTCGAGCAGTGCCTTGCGCACATCCTTCAATGTCTCGGCAACGTTGACCTCGGTAATTCTTCCCTCTCCTTTGAGTATTTTCAATGAGCGTTCAAGGCGCTCGCTTAGATTTTCAAACATCTTTTCAAATATATTTTGTTATTAATTTCTCTTTATGCTTATGATTCCTCCGGTGGCCGTGTCAAACAATACTCTGACTGCGTTGCTCTTGCTGAACAGGGTCTTGGCAAGTGTCTCTGTGATGCCAAACTGTGCTATGGCCATTTCGGTTTCAATATATGTCTTTGTCCTTGAATAGACTTCCAGTCTTGCACGTCCGGGGATGTTGTAGCAGATACCGTCCTGCTGTTGCTTGGCAGTCTTCTTCTTTGCAGTTTCATCCACGACGGGGTGCTCGACGGTCTTCAGGTCCTTGATGTTGTAATACACCGGTTCGCCGGCAAGGTTCTCCTTATCAACGACGCCCAGTTTGTGCGAGAAACGGAACAGTACGGCTTTTGTGGTGTCGTGGATCTCTTCTGGTGCAATGATGAAACTGTATGAGTGGTACACCGTGTCAGTGCGTCCTGTGAACATCTCGGTAAGTGCACGCTCCTGCTTTTCAAGTTCCTGCAACAACAATGATATTGCGGCACCGTCGCTTGGCATGTTCTCGGCCTGTCCACGTGTTATGGCAAGCTTGCTTTCGCGTATTGCATATATCTCCTTGGCTGTCAGTTCGGCCATCTTTGCCGTTGATGTGGCAGTGAGCATCTCCTCGGTCATGTATTGCGATGCGTCGGTTCTGTTGCCGCCGCTCTGACTGCTTTTGGCCTTGTCGCTTACTTGCTCATCGGGGAGTGTCGTGTTTATGGCATTGATTATGCCCTTGTCGTTGAGCCTGATGTTGCTTGCGGTACTGCTGTTAAGGCTGATCATGTATGATTTCTCCTTGCATGGAACGCCCTCGCAGCTGCTCTTGATATCAGTCATCTCCCAACGGTTGCTGGCTTCGGAAATGACATTCTTCATGTGCAGGAATCTCTCGGCATAGCTGTAGAACTCGCCAGGAGTCTGTGTCACACAGTAAGCCTCAACTGTGATGTTTATCCTGGTGTCGGGCAGGTAGTATGTGACTCCTTCGCTTGTACCGGGAAAAAAGGAATTCAGGATTGACTGTGCCATGCCTGGTGTCGCCAATGCCAGTATGATTGCAGTAATGAGCTTTTTCATTGTTCTTATGGGTTATCTTTTGCGTGGGCGCAAAAACTCTAATATGGCGCGAAGATAGTAATTTGTTTTTAATTTCGGTTCTAAAAGATGACTTAACTTATATATAAGGTCTTTATTTGTCGTTGCTGTTAATAAAATGACGCAAACCTTGCGGTTTTTCCGTAACTTTGTTTTACATTTGCGTGGTACTAACGTAAAAGAAAGAAATTAGTATGTCAACAATAAAGATACACGACAAAGAATTTGTAAAATCAATTCCCAGCGAAGAGATTGCAGCCCGCGTGAAGGAGGTAGCAGAGAGAATCAACAGGGATTATGCAGGAAAGCGTCCTTTGCTTCTTGGTGTCCTGAACGGCTGTTTTATGTTTGTGTCCGATCTGATGAAGAATCTTGAGATTGAGTGTGAAATCTCTTTTGTAAAGTTCTCTTCATATCAGGGTTCCGAGACTACCGGTACTGTAAATCAGGTGATGGGGCTCAATGAATCGATAACAGGTCGTGATGTGATTGTGGTTGAGGATATTGTGGATACAGGCCTTACAATGCACAAGATGCTTGAGACATTGGCTCAGAGTAACCCGGCTTCTCTCGCAATTGCGTCTCTTTTCCTGAAGCCTGCGCGTCTGCGCGTTCCTGTTGAGGTAAAGTATTCGGCTTTTGAAATTCCCGACAGGTTTATTGTCGGTTATGGTCTTGATTATGATGGTCTTGGCCGCAACCTTCCCGATGTGTACGATGTTAAAGAATAAAAGAAGATTATACAATGCTTAATATAGTAATTTTTGGTGCTCCCGGTAGTGGTAAGGGTACACAAAGCGAGAGAATTGTTGCAAAGTATGGCTTGAACCATATTTCAACAGGCGAGGTTCTGCGTGGTGAGATTGCTGCCGGAACAGAGTTGGGTGAGACTGCAAAGAGAATCATCGACAAAGGACAACTTATTCCCGATGAATTGATGATAAGCATCCTCGCTTCTAAACTTGACTCGCTCACAAGCGGAAATGGTGTGATATTTGACGGTTTTCCACGTACTATTGCGCAGGCCGAGGCCTTGAAGGCAATGTTGAACGAGCGCGGTCAGGATGTCACAGCGATGATTGAACTTGATGTTCCCGAGGATGAGCTTATGAAGCGCCTTTTGCTCCGCGGACAGCTCTCGGGCAGAGCCGATGACAATGAGGAGACTATCAAGAAACGCCTTGTTGTGTATAATGAGCAGACATCTCCGCTCAAGGAGTGGTATAAGAATGATGGCAAGCACTGTTACATCAATGGTCTTGGTGAACTTGACCGCATCTTTGATGACATTGCTGCGGCTATCGATTCCAGAATGTAAATGAACGGGGCAGACATTTTGCTCCGTGAAAAATAAGTTGCCGCCAAGGGTGGCAACTTTTACTGTTTATTTGTTTGACAGCCCGTGAGGGTCTTAAAGTAGAAGTTATGGCAGAATCAAATTTTATCGATTATGTAAAGATTGTGTGCCGTTCAGGCCGCGGAGGTCGCGGTATGGCTCACTTGCATCGCGCAAAATATATTCCTAATGGTGGTCCCGATGGTGGCGACGGCGGTAAGGGTGGTGACATCATCCTGCGCGGAAACCGCAACTATTGGACACTGCTGCACCTCAAATACCAACGCCACATCTTTGCCGGAAACGGCCAGAATGGTGGTATCAACAAGAGTACCGGTGCCGATGGAGAAAGCAAGATCGTTGATGTTCCATGCGGTACTGTGGCATACAATGCCGAGACCGGAGAGTTTCTCTGCGATGTCATGGAGGATGGCCAGCTCGTTACTCTGCTGAAGGGTGGACGTGGCGGTCTTGGAAACGTACACTTTGCGACTCCTACACGTCAGGCTCCACGCTTTGCGCAGCCGGGCGAACCAATGCAGGAGATGACCGTGACATTGGAGCTTAAATTGCTTGCCGATGTGGGTCTTGTGGGTTTCCCAAATGCCGGAAAGTCGACATTGCTCTCTTCTGTGTCGGCAGCAAAGCCCAAAATTGCAAATTATCCGTTTACTACACTTGAGCCCAACCTGGGTATCGTTTCGTATCGCGACAACAAGTCATTCGTGATGGCCGATATCCCCGGTATCATTGAGGGAGCAAGCCAGGGTAGGGGCTTGGGACTGCGCTTCTTGCGTCACATCGAGCGTAACTCACTGCTTCTGTTCATGGTGCCAGCTGATGCCGATGACATCAAAAAAGAGTATGAGGTGCTGCTCAACGAACTTGCAACCTTCAACCCCGAGATGCTCGACAAACAGCGTGTCCTTGCAATTACAAAGTGTGACCTTATCGATGAGGAACTCAAGGAGATGCTGTCGGAGAATCTGCCTGAAGATATACCTTATGTCTTTATCTCGGCGCCTACCGGCGAGGGTATACAGGAACTGAAGGATATACTCTGGGCAGCGCTAAACAGTGAGGAGAACCGTCTGGCAGCTGTCAAGCGCGAAGAACTCGTTCACCGTAACTATGACCGCAAGATGCTTGCAGCCGACTTTGCCGATTGGGAAGATGATCTTGAGTATGATGCGGACGGCGATGAGGATGATGACTTCAACTATGAGGAGTTTGATTTTGACGAGGAATAAGTATATAAAACACAAACATATATAGATTATGGCAACTAAAAAACATTCATGGAACTATGACAATGTCGGCGGTTCTACACGTGTGAAGATTACTACAGGTGCAGATATCGCTCATTTGGCAGAGTTGGACCTCAAGAAGTGGACTGTGCTTTCATGTCCTACTGTAGGTCTTGATATTGATGAGAAGAGTTTGAAGTGCATTGATACCGACAATGATGGCCGAATTCGTGTAAACGATGTTATTGCTACATCGCAGTGGTTGACTTCAGTTGTGAATGATGCTGAGCTGTTGGTAAAGGGTGCTGACAATATTGATATTGAGGCATTCAATCAGGAGAATGCTGACGGTAAGAGGCTCTATAACTCGGCAAAGCAGATTCTTGTAAATCTCGGTAAAGAGGGTACTGTAATCTCTTTGGCTGACACAAAGGATATAACAGCGATTTTTGCAAAGACCCGTTTCAATGGCGATGGAGTGATAACTGCTCAGACCCCCGAGAACGATGGTGATAAGGCTGTTGTTGAGGCAATTGTAAATGCTTTGGGCGGTGTTATGGACCGTAGCGGCGATAACGGTGTGAATGCAGAACTCATTGAGAAGTTCTATCAGCTGTTGGCCGATTATGTGGCATGGAGTGAGGCTGCTGTTGAAGCTCCTTATGGTGCCGATACAGACAAGGCTATCGAGGCTTACAATGCACTCGATGCAAAGGTAAAGGACTATTTCGTTCGTGCAAAGCTCGCTTCATTTGCTCCCGAGAGTGCTATGAAGCTTGATGTACAGACCGGTCTCATCGAGGTAATCAGCGCCGAAAACCTTACCGGCAAGACCGAGGAGATTGCCGCATATCCTATTGCGCGCATCACAGGTAAGGCCGATTTGGCTCTTGATACTGCTATAAACCCCGCTTGGGCATCAAAGTTCAATACACTTGTTTCAATCGTGAAGCCAAAGGAGAAGGCGCTTACCGAGGAGTCTTGGGCTGCCATTGGTGCTACTTTTGCGGCATACAACGCATGGAAGGCTGCCAAGAAGGGTGCTGAGGTTGAGGCATTGGGTCTTGAGGCAATCAAGCAGATGCTTGCAGATGACAAGAAGCAGGCGTTGCTTGACCTTATAGCGCAGGATCTTGAACTTAAGGAGACAGCCGATGGTATTGATATGGTGGATAAATTCCTGCATATCTACCGCGATTTCTACCGTTTGCTACGCAACTACGTTACTTTCCAGGATTTCTATTGCAGAGACAAGAATGTGAAGGCAATCTTCCAGAGCGGTCGCCTGCTTATCGATCAGCGTGAGTGCCGCATGTGTATGAACGTTGCCGATATGGCAAAACATAATGCTATGGCTCCTGCAAGTGGCATCTATCTTGTTTATTGCGACTGTACAACCAAGACAAGCGCAGCAAAGAGAAGTATTGTTGCTGCTGTGACGGTCGGTGATATAGGTGATCTCTTTGTCGGCAAGAATGCGATCTATTTTGATAATGACGGGCTCATGTGGGATGCTGTCATTACCAAGATTGTAGAGAACCCGATCAGCGTAGGTCAGGCTTTCTGGTCTCCTTATCGCAGAATGGCAAAGACTATTGAGAATCTCATCAATAAAAATGCAGCAGAGAAGGATGCTGCAATGATGAATGACGCCAATGCGAAAATCAATGCAGTTCCTGCCGCAAAAGCTGCCGATGGCGAAGAGAAGGCAGCAACGCCTCCGTTTGATATTGCCAAGTTTGCCGGTATCTTTGCTGCCATTGGTGTGGCTGTCGGTATGATCGGTACAGCTTTGGCTGGTATCTTGGAATCTTTCAGGGGATTTGTATGGTGGCAGTATATCGGTATCTTTATCGGTATTATGATGTTCATCTCCGGTCCTGCAATGATCCTCGCTTGGATGAAGTTGCGCCGTCGTAACATTGCTCCATTGCTCAATGCCAACGGTTGGGCTGTCAATGCATCTTCAAAGATCAACATTCTGTTCGGTGAGACTTTGACCGATGTTGCTAAATTCCCAAAGCTCAAGCTGAAGGATCCATATGCGAAGAAAGGTCTTCCAAAATGGTTGAGCTGGCTTTTGTCTTTGGCTACAATTGCAGTTGTTGTTGCCGGTTTGTGGCTTGGTAACATCCTTTCGTTTGTTGGTCTTCAGTCTCCTTTGTCTTGCTTCAATAAAGCCGAGGTGGAGGTGGTTGAGACACCCGAGGCTGCTGTGGAAAATGCGGATGCTGCTGTTGCAGATGCACCAGCACCTGCTGAAACTAATGCAGAGTAAATACCTTATAATATATATAGTGGGAGCGACGGCTGTGGCCGCCGCTCCTTTTTTTGCTATTAAAGATACAGTTTCCTGCGGAAAAAACTGTTTTTTCTCCTTTGGTCTCAATAAAAATGTCCTTGAAGTATAATTTAAGATTTTTTAACAATGAAAATAGCCGTTTTGGAGTCCTTTTGAGGCTGTTTTTTCAACAAAAATGGTTTTTTGCAGTCTGCCTCTTGCTAAAAAGAGAGCAAATGCTTTTTTATTAGAAAAATAATTTTTACCTTTGCAGTCCAAAATGGGCTATCGTGTTTTGATGTGTCCACATGAGCAGAAATATTTAAAAACAATATATAATAATTAAAAATTTAACAAAATGCCTACAATTCAGCAATTAGTAAGAAAAGGCAGAGAGGTTATTGTAGAGAAGAGCAAGTCGCCCGCACTCGACAACTGTCCACAGCGTCGTGGTGTGTGTGTACGTGTTTACACTACAACTCCAAAGAAACCTAACTCTGCGATGAGAAAGGTTGCTCGTGTGCGTTTGACAAACCAGAAGGAGGTAAACTCTTACATCCCAGGTGAAGGTCACAACTTGCAGGAGCACTCAATCGTATTGGTACGTGGTGGCCGTGTTAAGGACCTCCCAGGTGTACGCTATCACATCGTTCGCGGTACTCTTGATACTGCAGGTGTAGCTAACCGTACACAGCGTCGTTCTAAGTATGGTGCTAAGCGTCCTAAGGCTAAGAAGTAATTCCCGCCTCAAGCGTAGCTGAGTGATCCCGGCTTGTAAAAAACGGGATATGACTCAAAACTTTTTAAAGACATATTTTTTATAACTTAGTTTTGGTTTGTTGGAAAAGGTTATAAAAGGTTGAGTAAATGCTTCGGTGGAAGCGTTGAAGAATTTGCAATAACACAGCCACACAAAACATTAATTTTCGCAAAAGAAAATGAGAAAAGCAAAACCAAAAAAGCGCGTGGTTCTTCCAGACCCCGTGTTTAACGATCAGATGGTTTCTAAGTTCGTTAACCACCTGATGTATGATGGAAAGAAAAACATTTCTTACACTATTTTCTATGGTGCCCTCGAGCTCGTTGGTAACAAGATGAAGAACGAGGAGAAAACTCCACTTGAAATTTGGAAGCAGGCTTTGGAGAACATCACTCCTAAGGTAGAGGTTAAGTCACGCCGTATCGGTGGTGCAACATTCCAGGTTCCTACTGAAATCCGTGCAGACCGCAAGGAGTCAATCTCTATGAAGAACATGATTCTCTTCGCTCGCAAGCGTGGTGGCAAGTCTATGTCAGAGAAGCTTTGCGCAGAGATTATGGATGCGTTCAACAATCAGGGTGGTGCTTTCAAGCGTAAGGAGGATATGCACCGTATGGCTGAGGCAAACCGTGCATTTGCACATTTCCGTTTCTAATCAGTAATAGTACAAGAAAATGGCAAACGATCTTCAATTTACCCGTAATATCGGTATTAGTGCTCACATCGATGCTGGTAAGACTACTACATCGGAGCGTATTTTGTTCTACACCGGTCTTTCACACAAGATTGGTGAGGTGCACGACGGTGCTGCTACCATGGACTGGATGGAGCAGGAGCAGGAGCGTGGTATTACAATTACCTCTGCTGCGACTACTACTTTCTGGAACTGGAAGGGTACACAGTACAAGTTCAACTTGATTGACACTCCGGGACACGTTGACTTTACCGCTGAGGTAGAGCGTTCACTCCGCGTACTTGACGGTGCTATCGCTGCTTTCTGTGCAGTAGGTGGTGTTGAGCCACAGTCAGAGACTGTATGGCGTCAGGCTGACAAGTACAACGTTCCACGTATCGCTTACGTGAACAAGATGGACCGTTCAGGTGCTGACTTCTTCTCTGTAATGCGTCAGATGAAGGAGATTCTTGGTGCAAACCCATGTCCTGTAACAATTCCTATCGGTTCTGAGGAGAAGTTCCTTGGTGTAATCAACCTTATCACAATGAAGGCTCTCGTTTACAAGGACGGTGCTTTGGATTACACAGTAGAGGAGATTCCTGCTGAGTTGGTTGACGAGGCTAACCAGTGGAGAGAGCACCTTCTTGAGAAGGCTGCTGACTTCGATGAGGAGTTGATGATGAAGGTTCTCGAGGAGCCAGAGTCAATCACAGAGGAGGAGATCATCGCAGCTATCCGTAAGGGTACACTCGCGCTTGAGATTACTCCAATGACTTTCGGTTCTTCATTCAAGAACAAGGGTGTTCAGCCACTTCTTGACTTTGTATGTGCATTCTTGCCTTCTCCACTTGATACTCCAGCTATCGAGGGTATGAATCCTAAGACAGATGAGATGGAGGAGCGTACTCCATCTGAGGATGACAAGACATCAGCTCTCGTGTTCAAGATTGCTACAAACCCATTCGTTGGTCGTTTGATCTACGTTCGCGTTTACTCAGGTAAGCTCGAGTCTGGTTCATATATCCTTGATACACGTTCAGGCCGCAAGGAGCGTATCTCTCGTATGTTCCAGATACACTCAAACAAGCAGAACCCAGTGGAGGTTCTCGGTGCCGGTGATATCGGTGCTGTGATCGGTATGAAGGACGTTCGTACAGGTGATACACTCTGTGCAGAGGACGCACCAATCGTACTCGAGTCAATGACATTCCCAGATCCTGTGATCTCTATCGCAGTTGAGCCTAAGACTCAGAAGGATCTTGACAAGCTCGCTAACGGTCTTGCTAAGCTCGCTGAGGAGGATCCGACATTTACAGTTAGAACAGACGAGCAGTCTGGTCAGACTATCATCTCTGGTATGGGTGAGCTTCACCTCGAGATTATTATCGACCGTCTGAAACGTGAGTTCAGCGTTGAGTGTAATCAGGGTCGTCCACAGGTTAGCTACAAGGAGGCAATCACCAACACTGTTCAGGTTGATGAGACTTACAAGAAGCAGACTGGTGGTAAGGGTAAGTATGCTAAGATCCTTGTATCTGTTGGTCCAGCTGATGAGGACTTCAAGGAGGGTAACCTTCAGTTCGTTAACGAGGTTAAGGGTGGTAACGTTCCTAAGGAGTTTATCCCATCAGTACAGAAGGGCTTCCAGACAGCTGTTAAGGCAGGTGTTCTCGCAGGCTACCCAATGGAGTCTTTGAAGGTTGTTCTTCTCGATGGTGGTTTCCACCCAGTTGACTCTGACCAGTTGTCATTCGAGGTATGTGCTATCCAGGCATACAAGAATGCATGTCAGAAGGCAAACCCAGTACTCCTTGAGCCAATCATGAAGCTTGAGGTTGTTACTCCAGAGGAGAGCATGGGTGATGTTATCGCCGACCTTAACAAGCGTCGTGGTCAGGTTGAGGGCTTTGAGACAAGCCGTACAGGTGCACGTATCGTTAAGGCTATGGTTCCACTGTCTGAGATGTTCGGTTACGTAACATCATTGCGTACCATCACTTCAGGTCGTGCAACATCTTCTATGACTTACGATCACCACGAGCAGGTAAGTGCTTCTTTGACAAAGCAGATACTTGAGGAACTTCAGAAGTAAATAAATAAGGCCTGTCGGTTAGCGAATGACTCTTAACCGACAGGCAATTGTAAATTTTTATAAAAACCATTTTAAGACAATGAGTCAGAAAATTAGAATCAAACTTAAATCTTACGATCACAACTTGGTTGACAAGTCAGCTGAGAAGATTGTAAAGACTGTAAAGGCAACAGGTGCTATCGTTAGCGGTCCAATTCCATTGCCTACACACAAGCGTATCTTCACTGTTAACCGTTCTACTTTCGTTAACAAGAAGAGCCGCGAGCAGTTCCAGCTCTCTTCATTCAAGAGACTTATCGACATCTACAGCTCTACAGCTAAGACTGTTGACGCTCTTATGAAGCTTGAGTTGCCTTCAGGAGTTGAGGTTGAGATTAAAGTGTAATTTTAATGCGAATTATTAATTTTTTAAATTAAACTGAAATGCCAGGATTATTAGGAAAAAAAATCGGAATGATGTCCGTTTTCAGTGCCGATGGTAAGAATGTTCCATGCACTGTTATCGAAGCAGGTCCTTGTGCAGTTACACAGGTGAAGACAATTGAGAAGGATGGCTATGAGGCTGTTCAGGTTGGCTTCCAGGATCAGAAGGAGAGCCGTATCAACGCTCCTCTCGCAGGCCACTTCAAGAAGGCCGGTGTAGCTCCCAAGCGCCACTTGGCCGAGTTCAAGGGTTTTGAGACAGAGCTCGCTTTGGGCGATGTTATCACAGTAGATCTCTTTGCAGATGCTTCTTACGTTAGCGTAACAGGTACTTCAAAGGGTAAGGGTTTCCAGGGTGTTGTTAAGAGACACAACTTTGGTGGTGTAGGTCAGGCTACTCACGGTCAGCACAACCGCGCTCGCAAGCCAGGTTCTATCGGTGCTTGTTCATACCCTGCAAAGGTATTCAAGGGCCTCCGCATGGGTGGTCAGATGGGTAACGTGCGTGTAACTACACACAACCTCCAAGTTTTAAAGGTTATTCCTGAGCACAACCTTTTGGTTATCAAGGGTTCGGTTCCAGGTTACAATGGTTCAATCGTAATAATTGAAAAGTAATGGAAATCAGCGTATTAAACATAAACGGTGAGAATACCGGTAGAAAGGTTGTCTTGGATGAGTCAATCTTCGGCATCGAGCCTAACCAGCACGTTGTGTACATGGCGGTAAGACAGTATCTTGCTGCTCAGCGTCAGGGTACCCACAAGTCTAAGGAGAGAAGCGAGATTTCAGGTTCTACACGTAAGCTCGGTCGTCAGAAGGGCGGCGGTGGCGCACGTCGTGGTGATATCAACTCACCTCTGTTGGTAGGTGGTGCTCGCGTGTTCGGTCCTACTCCACGTGATTATAGCTTCAAATTGAACAAGAAGGTAAAGCAGCTCGCTCGCAAGTCAGCTCTCTCACAGAAGGCTATCGACAACGCGATCGTAGTAGTTGAGGACTTCGCTTTCGAGGCTCCAAGTACAAAGGCTTTTGTTAATGTGTTAAATAATCTTAAAGTTTCTGAAAAGAAGCAGTTGTTTGTTTTGCCATCTAGCAATAAAGCAGTATATTTGTCAGCCAGAAATTTGAAGGGAACTCAGATGGCTATTGCTTCGGACATTAATACCTATGGTATAATGAATGCCGAGGTTTTGGTTGTGACTGAAAGTTCTCTCGAGGTAATTAATAACACACTGAATAAAACTAAGGAGGCATAATAATGGGAGTATTGATTAAACCTATAGTCACTGAGAAGATGACTAAGATTACTGACCAGTTGAACCGCTTTGGTTTTCTTGTTCGTCCCGAGGCTAACAAGTTGGTAATTAAGAAAGAGATTGAGGCGTTGTACAATGTTACTGTCGTAGCTGTAAACACAATGAACTACGCAGGCAAGAACAAGAACCGCTATACAAAGGCTGGTTTTGTTAAGGGTCGTACAAACGCTGTAAAGAAGGCTATCGTCACACTTAAGGAGGGCGATACAATTGATTTTTATAGTAACATTTAATAAAGATGGCAGTACGTAAATTTAAGCCTACAACACCGGGCCAAAGACATAAGATTATTGGTACCTTCGAAGAGATCACTGCTGCGGTACCAGAGAAATCGCTTGTAACCGGTAAGCGTTCAACAGGTGGACGTAACAACGACGGTAAGATGACTATGCGCTACAGAGGCGGTGGTCACAAGCGTAAATTCAGATTTATCGATTTCAAGCGTAACAAGGACGGTATCCCCGCTACAGTTAAGTCTATCGAGTACGATCCAAACCGTTCGGCTCGTATCGCTTTGCTTTGTTATGCTGATGGTGAGAAGAGTTATATAATTGCTCCTAATGGTTTGGAGGTTGGCGCAGTTCTGATGTCAGGTGCTGATGCTGCTCCCGAGATTGGTAACGCTCTTCCTTTGAAGAACATTCCTATCGGTACAGTAGTTCACAACATTGAGCTCCGTCCAGGACAGGGTGCTATCCTTGTTCGTTCTGCCGGTAACTTCGCGCAGATCGTTTCTCGTGACGAGAACTACTGCGTTATCAAGTTGCCTTCAGGTGAGATTCGTCGTATCTTGAGTACTTGCCGTGCTACAGTCGGTACAGTAGGTAACTCAGACCACGCTCTCGAGTGCTCTGGTAAGGCAGGTCGCTCACGTTGGTTGGGTCGTCGTCCTCACAACCGTGGTGTTGTTATGAACCCAGTAGATCACCCAATGGGTGGTGGTGAAGGTCGTGCTTCTGGTGGTCACCCACGTTCACGTAAGGGCTTGTACGCTAAGGGTCTCAAGACTCGTACACCTAAGAAGCAGTCTAACAAGTACATCATTGAGAGAAGAAAGAAGTAATAATAAGGAAATTTTTGAATTAATATGAGTCGTTCATTAAAAAAAGGTCCATATATCAATGTAAAGTTGGAGAACAAGGTGCTTG
>JAFZFO010000005.1 GCA_017555845.1 Bacteroidaceae bacterium | reverse complement strand
CCATTCCGCCACCTGGGCTTCTACAGATTACTGCCTTTGAGCGGAAAACGAGGCTCGAACTCGCGACCCCAACCTTGGCAAGGTTGTGCTCTACCAACTGAGCTATTTCCGCATTATTCAACGCTTCTTCCGCGTTTGCAACACGAATCGGTGTTTTACAAACTAAAATCAAAATTTCAAAGAGAGCGGAAAACGAGGCTCGAACTCGCGACCCCAACCTTGGCAAGGTTGTGCTCTACCAACTGAGCTATTTCCGCGTTTACTTCGTAAACTTGGCATTCACATCACAGCTAAATCGCCATGCGTTTCGTTTAACGAGTGCAAAGGTAGTACATTTTTTAGAACCTGCAAAACTTTCGAGAGGTTTTTTACAATATTTTTTGCAAAAATTTCCCACACAAAGCAAGTATTATTAATAATCAAGCAATTAGGCTTATTGACACAAAACAAAAAAAAGGCCGGTTTCGCAAATAAAACCGGCCCCTGTATAAAAACGTTCAGCAATCAACACATTCTGTCTCTGTAGTCCTCGTACTTGAAGACCTTGTACATTTCAAGTTCGCCATTTGCACGCAGCAATGCTATGCTTGGATGAGATATACCATTGAACATATTGGTCTTTACGGTTGTATAGTGTATCATATCCTCAAACACCACTCTATCACCCACCTTCAATGGCTGTGGAAACTTCCAGCTACCCATATAATCGCCACTCAAGCAGCTGTTACCGCCAAGACGATAGATATTCTCCTCAAACGGTGCTCCTTTAACAGCATCGGCCTCAAGAGACTCAGCGCCTGTAACCTTTGGCTGGTATGGCATCTCAAGGCAGTCGGGCATGTGGCAGGTAAAGCTCACATTAAGGATTGCAGTACGTATGCCACGACTCTCAACAATGTCCACAACCTCCGAAACCAAAGAACCGGTCTGCCAAGCAAAGGCCGAACCCGGCTCAAGTATCACCTGAAGATTAGGATATCGGCTACGCAAGCCCTTGAGCAAACCAATGAGGTGTTCCACATCGTAATCCTTGCGTGTCATCAGATGACCGCCACCCAAATTGAGCCATTTTACCTTTGGCAACCACTTGCCGAACTTTTCCTCAATGTGCACCAAGGTATTCTCCAAAGCATAAGAACTCGACTCACAATGGCAATGGCAATGAAAGCCCTCTATGCCGGAAGGCAACTCATCGGGCAAAAGATCGGCTGTAACGCCAAAGCGGCTACCGGGCGCGCAAGGGTTATAGAGTTCGGTCTCGATCTCGGAATATTCAGGATTGATGCGGATACCACAAGAAATCTCGTGACCGGCATTTTTTGTCAATGGATAGAAGCGCTCGTACTGTGTGAGCGAGTTGAACGAGATGTGACTGCTACAACGCATCATCTCATCGAACTCCTCGATTGTATAGGCTGGAGAGAAGGCATGCGCTCTACTGCCGAACTCCTCATAGGCGAGACGAGCCTCATGTATTGAGCTGGCGGTAACCGAATTTATGTACTCGCGGAATATTGGGAAACTCTTCCACAGGGCAAAAGCCTTGAATGCCAAAATAATTTCGACACCCGACTCACGTGCAACACGGCTGATGAGTTCCAAATTACGACGCAACAATGTCTCCTCCATCACATAGCAGGGCGATGGCACTTTGTTTATCATTTCATTCTCCATTATCCTATGATTTTCAATTTTGCAAACTTAAGCAGCAGTGTCTTCACTCCTGCATTCTGGAATTTTATTGTAGCCTTAGCATTTTCGCCTACACCTTCGGTCGCCTGTACCTCGCCAACACCGAAACGTTCATGCTGCACTATCGCACCTACCGAGATCCCCGGCTGGATACTACCAGCCGAGCCTTGACAGAAGCGCTGGACATCGGAAACACGATACAGATTTGCAGGGCGCGAACTATATGAAGGTGCGCCGGCAGCACCAGTTGCCGGTTCATTGTTCCTTTGCGGCACAGCCGAACGGCCGGAAGCCGACGGTTGAGCAGTTGAGCGACTGAATTGCGGACGGCCGTTCTCTTCCTGTCCATATCCATAGGCCGAGCGGCGACCATAGTTATTGTTTGTAGCACCGAACATTCCACCCGAGCGGAACGACTGCTGTTGTTGCGGTCTCTGCTGTACTCCACTACCGTTAGGCATGACAATATATGCAGGATTTATCTCTTTAATGAAACAGCTTGGCTCGCAGAACCCGAACTGTCCATATTTGTAACGGCTCTTGGCAAATGACATAATGCAATAATCCTTGGCACGTGTGATGGCCACATAGAGCAGACGGCGTTCCTCCTCCATCTCGCGCAACGACTCGCGCGCGCCAGAGTTCGGGAACAAATCCTCCTCGAGACCTACAATGAACACCGTCGGAAACTCCAGTCCTTTTGCCGAATGCACAGTCATCAATGTTATGCGTTCCCCATCGCCATTGTCCTCGTTTTCAAGGTCAGACATAAGAGAGACCTCGGAAAGGAAATCGGAAAGACCATTCTGTTCATTGCCCTCTTCAAGGTGCATCTCCACAAAATCCTCAATGGCAGCCATCAGCGCCTCAAGATTCTCTTGACGCGACTTACCCTCGACGCTCATGTCACGATAGAGTTCCTCACGTATTCCGCTATCCTTTACAACGGCACGTGCCACCTCAATGGCGTTCTTTTCTTCGGCAAGCTTGGAGAAGCCCTCAATCATGCCGGTAAACTGCATCAGTTTGGCAAGAGTGCCCTTGTTCACTTCCATTCCGCAAAGGAACGGGTCGGCAAGCACTTGCCACAGGCTCATGCCTCGCTCAAGAGCCAAGTCCTTGACTTTCTGCACCGTCTTGTCGCCAATACCGCGTGCAGGATAGTTTATTATTCGTTTGAAAGCCTCTTCATCGTTCTTGTTACAAATGAGACGGAAGTAGGCAATCACATCCTTTACCTCCTTGCGCTGATAGAACGAAAGGCCACCGAATATACGATATGGAAATCCTCGGCGTCTGAAAGCCTCCTCAAATACACGCGACTGGGCGTTGGTGCGGTACAGGATGGCAAAGTCACTGTAGCCAAACCCCTCGCGGCGGCGCAGCTCGGCAATCTTGTTCGCCACGATCTCCACCTCTTCCAAATCGGAATAGGCAGGATACAGCTCAAGCGGTGTTCCATCGCCACGTTCCGAGTATACATTCTTCTTGATCTGCTGACTGTTCTTTGCTATAAGGCTATTGGCCGCATTGACAATCATCCTTGTAGAACGATAATTCTGCTCAAGCTTGAATATCTCGGCACCACCGTATCGCTCGGTAAAGCCCAGAATATTGCCAATGTTCGCACCACGGAACGAGTAGATGCTCTGGGCATCATCGCCCACCACACACACCGCCTTGCGTTCCTGTGTCAACTGCCACACAATGCAGGCCTGCACGTAGTTGGTATCCTGAAACTCATCGACAAGCACGTAACGGAAACGCTCTACATATTGGCGTCTTACATCGGGAAAATCCTTGAACAGACGGTATGTATTCACGAGCAGATCATCGAAGTCCATTGCATTTGCAAGACGGCATCGTTCGGTATACCTTTTATATATCTCATATACAGCCGGAATACGGGCTTTCTTATCATCATTGCGCAATCCTTGGTCATTCTCATAATCGGATGCCGAGATAAGATTGCTCTTTGCCGATGATATGCGCTCTGCAACTGCATTTGGCTTGTACACCTTGTCATCGAGCTGCATATCCTTTATGATACTCTTTACAAGACTGCGCGAATCGCTCTGGTCATAGATTGTAAACTGCGGATCATAGCCTATATGATGCGCCTCGCGTCGCAGAATCTTTGAAAAGACAGAGTGGAATGTTCCCATCCACAGCATCGAAGCGGCTCTCTCACCCACGCGTGCCGCAATACGTTCCTTCATTTCGTTGGCGGCCTTGTTGGTAAAGGTAAGCGCAAGGATAGACCATGGCTCAAAACCATTTTCAAGCAGATAGGCTATCTTATATGTAAGCACACGCGTCTTTCCCGAACCCGCGCCGGCAATTACCAGCAAAGGACCGTCAAGGTAACGCACGGCATCGAGCTGTGCTCCGTTCAATTCATCCTCGTAGTTTATCATCGTAATATGAAGCTTTTTATATATAAAGACACCTGTGAAACAAGCACCAATATTCTGCGAAGATATGCAAAAAATGGCACAATACCGAACATCGCGCACAAAACCTTGTTTACATTTTATATCCAAACAATAAAATTATGAGTACATACACCACAACAACACGCACCGGTTTCCTGATGCCGGTGCTTGGTTACGGCACAGGCGCACTGGCTCCTGTCATCAGCCAGGCCACCATCGAATGTCACTACGGCAAGCATCTGCAGGCCTATGTAGACAACCTCAACAGATTGGTCACCAACACCGAATACGAGGATTACTCCCTGCGCGAGATTGTTGAGCAGGCACCCCCAGGTCCCCTTTTCAACAATGCAGGCCAGGTACTGAACCACTCGCTCTACTTTGAGCAGTTCACGCCCACCCCACCAGGCAACAACCGCCCGACAGGCAACCTCAAGGAGTTCATACACTTTGATTTCGGCACATTTGAGAACTTGAAGAAAAAAATGGAAGAGGCCGCCGCATCACTCTTTGGCAGCGGTTGGGTGTGGCTTGCGCAGGAGGAGAACGGCAAGCTCTCAATAATAAACTGCTACAATGGCGACACTCCTATGCACCGACGTATGAGACCGCTCTACGGCATCGACGTATGGGAACACGCCTACTACCTCGACTACCAGAACCGCCGTACCGAGCACGTAAAGAAGCTTTGGGAGATCGTCGACTGGGAAGTAGTAGAAAGTAGACTGGAGATATAATCAAAGCGCAAGCGGCTGGATACCCAGCCGCTTGCGTTACAAGGAAATGAATAAAAAGATGAAATTCAAGGCTTACGCAGTACTTTAAACCGGAATTTACTTGAAGTAAATGAGGATTTAAAGGAGAAGCGCAACACAGAAATTCATTTAATGCAACTTCGGCTGCACTCGCATTGCGTGTAAACCAGTTTCCACCCGCTCGTTGGCACGAAGTTTCGCTTTTTAGTCATTTTCTTAATTATTTTGCTTCCTTGATCAGATACACAATCACCGGCAAGTGGTCACTATAGCCATTGAGCCATACACCACCGGCGTGGGTACGCTTGGTATTTCCTTTGTAGCGTCCCTCTTGCTGGAACATGTAGTTACGTGAAAAAATCTCGGTCTTGTAGAGCGTCAATGTAGAACGGTCGGCACCGAGCAGATTTCCGCTGACAACAACCTGATCGAACAGGTTCCACTTACCTTTATACTTCAGGGTACCCATGCCCTTCTTGCGCAGGATATTCCACCATGGATTGTAAAGGTCACTCGCAGCCTTGACTTCCTCTCTCTCACGCACGGCACCAAGACAGGTCTTCATGCTCTTGTCATCAGGATCATCGTTCATATCGCCCATGATGAGCACTTTTGTTTCGGGCATAGCTGCCATGATAGAGTCCTTCAATTCACGCACGAGCACACCTGCACGTTCACGGGCCGGAGATTTCGCATAGCGCGAAGGCCAGTGATTCACGATAATGTGAACAACCTCGCCACCCATATCGCCACTGACAATGAGGAAGCCACGTGTCTTGTAGGTCGTATCATTATCTACAGTTGTATATGGTGCAAGTTTTGCATCAATAGGCTTGAAAAGCTTTGGGTTATACAGCAACGCACAATCAACGCCACGTTTGTCGGGACCCTCAATGTGTACAAAGTCCCAACCACGTGGAGCAAGCACCTCATGTTTTACAAGATCCTCGAGCACGCGTGAGTTCTCAATCTCCGAAACGCCCACAGCAGCCATACCCACCGGCAGCACATCAGTACCCATCTCGTTGAGCACAGTTGCCATATTCTTGAGCTTGTTGGTATATTTCAGCGTACCCCACTTGTTTGCTCCATCGGGCAAGAATTCATAGTCATTCTTTCCGGCATCGTGGATTGTATCAAACAGATTCTCAAGGTTGTAGAAACCTACACTGTAGACCTCATACTTTTTCTGGTTCTGCGCTGTCGCAATGAACGACACTGCAAAAAGCATCGCGAACATCAAAAGGAAATTATTCTTTCTCATTATATTGTGTTTTATTTTTGCGTGTGACAACATTATAGTGCTGGTAAAATTAATACAATTTATTGGAAAAATTGTTTGTTTTTATCAATTTTACAACTACTTTCGCAAACCAGACAAAAGGAGCACCGCCTTTCTCGCTTTGAGAGAGGCTTTTTTGACCACTCTACCGTGCTCCCAAGTCTTTGGCACACAATATTCAAGAACTATAAAGCAAAACAATACAATTATGGCACAGATGAATTTTGGCGGCGTGGTTGAGAACGTCGTGACACGTGAAGAATATCCATTGGCTAAGGCTTTGGAGACATTGAAGGATGAGACTATTGCGGTTATCGGTTATGGTGTACAGGGCCCAGGCCAGTCACTGAACTTGCGCGACAATGGTTTCAACGTTATCGTTGGACAGAGAAAGGGTTCAAAGAGCTGGGACAAGGCTGTTGAGGATGGCTGGGTTCCAGGTGAGAATCTGTTCGAGATTGAGGAGGCTTGCGAGAAGGCGACTATCATTGAGTATTTGCTCTCTGATGCGGGACAGATTGCGGTGTGGCCTACTGTGAAGAAGCATCTTACTGCGGGCAAGGCGCTCTATTTCTCTCATGGTTTCGGTATTACTTACAAGGAGCGTACAGGTATTGTTCCTCCTGCTGATGTGGATGTGATTCTTGTTGCTCCTAAGGGTTCGGGTACTTCACTGCGCCGCATGTTCCTGCAGGGTCGTGGTTTGAACTCGAGCTATGCTATTTTCCAGGATGCTACGGGCCGTGCGTGGGACCGTGTGATTGCGCTTGGTATTGGTGTGGGTTCGGGCTATCTGTTCGAGACTACTTTCAAGCGTGAGGTTTACTCTGACCTTACCGGTGAGCGTGGTACATTGATGGGTGCTATACAGGGTATCTTTGCGGCGCAGTATGAGGTGTTGCGCAAGAACGGTCATACTCCTTCGGAGGCGTTCAATGAGACTGTGGAGGAGCTTTCACAGAGTTTGATGCCGTTGATTGCGGAGAATGGTATGGACTGGATGTATGCAAACTGTTCTACTACTGCGCAGCGTGGTGCGCTCGACTGGTGGAAGAAGTTCCGCGATGCTACTATGCCGGTGTTCGAGGATCTCTACAGCGAGGTGGCTTGTGGCAACGAGGCGCAGCGAAGCATTGACACCAACTCACAGCCTGACTACCGCCAGAAACTGGAGGAGGAACTCCGTGAGATGCGTGAGACCGAGATGTGGCAGGCGGGCGCTGTGGTGCGCAAGCTCCGCCCAGAGAACAACTGATAAATATTCCAACAACACATAGAAATATGGCCGGCATTGCCGGCCATATTTTTTATTACACATAACAGCCATTTTTTTAGGAATATTTTATAATTATCCACATTTTTTTAGCACCTTTGTATGATTTTGGGGATATTGTATAAAATACTTTTTATACAAGCTACACAACGAACAAAACAAGTAATTATAAATCAACTTATTATATCACTATGACCAAATTAACAAAAATCGTTGCACTCCTGCTACTGTGTTTCGTTTCAATGGCGAACGCACAGGGTGCACAAACCTTGAACGGACAAGGCATGACAAAGGAGCAGCCGGCAAGAATGCTTCACGCCGACACCTTGTTCAACAAGACCAACGAAGTGGAGAATATCATTATTCTCGATGACAACAATGAGTCCTACACTTTCTCCGAGGGACAGCTTGGCGAAGATGAGGATTTCTCGGGCACAACAGCCATGATTTCGTCAAACGACGACTACTTCCTTTCCGAGGTGGGTTACCGTTTCAGTGCAATGCGTTTCCGCGTACGTGCATATGAATCACAATACAACAATGTATACGCCAACGGAGTAATGCTCAACGATGCCGAGAGAGGCCAGTTCAGCTATGGTATGATTGGCGGCCTCAATGACGCTACACGCAACAAGGAAGGCGCCACATACACCGAGCACAACAACTTTGGTATTGGTTCCATTGGCGGCGCAAGCAACATCAACATGCGCGCAAGCCAGTATGCTGCAGGTCACAAGGCATCACTTGTAGGCTGTAACCGCAACTATCTTGCCCGTGTGATGTACACCGGTTCTACAGGTCTCATGCAGAACGGTTGGGCATTTACCGGTTCAGCATCATACCGTTGGGCAAACGAAGGTGTCATAGAGGGTACATTCTACAACTCACTCGCATACTTCTTTGCAGCAGAGAAGAAGTTCAATGACAGCCACAGCCTCTCTATCGCAACCTGGGGCTCGCCCACAGAGCGTGCACAGCAGGGTGCTGCCACCGAGGAGGCCTATTGGCTTGCCGGTAGCCACTACTACAACCCCAACTGGGGATACCAGCAGGGCCAGAAGCGCAACGCACGCGTTGTGAACTCATACGAGCCAGCAATGATTGTCACATGGGACTACAACATCAACGACAAGATGAAGCTCACAACATCATTGTTCGGCAAGTACTCGATGTACAGCACATCGGCCCTGGGATGGAACGGCAACGCAGCCGACCCACGCCCCAACTACTATCAGAACCTGCCAAGTGCAGCCTACGATGTATGGGATTTGAATTACACCCCAACAGATGATGAGCTTGCCGACTACAACACACGTTATGAGAACTGGACATCGAGCAAGGCAAACCGCCAGCTCAACTGGGACTATATGCACTATGCCAACCAACAGGCCAATGCCGTTGGCGGCGAGTGCCTCTATTATGTAGAGCGCCGTCACAATGACCAGCTCACACTGAACCTCGGTTCATCACTCAACATCGACTTCGACCGTTACAACAAGGGTACTTTCGGTCTGCAGCTTGGTACAACCAAGGGCATGCACTACAAGACAATGGACGACCTTTTGGGGGCAAAGAAGTATACAGACATCGACAAGTTCTCTGTTGGCGACTTCGGCATCAACAGCGACTATGTACAGAATGATGTAGACAACCCTAACCGCCAGATTGCCGAGGGCGATGTATTCGGTTACAACTATGACCTTTACGTAAACAAGGCAACCCTCTTCTACCAGCACCAGTTCAACAAGGGCATCTTCCACCTCTCGGCCGGTGCACACGCCGAGGGAACAACAATGGAGCGCTATGGTCACATGCGTAACGGACGTGCACAGGAGTACTCAAAGGGCAGTAGCGGCACAGCCACATTCCTTGGAGGTGGCGCAAAGCTCGGTATGGTATTCACATTCAATGCCTACAACACACTTTCAATTGGTGGAGGATACGAGAACCGCGCACCACTTGCCTACAACTCATTCATAGCGCCACGTATGCGTAACGACTTTGTAATAGGCCTCACCAACGAGGATATCTTCAATGCCGAGATTGCATACAACTTGAGCGTAGGCCCTGTAAGCGCAAAGATCAGCGGTTACGGAACAATGATAAACAACGGCGTTGAGCAGAACGCATTCTACAACGACCAGCAGTCACAGTTCACATACCTTACAATGACCGGCGTGAACAAGTTGCATTATGGTCTTGAAGCAGCCATCGTATACAACATCACATCATCGCTTTCAATCAACGCCATTGCATCAGTAGGCAATGCCGAATATACTGACAATGCAAACGGTTTCCTCATCAGCGAGAACGAGAAGGTTGTCATCAACGACAATGTATACATGAAGGGTGTCAAGCTCGACGGTACACCACTCACAGCAGCAAGCTTGGGTGTTGAGTACAACATCAAGGGTTGGTACTTGGAAGCGAACGTCAACTACTACGACCGCATCTATATCGATGCTTCAAAATATGCACGCCTTGCGAGCGTTGTGGGTGCTCCAGTAATCGACGCGACAACCGGCGAGGAGCGTCTTGACATCCCCGAGCAGTACAAGGGCAAGGGCGGTTTCATTGTTGACGCATCAATTGGCAAGAGCATCAGCCTCCGTGGCGGCAAGAAGTTGAACCTGAACCTTCAGTTGAGCAACCTCTTGAACAACACCAACATGATTACCGGCGGTTACGAGCAGAACCGTGACGACAGCTATGCCGACGGCAGTGAGCGTACATACAAGTTCTCAAAGAACCCATACCTCTACTATGCCAACGCGTTCAACTTCTATTTGAACATCGGTTTCCGCTTCTAACTTTACCTAATTAATATAATGCAATTATGAAAGCAATAAAATATCTATCAATCCTCGTTTTCTCGCTCATTGCGACATCATGCATGAACGACTTCGACGATCCACTATTCAACGAGCCTCCTTTCGGCAACAACGAGATTGGCGAGGCAACACACACCATTGCCCAGCTGAAAGAAAAATATGCTTCAACCATTACCGGCAACTCTGTGCAGCAGATTTCTGAAGAAATCATCATTGAAGGAGTTGTTGTTGCCAACGATGAAAGCGGCAACGTATACAAGCAGATCATCATCAACGATGCGACTGGCGCAATGGTCATCGGCATCAACGATGTAGGTCTCTATGCAATGACTCCAAAGGGACAGCGTGTGCGCATCGCCTGCAAGGACCTGCACATCGGCGGTTACGGCAAGATGGCACAGATTGGTGCTCTCTACAACGGCAAGGTTGGCCGCATGAACAAGAACGTGTACCCCAAGCATGTACGCCTCATCGGCATCCCCGACCCTACACAGGAAGAGATGCAGCCAACAGTCATTGACGAGTCATTCTTCACAAACGAGAACAAGAACAACCTTGCGAAGTTCGTTCGTCTTGAGAATGTATCAATCAATGAGGCCAACGGCATAGAGACATGGGCTCCCGAGGAGAAGAAGAACAGCAGCAACGTTGTTGAGCGCAACATAAAGATGGGCAACACCAAAGTTGTGCTGCGCATGAGCACATATGCCGATTTTGCCAACGAGGCAATCCCGACCGGCAACCTCAACATCAACGGCGTGATGACACGCTACAACGACTACTGGCAGTTTGTCATCAGCCACACTACCGACATTGAGACAGCAAATGAATAACAAAAATTATAACTGACAAAAAACAAAGATCATGAAACTTAGGAATCTATTCTTTGCAGCGCTTGGCGTATTCGCACTCGCTGCATGTAACGACACTCCGGATTCGCCATACAACCCAGGTGGTGGTGGCAACGGTAACGAGAACGGCGGTACAACCGTAACAGGTGACAACCTGCTCAAGAACTCAAGTTTTGAGACTTGGGCCGACGGCAAGCCTACAAGCTGGGGCTTGACAGTAACCAACGGTACATACACACAGTCAACCGAAGCAAACACAGGCGAGAGCGCAGTTCTTCTTAGCGGAAATGCTTCATCAAACAAGCGTCTTGCATCAAAGAGCTACACACTCATGCCCGGTTCATACACATTGGCTGCATACATGAAGCAGAGCGGCGAGACAATTGGTCAGGCACGTATCGGCTACGCAAAATTGACAAACGGTGTTGTTGCCGACACACAGAACGACTACATATACCTGACAAGCGCTTCGGCAGTTTCATCAACATGGAAGCAGACATCATCAACTTTCAAACTCGAAGCAGAGACTGAGATTGCAGTCATCATCATGAACTCAAAATATGGCGAAGGCGCAGCAATCCTTGTAGATGACGTAACACTTACAACCGTTGACGGTGGCATCGTTGAGGGAACAGAGAGCGACGAGCCCGAGACACCGGCAGAAAAGCCAGAGGGTACATATATCAGCGAGTCATTTGCAACAAGCCTCGGCTCATTCACTACACAGCAGACCGTAGGCAACTATCCATGGGTAAACGACTACAGCACAGCAAAGGCAACATCTTATGTTGATGGCGCTGACCACGAGGCTACAAGCTGGCTTGTTTCACCTGCTGTTGATTTCACAGAGGAGACAGAGGCATATGCTGCTTTTGAATACATCATCCGTTATGCCGAGAGCGGCAAAGTTGCCGAGAACCACCAGTTGCTTATCAGCGCAGACTACACCAACGACGTTGCAACAGCAAATTGGACAAACATCCCGTACGATGCTGTAGAGGGCAGCGACTGGCAGACATTCTACAAGGCAAACGTGAATATTCCAGCAGAATTCCTTGGCAAGAACAACGTGACATTTGCATTCCGCTATACTGCAACAACCAAGGCCGGTACTTGGGAAGTAAGAAACTTTGTTGTAGCTCACGGCAAGGCAGAGGCAACAGAGACTCCTGACACACCTGAGACTCCAAGCGAGACAAGCGAATACACTGTAGCCCAAGCACTTGCTGCATTTGTAGCAGGAGAAGCAAAGCCTGCAGTTGTAAAGGGCTACATCGTTGGTTCTATTGATGACAAATCAATCAGCGATGCAAATTTCAGCGGCTCGGCAGTATTGAAGACAAACCTCCTCATCGCCGACAATGCCGACGAGACAGATATCGCAAATTGTTTGGCAGTACAGTTGCCAAGCGGCGCAGTACGCGATGCTTTGAACCTCGTTGACAACCCAGGCAACTACAAGAAGTATGTAACCCTCACAGGTAGCCTTGAGAAATATTTTGGTGTAGCAGGTTTGAAGAGCGTAACAAAGTACACAATCGACGGCGAAGCATCTGAGGAGCCTGAGACACCAGAGACTCCAGAAGAGCCTGAAACACCAGAGGAGCCCGAGACTCCAGCAGTTCCAACAGAAGGCAATATTCTGGAGAACAGCAGTTTCGAGGAGTGGAACGGCAGTAACCCAACAGCATGGGGCGAGGGCAATATTGGCCACAAGTCTACCATTTCACAGAGCACAGAGGCATATGAGGGTAACTATGCAGTTGTAGTAAACGGTTCTACTCAGAACATGCGCCTTGCATCAAAGAGCTATACTCTCCCTGCCGGTACATACACCATTGCCGCATACATCAAGCAGAGCGGTAGTGCTGCAGGTGCATTCAAGCTTGGCTATGGTATCATCAAGGATGGTGCAATTGCAAATTCTGATTACAAATACCAGACCAACGCAACAAATGCCACCAATGAGTGGAAACTCTACACATACGAGTTCACTCTTACACAGGAGACACTCATCACTGCATTGGTAATGAACTCAAAGAATGGTGGCGGCAATGCAATCCTTGTTGACAATGTCACTATCACAGCAAAATAAAAAAACATCCAAATCTTGGATACAATATCAAATGCGATGGGCTTAAAGTCCATCGCATTTGTTGTATGGACACCTATGAAACAGCATGCACTGCCACATTTATAAAAAAAAGTGGCCACGGAATTAATAATAACAAAAATTGTTGTAATTTTGCGAAACGGGTAAATACGTAATTACATTTAAACTATAATACAATGCTTACACTCGACAAAATCTATCACGCATCATACGTCCTCAAAGACGTAGTACGTCGCACTGAGCTCATTCCAGCTCCCTATTTGAACAAGAAGGGTAACATTTTCCTCAAGCCCGAGAACTTGCAGTTGACCGGTTCGTTCAAGGTCCGTGGTTCATACTACAAGATTTCACAGCTTTCGGCCGAGGAGAAGGCAAAGGGAGTTATCGCTTGCTCTGCTGGTAACCACGCTCAGGGCGTTGCATTGGCAGCAACAAGAAACGGCATCAAGTCAACAATCTGCTTGCCCGACTGTGCACCAATCTCAAAGGTTGAAGCTACAAGAGGCTACGGCGCTGAGATTTGCCTTGTAGAAGGTGTTTATGACGATGCTTACAAGCGTGCAATTGAGTTGCGTGATGAGATGGGTTATACATTCATCCACCCATTCGATGACATTGACGTGATCGCAGGCCAGGGAACAATTGGTCTTGAGCTCATCGACCAGATGAAGGATGTTGAGGTTGTTGTAGTGCCCATCGGTGGCGGTGGCCTCATCTCGGGTGTAGCATTCGCATTGAAATCATTGAACCCAAACATAAAGGTTTATGGTGTACAGGCAGCAGGTGCTCCAAGCATGAAGAACTCTGTTGAGCACAAGCAGATTGAGCGCCTTGACTCTGTTTCAACAATTGCCGACGGTATTGCAGTAAAGCAGCCGGGTGAGAACACATTCGATTTCTGCAGCAAGTATGTTGACGGCATTGTAACCGTGACCGATGACGAGGTTTCATCGGCAATCCTGTCAATGCTCGAGCACCAGAAGATCATCACCGAGGGTGCAGGCGCTGTTGCAGCAGCAGCTGTAATGTTCGACAAGGTTCCAGTTGAGGGCAAGAACACCATCTGCGTTGTATCTGGTGGTAACATTGACGTTAATATCCTCGACCGTGTAATCAAGCGTGGTCTCTTCACATCGGGCCGCTCTGCCCTCCTCAAGGTTGAGCTCCTTGACAAACCAGGCCAGTTGGTACAGGTTTCAAAGATCATCGCCGAGCTTGGCGGCAACGTAATCGGTGTACACCACGAGCGTACAAACGCCAACACCGGCGTGACTGGTTGCTGGATACGCATAGACCTTGAGACACGCAACTTCGAGCACATCAACAAGATCAAGAATGCGTTGACCACTGCCGGTTTCAAAATCATGGATTAATCATTTTAAATTTTAATAACTATGTTGAAGAAAGTTTATACAAGCAATGCTCCTGAAGCTATCGGCCCATACTCACAGGCTATCATCTGTGGCAATATGTTGTTCACATCGGGTCAGATACCCATCAACCCTGCAACAGGCGAGGTTGAGGCCGAGGGCATCACAGACCAGGCTACACAGGTAATGAAGAACCTCTCTGCAGTTCTTGCTGAGGCTGGTACATCATTCGAGAAGGTTGTAAAGACAACATGTTTCCTCAGTAACATGGCCGATTTCGCAGCTTTCAACGCTGTTTACGCCGAGTACTTCACAAGCAAGCCAGCACGTTCATGCGTTGCAGTGAAGACTCTCCCAAAGAACGTTCTCGTTGAGGTTGAGGTAATCGCTGAAATCTAAAAAAAGCATCACATAAGAGATAAAAGCCTTCGCTATCACGGCGAAGGCTTTTTGTATCCTATATTTTCAAATATTCATTTTATTTACTATCTTCGCGCTTAATAAATTCCCCCGAATGGGTGTTATGAATAAGGATAAACAATCAACGATATATGACAAACGTAATTGATGTCGCAAAGAAGTGTTTCCAGGATGAGGCGCAGGCTATCCTGAACCTCATACCCAATTTGGATGACAACTTCAGCAAAGCCATTGAGCTTATAATTGAAAGCAAAGGCAAACTCATTGTAACCGGTGTAGGCAAATCGGGACACATCGGTGCCAAGATTGCATCTACAATGGCAAGCACAGGCACACCGGCTTTCTTTGTCAACCCGCTCGATGCATTCCACGGCGACCTTGGCATGATTGGCGAAGGCGATGTAGTGTTGGCGATATCGAACTCTGGACAGACCGATGAACTGTTGCGTTTCATACCGTTGCTGAAGGATAGGAATATACCCATCATATCAATGTCGGGCAACCCGGCATCACTGCTCGCAAAATACTCGGAGTGTCACCTGAACGTGGCAGTGGAGAGGGAAGCCTGTCCGTTGAACCTTGCGCCGACATCATCGACCACAGCGACACTTGCCATGGGTGATGCCATTGCCTGCGCGCTGATGACCGTACGCAATTTCCAGGCAAAGGACTTTGCACAGTTCCATCCCGGTGGTTCACTTGGCCGTCGCCTGCTCTCAAGAGTAAAGGATTACATGACAACCGAGAACCTGCCCATCGTCAACCGCGACTCAATGATATGCGACACGCTGATGCAGATAAGCCGTACAAAGATGGGCATAGCAGTTGTCATTGAGAACGACAGTATCGCAGGTGTCGTGACCGACGGCGACATACGCCGCACAATGCAGCGCGACCAGGAGCACTTCTTCCAGCTCACAGTCAAGGACCTGATGAATACAAATCCAAAGATAATCAAGGAAGACGCCAAACTGTCACAGGCCGAGGAAGTAATGCGCCAATACAACATAAAGTCACTCATTGTAGTAAATGACAGCAACAAGCTTGTGGGCGTAATTGACGCTTTCAGTTGCATTTAAAAAGAGAAAACATGAAAGTAGTTGCATTCGTCCCCATAAGACTCAACAGCAAGCGCGTTGTAGGCAAGAATCTAAAGATGCTTGGCGACAAGCCACTGTTGCAATATATCCTTGACACACTGGCAAGCACATCATCAGTTGATGAGGTATACGTATACTGCAGCCAGGAGGAGATAAAGCCAATGCTCCCTGCAGGAGTAAAGTTCCTGAAACGTGACGAATGGCTCGACCGCGACGAGACACTGGGACAGGAGATTTACGACGCCTTTACAAAAGAGGTGGATGCCGACGTATATCTCCTGGCACACACCACATCGCCATTCATAAAGGCCGAGACAATAGAAAATGCAGTGAAGCAGGTTACTGAAGGTGGACACGACTCGGCATTCAGCGCACAGAAGGTACAGACATTCGCCTGGTACAAAGGAGCGACCTTGAACTACAATCTGAAAGAGATACCACGCACACAGACCATTGAACCGGTATACTTTGAGACAAGCGCATTCTACATATTCCGCAAGGAGGTGTGGACCGTGGCACACCAGCGCATCGGCGAGAAACCATACATGGCTATCGTTGACCCTATAGAGGGTATAGACATTGACAACCCCGAGGATTTTGAATTCGCAGAAAAGGTGTTGCCCGAGAAGTAACCCCAATCATCAAATAGCCAAAAACATCAGTTATGGGCAAGACTTGGCAAAAATGCTGGAACGCACTGAACTACCTGTATGGCGCACTGCAGACAGGCAGCCGCAAGCGTTTGCGTTCCTACAGGAATATCCACAGCGGACGTTGTTTCATCATTGGCAACGGCCCAAGCCTCAGGAACAGCGACTTGAGACGCCTGATGGAACTTGGCGAGACCACATTCGCCTGCAACTCGCTCATCAAGCTGTTTGGCGAAATACCATTCACGCCCACCTACTATTTTGCACAGGACAACAAGATTATCCTTGACAATAAGGATGAGATAACAAAGTACGACGGCATACGCTTTGTCAAGGCGCACTATGCGGGCCGTTACCACATCAAGGGCGTGACATACTACAACATGCTTTTTCCACAGAAGCCCATAGGTTTCTCAAACGAAATTTCCAAGGTTGTATACAGCGGACAGACAGTAACATACTCAATGATACAGTTCGCGGCATATATGGGTTTCAAGGAGATATATCTTATTGGCGTTGACTGCAACTATTCAAGCGGCAACAGCGTTATCACACAGGAGAGCTATTTCGACCCACGCCTGTTCAACACCGGCCGCAGCTATGCAGCCCCCGAGGTTGACACCAATCTGTTGGCATATGCCCGTGCAAGGGAAGTCTGCGACATGCAAGGCGTGAAAATATACAACGCCACACGTGGTGGCAAGCTCGAAATCTTTGAGCGTGCCGACCTTGACAAAGTGCTGGACAATCATTAAAACATATAATTATGGAAAGTTGCGAAAACAAGAAATGCGGTTGCTGCAAGATGCTGCTGCCAAGCATTGCAATTGTAGCAGGCCTTGCATTATTGGGATTCTTTGTTTCAAAAGGGCTCACAAGCATTGCCAACCAGGAGCAGTATGTTACCGTCAAAGGCCTTGCCGAGCGCGAGGTGCTTGCCAACAAGGTAGTGTGGCCACTACCCTACAAATGCGTCAGCAACGACATGCAGAAGCTGTATGACGAGATAGAAATGAACAGGGATATCATCCTCTCATTCCTCAAGGAAGGCGGCATAACCGGTGATGAGATAGTAATCTCGGCGCCGGCCGTTACCGACCGTCTTGCCCAGAGTTATGTCCCAGACAACATCAAGTTCCGCTACCAGGCCGAGGCTGTGATAACCGTCATATCTCCACAGGTTGAAAAGGTCATTGAACTGATGGGCAAGCAGATTGAACTGATGAAGGATGGCGTGATAATAAGTGACGAGTACAGCTACCGGACACAGTTCGAATACACGGCACTCAACGACATAAAGCCGGCCATGGTTGAGGAGGCTACACGTAATGCCCGTGCAGTGGCGCAGAAGTTTGCCGATGACTCGGACTGCAAGCTTGGCAACATAAAGCAGGCGACACAAGGACAGTTCAGCATAACAAGCGACGAGACCACACCGCAGATAAAGAACATCCGCGTAGTGACAACAGTCAAATATGCACTTAATTGACTACTGCCGGACAATTGTCTGCATTGTCAATAAAACATTTGAAGCACCCCATAATGGAGGTGCTTCAAATATTTTAAGGCATCAGACGAAATCACTTCTTCTTCAAGCCCTTGTACGCCAGATATGCAACGACAAACACAGCAACTACAATGAACACTATGCCAATCTCGCTGCTATACTCCTTTACCTTGTTCATCACGGCCTCCTCGGTCTGCAATCCGGGGATGTATGCCATATAATAGCCCAAAGCGGCAAGAATCACATTCCATATACCGGCACCGATTGTTGTGTAGAGCACAAAACGGCCAACACCCATACGCGCAAGACCGGCAGGGATAGAAATGAGCTGGCGCACGACAGGCACCAGGCGACCTATCAAGGTTGAAACCACACCATGCTCATCAAAAAACTTCTCGGCCTTCTGCACCTTTGCTTCATCGATAAGGCACATATGACCAACACGGCTACCGGCAAAGCCATATACGATAGGACGTCCGAACCACAATGCAATATAGTAGTTTATCAGAGCACCCATGAGTGCACCAAGTGTTGCGAACACAACAACCAGCACCACATTCATGTCACCGCTCACGGCAGCCTTCCATGCTGCAGGGGGTACAACCGCCTCCGATGGAAATGGGATGAAAGAACTCTCGATAGTCATGAACAGCATCACTGTCCAGTAATTCAAATGGTCAAGACAAAATTGTATCAACGATTCCATAGTATTCTATTTTCTTTTTATTTATTTCCTGTTTTTGCAATAATACGCACAACCTCGCCCACCCATAATACAAGCGAGGTTGAAGCAATAATAACTCCCCAACTCTCGGCACTCAATGGCACCACATTGAACATCTCTCCACCAAATGTAACAATGAGGAACTGCCCCAAGAGGATTACCAGGCACACTGACAGGAATCCCTTGTTCTCCCACAATCCCTTGAAGGCCGAAGCACCCGACAGATAGGCCTTGGCATTGAACATGTTCCAGAACTGCAGCATCACAAAGAACGTGAAGAACTCCGACTGTCTGTAAGGTGTCAAGCCCTCACTGCCCGACATCCACAGCAACAACACCACCTGTATGGCTACGAATATCGCACCCACGACAAAGATGCTGCGTGCCATTGACTTTGTAATGATAAAGTCACCCTTTTCGCCACTCTTGCGTGGACGCTCATCCATGACCTTCCAGCTTGGCGAGAGCGAAGCGAGGGCTCCGGCAGCAAATGTATCCATAATGAGGTTTACCCACAGCATCTGTGTAATTGTAAGCGGCGACTCTGTTCCAATGAGCGAACCTATCATTACAATGAGACAGGCTGCCACATTGATTGTGAGCTGGAACAGGAGAAAACGCTGGATATTGCGGTAGAGCGAACGGCCCCACATCACCGCACGCGTGATACTGCTGAAAGAGTTGTCAATGATTGTAATGTCACTGGCCTCCTTAGCAACTGATGTACCGTCACCCATAGAGAGACCAACCTGGGCAGCCTTCAGTGCTGGAGCATCGTTTGTACCATCACCGGTAACAGCCACAACGGCATCTTGTTCCTGCAAGAGTCGTACCAGGCGCTGCTTGTCCATAGGACGCGCACGGCACATTATCTTCAGAGCCATGACGCGCTTTGCAGCCTCATCATCGCTCAATGCCTCGAATTCAGGACCTGTCATTATAGCATCGGCCGGCGTATCATTCTCGCAGACACCTATCTGACGGCCAATCTCACGCGCTGTACCCGATGTATCGCCCGTAACAATCTTTACATCCACACCGGCATCAAGGCAACACTTCACAGCCTCGGGAACATCGGCACGCACCGGGTCCGATATTGCCACAAAGCCAAGGAATGTAAGATCGGTTCCCGACAAACGGCCATCAGCGTATGGCGCAGTGTCAGCATCATCATCGAGCACCTGATATGCAAATCCCAATGTACGCATTGCCATATTCTGATATTCGAGCAACTTCGCCTCAATGTACGCGCGCTGTCCGGCTACTGTAGCATATTCGCCACCGGCAACCGCCACACGGCTGCAATTAGACAGGACAATCTCGGGAGCACCCTTGACATATAGAACATTCTTGCCAAGCAAAGGCGATTTCACAACCGTTGCCATATATTTGCGCTCGGTAGAGAATGTCAGGCGGCTGAGCACGGCAGCACTGTCGCGCAGCGGGATATAATCGATGCCCTGCTTGTCGAGCCATAGCAACAAGGCGGCCTCGGTGGGGTTACCGATAGTCTTCACGTCGCCGGCCTCGCGGTTGAGGTTTGCTGTTGCGTTCACGGCAATACCCTCTTTTACGAGAGCACTCACTTTGTCGTCGCCAAGCATCTGGGCATCCAAGGCAAAGAAATTGCTCTCATATACCTGCATTTTGTTCTGTGTGAGCGTACCCGTCTTGTCGGTACATATCACAGTTGCAGCACCCATAGTCTCACATGCGTGCATCTTGCGTACAAGATTGTTCGCCTTGAGCATGCGGTTCATGCTGAGTGCGAGGCTCAATGTAACCGACATTGGCAATCCCTCGGGCACGGAAACCACGATGAGTGTAACGGCAATCATGAAGCTATGAAGCATTGACGACACTATTTCCATTACGGACATCTCGCTGATGGCCATGAATGTCTTCACAGAAAGCAGCACGAATGTTATGCCGGCTGCGGCATAGCCGAGTTTGCTTATTACACCTGCAAGGCGTGTCAACTGCACCTGCAACGGCGTGTCAATGCCGTTTTCAATCTGTGCTCCCTGGTTTACCTTGCCATACTCCGTAGCATCGCCCACAAGCTCCACGCGCATGATACCGTTACCGTCGACAACGGTTGTGCCGCGCAGCACCTTGTTCGATGGATATGTAGCCTCCTCGTCAAAGTCGGCCTCTACGGTTGTCTTGGCAATCATCGGTTCGCCGGTAAGTGTCGACTCATTGATCTGTAACGACTGCGCCTGCAGCAGCACTCCGTCGGCAGGCACCTCATCGCCTGTATTCAACATCACAACATCGCCCACAACAACCTCCTTGCGTGAGATTTCCTGCACCTTGCCGTCGCGCAGAACCGTTACCATCGCATCATCGTTGACAGTATTCAGCACCTCGAACGCACGCGCAGCCTTTACCTCAAAGATAAAGCCGATACCGCTTGCAAGTACTATGGCAAAGAATATGCCAATGGGCTCAAGGAATGCCGAGAAACCCGCCTGCTCGGGGCCCCAGCAATGCACGCACGATATTACCATCGAGAGCAGCCAGGCAATGAGCAGGATGCGTATGATTGGGTCCTCGAATTTCTCGAGGAACTTTTTCCACAACGACTCGCGCGCCGGTGGGGTAAGTACATTCTCGCCATACTTGCGACGACTCTCCTCTACCTGTTGCAGGGTAAGTCCCACTATCTTTTCTTCAAACATTATATCTTAGTTATTCAGTTTATCCTAATTCATCAAAACAGGTTCGGTTTGTTGGCGCGTGCCTCGTCAAGTGAACGCAATGGAGCAGCCACTCTCTGCGCTGCACTTTCGCGCAAAGCCTGTTGCGACTCCTTCAATGCAGCCACAAAGGTATCGGCACGCTGTGCGTCGCCAAGCAATTCGGCCGCAACAACGACATTCTGCGACACATCCTTCACATGCACCACTGCACCATCATATACGGGAGCAATCTTCAGCGCCGTGTGCAAAGGACTCGTCGTTGCTCCGGCAATCATCACCGGGATATCGAGCCCGGCAGCCTTCAGCTCCTTGACAACGGTTATCATCTCCTCAAGCGAGGGAGTGATGAGACCGCTCAATGCCACAATGTCCACCTTCTTTTCAATGGCTGTTGCAACAATAATTTCGGGAGGAACCATTACGCCAAGGTCAATCACCTCATATCCGTTACAGCCCATCACTACGGTTGCAATATTCTTGCCGATATCGTGTACATCGCCCTTCACGGTTGCCACGAGCACCCTGCCGGCCGACTGTGCATCATCGCGTTGCGACTGCTCGATCAACGGTTGCAATATAGTAACCGCCTGTTTCATTGTACGCGCAGCCTTTACCACCTGGGGAAGGAACAGTTTGCCTTCGCCAAAGAGTTCGCCCACACGTCCCATTCCATCCATCAGCGGAATGCCAATGACATCAACGGCACTGCCATATTTTGCCACAGCCTCGTCAAGATCAACGGCAAGATACTCACCTATACCCTTCAGCAACGCCCATTCAAGGCGTTTTTCCACAGGCTGTTCGCGCCAACCCTCGTCGGCAGCCTGCTGCACTGCCACACCCTTATCCTTCAACAGCTCAGCCATTGATATAAGGCGCTCGGTAGCATCGGGAGTACGGTTCAGCACCACATCCTCAAGGACATCGCGCAATTCTTGCGGAATATCATCGTACTGCACTGCCGTCTGCGGGTTCACAATACCCATATCCATTCCGGCAGCTATGGCGTGATAAAGGAAGACCGCATGCAGTGCCTCGCGCACATAGTTGTTGCCACGGAACGAGAATGAGAGGTTGCTCACTCCACCGCTCACATGGGCACCGCGTAGGTTCTCCCTTATCCAAGCACAGGCGCGGATAAAGTCTATGCCATAGGCGGCATGCTCCTCAATACCCGTTGCCACGGCAAGGATATTGGGGTCAAAGATTATCTCATAGGGTTCAAAGCCGGCTTTCATTGTCAACAGTTCGAAAGCCCTGCCACAAACCTCTATCTTGCGTTCGTATGTAGTAGCCTGCCCCTGCTCGTCAAAAGCCATCACCACAACCACCGCGCCCAGACGACGTGCCTCGATGGCGCGCTCCACAAATAGCTCCTCGCCCTCTTTCAACGATATGGAGTTCACTACTGCGCGTCCCTGAATACATTTGAGGCCGGCACGGATAACATTCCAATTGGATGAGTCAACCATTATCGGCAGACGGGCAATGTCCGGTTCACCGGCAAGCATATTCAGGAACACGGTCATTTCGGCCTCTGCATCAAGCAAGCCATCGTCCATGTTTATATCTATCAACTGCGCTCCATCCTCAACCTGCTTGCGGGCAATGTCGAGCGCCTCGCCACATTTCTTCTCATTTATCAGACGTAGGAACTTGCGCGAACCGGCAACATTACAACGCTCGCCTACATTGATGAAGTTCATGCTGTCGTTTACCATCAGGCGCTCAAGACCCGAGAGCCACAGCTCGGCAGGTTTTGCCACCGGAACACGTGGCTGCACGCCATTGACCATCGCCGGGAACAACGCAATATACTCATCGGTGGTGCCACAGCAGCCGCCAATGATGTTCACAAGCCCCTCATCAACATATTCGCGCACAATGGCCGCCATCTCCTGTGGAGTCTGGTCATACTCGCCAAGCGCATTGGGCAAACCCGCGTTGGGATAGACACTCACATAACAGGGGGCAATCTCGCTCAAGCGTTTGAGGAAAGGCTTCATCTCCCTTGCTCCAAAAGAGCAGTTCAAGCCCACCGACAACAGGTTGCGGTTCGACACCGATGCCATGAAAGCCTCAATTGTCTGTCCCGAGAGGATGCGTCCCTGCTTGTCGGCAATGGTAAAGGAGAGCATCACGGGAACATCGCGGCCGGTAGCTGCACAAGCCTCATCGGCAGCATAAAGCGCCGCCTTGGCGTTGAGAGTATCGAATATAGTCTCGCACAATAGCGCATCCACGCCACCATCAATGAGCGCCACCATCTGCTCGCGATAGGCATCGGCAAGCATGTCGAAGGTTATGTTTCTCTTTGCTGGGTCCTCAACATCGGGGCTGATAGAACAGGTGCGGCTTGTAGGACCCACCGAGCCCACCACGAAACGTGGCTTCCCTGGCGTTGAGAAACTGTCGGCCAACTCGCGCGCCATTGTAGCGGCACGGCGGTTAATCTCGGCACACAGATGCTCGCAGCCATACTCGGCCTGCGATATGCGGTTGGCATTGAAAGTCGATGTCTCAATTATATCGGCACCCGCAGCAAGATAGCGGGTGTGTATCTCACGTATCACATCGGGGCGTGTGAGCACAAGGATATCGTTGTTGCCCTTCAACAGCCTGTCGTGGCCGGCAAGCAAGGCACCACGGAAATCATCCTCGCACAGCCCATAGCGCTGCACCATAGTACCCATGGCACCATCGAGCACCAATATCCTGTCTTTTAAAGCGTCTTTTATTGTCATTGTCAAATAGTATCAAAGCAATGCCTCCAAACAAGTGTCAGCATACTTTATAATAGCATTTTACTCTACCCTCGCCAGAGGATAGAGCAAAACCCTTATCAATCAAAAATTTCTTCTTATGCGGTCCATCTCGCGTTTGTCGTCACGCTCCTTGATGGATTCGCGCTTGTCATATTCATGCTTACCTCGCGCAAGCGCAATCACAAGTTTGGCAAGCCCTTTCTCGTTTATGAACAGCCTTGTAGGCACAATGGTAAAACCGGGGTTCTTCACTGCCTGTTTCAATTTACGCAGTTCCTTGCGGTCCAGCAGCAGCTTGCGGTCGCGCCTTGCCACATGATTGTTGTACGAGCCATAGAAATACTCGGCTACATGCATGTTCTTTACCCAAAGCTCGTTGTTTATGAACGTGCAGTAGGTATCGACAAGGCTCGCCTTTGACTGCCTTATCGACTTTATCTCCGTTCCCGTCAACACAAGACCGGCCGTGAAGGTCTCGGTAAATATGTAGTCGAACGAAGCGCGTTTGTTCTTTATATTTATATTCGGAACTTTCTTGTCCATTATCCAATCAAAACCATTAGAAGTATACGATGTAATTACCGTCGATTACCCAATCGGTAAGGGTATCGTTCTTTATGCGCTTGGTATATATCTTTGTCTTGATGCTGTCGGACAACTGTGCCTTATCCTCATTACTGAGATAATCCTTGATATCCGCGATATTGAATGTAAGCAGTGTTGCTGTCTCCTTTTCGCTCTCCTGGGCATCGACAAACAGTTCAAGCTCAATATAGCCATCCTTCACGCCACGCACAGCCAATGCAAACGATGCGCCCTCTTCAACACCCTTGTACTTGATGCAGATATTCTGCTTATCCTTCCAAACCCATGACATGGCATCGAAGTTGTTGAAGAAGTTCAAAGGCTGCAAGCCGGTAATTGGTGTGTTGTATACGGTCGTATCGACATCGGCAAGCTTTGAGAGACTGTATGTAGGGATTCGCAGCAGCACCTCGTTGATATTCCACTGGGCAGCCTTGCCGCTGTAGGCATCATAATAGTAATGCAGGAGCAGCAATGCGCGGTCGCCTGTCTTGAGATCATACTGGTCGATATTCTTTACAAAGAAAAATGTATCACTGAACTCGGGAGCGACAGTTGCCTTGTTCACCGTATAAAGTCCCTGGAGAGTATATTCCTGTGTAAACCCCATCTCGGCCGGGCCGCAAGACCACATGATTACCGCTGCAACAGAAGCAGTCACTGCACTATAAAGTTTCTTCATCAATTTCATAATTTTCCAAAAAATAAATTCAGCCGCGAAGATACAAACAAAATGGCAAACAAAGCCCCTAATTATGTTAATAAATATTTTATACTATATATTTTTATTATTTACGCGCAGACGAGAGCAAAAAAACCGCCGCAACCTTTGCTGAAGATAGAATTTTAACTATCTTCGCAGACTGAAAGAGATTATGTTTCACATTTTAAACATATAAAAATTATGGTTTATTCACACGAAGTAGAAAACATGTGTGTTGTGAAGAAAGGTCCTAACCACGGTCCTGCTCCAATCCCAGAAGAGGGTAAGTGGATCAAGGCTAAGGAGGTTGCCGACATTTCAGGTTTCACACACGGTATTGGTTGGTGCGCTCCTCAGCAGGGTGCTTGTAAGCTTTCATTGAACATCAAGAACGGTATCATCCAGGAGGCTCTTGTTGAGACAATCGGTTGTTCAGGTATGACTCACTCTGCAGCTATGGCATCAGAGATTCT